>JBBIKZ010000012.1:0-34637 GCA_037445185.1 Hydrogenophilales bacterium | reverse complement strand
GTCGAGCCGGAGTGCTGCCGCGGCAGCACCCCGGCTCGACGGAAACCATTTCAGTTCATCAACCCGCCTGAGGGGTCAATTCCGGATGTCGCCAGGGGGTCAGTTCCTGGTGTCGCTTGACAGCCGGCCCTGCTGGCCCAGGTTTCGATGCGAGCCCAGAAAGCCCGGGCATCAGGCTCGAGGTGTGACATAAGACCCATCCTCCGGCGTTACAGTACGAGGGAGTATGGCCATGTCAGACCGCTACGCGCACCGATCTGGCAGTCGGGCCCTACGACCGTGCAAGGCGGCCCGGCTCGGATGTCAACAACGGAATCGGGGCTAGGATAGCGGGGGGACTTCGAGCCGTTCTTCTACCAACACCTCCGCGCGGACCGTGAACCGCCCCTTGCCTACGGTCTTGGCTGCAACATTGGCTTCTGCAACGTTCATCTGCTGTTCAGGGTTGTGAACTCCAAGCAGCTCGTCAGGCAATGCGCTTGAGAAGCGCGTTGATGTATGGCATGCCGAACCGCGCAAGCGCTTCGATGGCATCGTTGACCAAGGGAGCGATTGCCGCGCGTGCTTCTTCTCGCGCAATCGGGCGCACCTCATGACGCAACCACTCTAAGGGTCATCAGAGGCCGACATCTCGCGTATCGGCAACGACCACCACTCGCGGCGAGGCGGCTGACATAACTGGTCGTGGTGATGGTCCAGTCCACCGTCACGACGTGCGCTGTCCCTGCCCTGAAATTGGCTGCAGGCGTGGGGCAACGGCTCCCGAGACCCACTCGTACTGCAACCAACCTGTGTAAAAAACTCGACATTCACTCAGCCATGATGATGGGACAGCTCACGAGCGGCTGAGCTTGGGGGTCGAGGTGCGCTGTGCCCTCGTGCACACTGCCACCCCGATGCGTACACAAATTGTCAATGCCCGCCGTACGTATGGCACGCCACTAGGGTCAGCCACGGGTGCGCCGGAGCAGCGGGCGCAGCGCCTCGAGCGGCCGGGTGTTGAGCACGTCCTCGGGGCTCAACCACCCGCGTCGCGCCTGGCCGACGCCCCACTCGAGGTCGTCGAAGTCATGCACCGAATGGGCGTCGGAGTCTATGGCCACCAGCACCCCCTCCTCCTTGGCCACGCGGCACCAGGTGTCGAGGAGGTCGAGGCGGTCGGGCTGGCTGTCCAGTTCCAGATAGCAGCTGCGCGCGCGGGCATGGCGGATGATGCGCAGCCAGTCGGCCTCCATCGGCGCTCGCTTGTCGAGCTCGCGGGTGGTGGGGTGGGCGAGCAGGGTAAAGTGCGGGTGGTCCATGGCCCGCATGAGCCGTGCGGTCTGCTTCGCCGGCGGCAGGTCGAAGTGGCTGTGCACGGCGCCGACGACGAGGTCGAGCCGCCCCAGCACGGCGTCGGGCAGATCGAGCCGGCCGTCCTCCAGGATGTCGACCTCGATGCCCTTGAGGAGCACGATGCCCTCGAGCTCGCCGTTCAGGCGGTCGATCTCGTCCATCTGTTTGAGCAGCCGCGCGCTGTCCAGGCCGCGCGCCATCCTGAGCCGCTGCGAGTGCTCGGTGATCGCCAGGTATTCCAGCCCCCGGGCCCGGGCCGCCTCGGCCATCTCGCGCAGGGTGTTGGCGCCGTCGCTCGCCTTGGTGTGGCAGTGCAAGTCGCCCCGCAAGTCTGCACGGTTGACGAGCCGCGGCAGCGGGCCGCGCTCGGCCCATTCCACCTCGCCGCGGTCTTCTCTGAGCTCGGGCGGGATCCAGGGCAGCCCCAGCGCGGCATAGACCGATTCCTCCGTGTCGCCGGCGATCTGCCGTTCGCCGCGGAACACACCGTATTCGTTGAGCTTGAGCCCGCGCGCCTGGGCCCGCTTCCTGAGCACGATGTTGTGCGCCTTGGCGCCGGTGAAATAGGCGAGCGCCGCGCCAAAGCTCGACTCGGGCACCACGCGCAGGTCCACCTGCAGACCGCACCTGAGCACCACCGAGGCGCGCGTTGAGCCCTGGGAGAGGACCTCGGCCACCTCGTCGTAGCCGGTCAGCCGCGCCATCACCGGGGCGCTGTCGGCAGCGGTGGCGATGAGATCGATGTCGCCCACCGTCTCGCGGCATCTACGGTAGCTGCCGGCGATCTCCACCCTGGTCACCCCCGGCACGGCACGCAGGGCGGCGGCCAGGGCCTCGACATACTGGGCCGCCACCGGCCGCTTGAAGCGCCGTGCCGAGTCGGCGCGCTGCGCGAGGGCCTCCAGGATGTGCCGTTCGGTCTTCTCGCCGAAGCCGGGCAGTGCGCGGATGCGCCCGGCCTGGGCGGCGGCGCGCAGGTCATCGAGGCTGTCCACCTTGAGCTGGTCATGCAGGGCCTTGACCTTCTTCGGCCCCAGTCCCGGCAGGTGCAGCAGTTCGGTGATGGTCTCCGGCAGCTGCCGGTGCAGCCGCTCGAGGAATTCGGATCGGCCGGTGCGGGCGATCTCGTGGATCTTGCGCGCCAGGTCCTCGCCGATGCCGGGCAGCTTGGGAAGCTGCTCGCCCTTGGCGACGAGTGTGGCCAGATCGCGCCCATACTCGCCCACCGTGCGCGCGGCGTTGCGGTAGGCGCGCACCCGAAACGGATTCGCCCCCTGGATCTCCAGCAGATCGGCGATCTCCTCGAAGATGGCGGCGATGTCGGCGTTGTGGACGGGCATGGTGATTCGTCGGGAGACAATTTAACCCAGATTTGTCATTAGGCCGGCCAATGCCTACGAAGACCACCTCGGAGTGTGTGAAGCCTGTCCCCATCGCCATGCCACGACGGCCTGCGCGCGCCAGGGCCTCCGTCTGGCGGCAGTATCAAGCCCGTTCGCTTAGCCCTCGAGGTCCACCATGGGCTCGTTGCCCGTGCGCGAATCTGCTCGCCATACGGCTCGCCATCATCGCGCGCCCTAATGACAAATCTGGGTTTAACGCATGCGCATGGGCATGAGCATGCCTGCGCTGAGATAGCCCAGCACCGCCAGCACCACCACCGCCGAGAAGCCCAGGTGCACGGCGAGCAAGGTGGCCAGCACCGCCGCCACGACCGAGAGATAGGCGTTGATGCCCCAGGCCCAGGGGATCAGGTCGGGCGCCGTCTCGGACAGCAGTCTCAGCCCCAGGGGGAAAGGCATGCCCATGCCCATGGCGAGCGGGGAGATGAGGGCGAGGCTCACGGCGATGCGGGCGGAGTCGGCCAGCCCGGCCAGGGACTGGAACAGGGGCGGCAGCAGGAGGAGGTAGGTGAGGGCGAGGGTGGCGATGGCGACGGTGGCGCGGCGCACGATCCGCGTCGCCTCGCCCGTCAGGGCGGCGGCCAGGCGGCTGCCCAGGCCGGCGAAGACGAGGAAGCCGGCCAGCACCACCGCCACGGCATAGAGGGGGTGGCCCAGGAAGAGCATGAAGCGCTGGATGAAGGCGATCTCGACGAACATGAAGGCGAGCCCGAGCAGGGCGAAGTAAGCCAGGGCCCGGCCGCGCCGCACCCCGTTCCCTCGCGCCTGCCGGCCGGCCAGGGCGAGCGGCAGCAGGATGAGGGCCGCCCCGGCCAGCACCGCCTGGGTCAGGGTGGCGAGCAGCACCGGATAGCCCCACTCCATGAGCGACATGCCGCCGCGCGCCCTGAGCCGCCACCACTCGGCCAGGCTCTCCCACTTGAAGAAGTGATGGAAATAGGGCCGGTCGTCGGTGGCGGGTTCGAGGCGGTATTTGTAGCGCGCGAGGAACTCCGCCCGACCCGGTCCGAGCAGGGCGGCCATGGCTTCATAGTGATAGGGCCGCTCGAGCAGGTGGTAGCGGTTCGCCTCCTCCGCGCGCATGCCCGGATACCAGGCCACGTCGAACCAGCGCGCCCGGCAGAAGGCCTTGAGGCGTTCGATCTCGGCAGCGGTGAAGGGGCCGTTCTTCACCAGCAGGGTGCCGGTCTTCCAGCCGCGGATCATGGCCAGTCGCCGGCCGGGATCGGCCACCCCCTCCGCCTCCAGGGCGGCGATGGCGGTGGCGGCGAGCTTGAGGAGATCGCGCGGCGGCAGCTCGGCCCAGCGTGTGATGGCGATGAGGCCGCCCGGGGCGAGGCGGTCGAGATAGGCGACGAATGCCTCCACCGTGTAGAGATCGCCGGCGCTAAGGGCGGTGACCCCGCCGGCGGCGGCGCCGGCATCGACGAGGTCGAGCTTAATGAGGTCGTAGCGCGTGCGGCTGCCGGCCACGAAGGCACGCACCCCTTTGCGGTGGACGCGCACCCCAGGCTGGTGGAAGGGGCGGCCGGAGTAGCGGGCGAGTGCGCCTTCCACCAGGTCGACGAGCCGGGCATGGGGCTCCACGGCGTCCACCGCCCGGGCGCCGTGGTAGAGGGCCTGCAGCACCGCCTCGCCGCTGCCCGCGCCCAGCACCAGGACGCGGGGCCGATCGAGCAGGTGGTAGGACAGCGCCGAGGTGAGGCCGTCCAGGTAGGCCAGGGATCTCAAGTCGCCGTCGAAGCGGGTGACCGGTATTGGGCCGTCGCCGTCGATGAACAGGCCCAGTTGCGGCGGCGGCTCGGCAGCCCAGGCGAGGCTCAGTCCCGCTGCGAGGCGCAGCGGTACGCGCGGGCTCTCTACCGCCGTGATCACCCCCAACGGCCCGGAGGTCTCCGCCACCACGCGGGTGCCGATCACACGCAGGGCCTGGGCGAGGTCCTTGTACTCGGACGGTTCGAGCTTGAGCCAGGTCGCAGGCAGGAGGGCGAGCAGGACGGCCGCCGCGAGCAGGGCCCAGACGCCCCGGCGGCACGGCCCCCAGGCGATTGCGGCGGCGGCGAGACCCACAGCGCCGAGGGCGGCCAGGGCACGCATGGGCGGCAGCAGCCAGAGCAGGCCGACGACCGCCAGGCCGCCCAGCCCGGCACCCAGGATGTCGGCGGCGTAGAGCCGGGGCGCGTCGCTGCCGTGGCGGCTAAAGGCAAGGCAAAGGGCGGTGGCGGCGGCCAGGAAGGGGAGGAACAGGCAGAGATAGATGAGGGCGAGCGGCAGAAACGCGCGCGCGTCCCACAAGGCCTGCATGGGGTTGAAGGCCACCGCCTGGGCCACCAGGAAGCAGACGACGGCGCTCACCCCGAACAGTGCCGCCGCCGCCGCGAAGGCTGCGCGGAAGTGCCGCTGAAGCCGGTCCCCCGCCAGGGTCACCAGGGTCCCGGCCGCGCCCCAGCCCAGCATGGCCACGCTCACCATCATGAAGGCGTAGTGGTGCCACTGGATGAGGGCGAAGAGCCGCGTGAGCAGGACCTCGTAGGCGAGGGCCGCGGCGGAGAGCAGCCCCACCGCCAGATAGGGCGGCCGCGCTCCCCCCTCCCCCCGCACGCCTCACCCCCGCGGCCCGCCGGTGAGCGGCACGAAGCGCACCGGCAGGATCTGGCGGGTGGTGACCGCGCCGTCGGCCTGCTTCTCGACCAGGGTCAGGGACTGGGTGAGAAAGGCGCTGCCGACCGGGATCACCATGCGGCCGCCGGGTTTGATCTGCCGGATGAGGGGCGGCGGGATGTGACTTACCGCGGCGGTGACCAGGATGCCGTCGAAGGGGGCAGCCTCGGGCCAGCCGTAGTAGCCGTCGCCCACCCTGAGCTGCACCCTGCCGTAGCCGGTGACGGACAGGGTCTGCCGCGCCCGCCTGCCCAGGGCGGCGATGATCTCGATGCTGTAGACCTCGGCGCCGAGCTCGGCCAGCACCGCGGCCTGATAGCCCGAGCCAGTGCCGATCTCCAGCACCCGGTGGCCGGGCTGGACGCGCAGCAGGTCGGTCATGAGGGCGACGATGTAGGGCTGCGAGATGGTCTGGCCGTAGCCGATGGGCAAGGGCCTGTTCTCGTAAGCCTCCTGCTCAAGATCCGGCGGCACGAAGCGGTGCCTTGGCACCCGGCCCATGGCCGCCATCACCCGGGCATCGAGCTGCCGGCGCCCGGTCTCCCGGGCGGTTTCAGCGGCCATGGCGGCGATCTCGCGCACCATATGCCGGCGGGGTTCGGCATAGGGATCGGCCGCTGCGGCATGGGCACAGACGAGGAACAGCAAGGCCACGAGGCCGAGACGCTGCGGGCTGCACGGACGCATTGGGGCCATGGCGACCTCCAGCTGGCTGGAATGCTTTCAGTATAGGCGGCCCGCCGGGGCCATGGCAGCCCGAGAGGTACACCCGACTGCGTGCCACCCAGGTCCGCCTGGACGGCCGAACCCTGCCGCAGCCTCCGACAGTCGTCACCCCGGATCGAGTCGTCAGCCAAGGCCGGCTGCGGCTCAACCCGCCGGTTCCTGTCCCTTTGCCCGCGCCTCCAGTGCCTCCCAGCGCGCGAGCAGCGTCATGAGCTCCGCCTCGATCGCCGCCGCGCGCGCGTTGAGGCCGGCCACGTCACTGGGGACCTGCCGGTATAGGTCGGGGTCGGCCAGGCGCTCTGCCAGTCGCGCCTGTTCGGCCTCCAGCTCGGCGATGCGCGCGGGGATCGCCTCGAGCTCCCGCGCCTCCTTGTAGCTGAGCCCGCTCCTGGCGGGTCTGGAAGGAGGTGTCGCCGGCCGGGGCCTCTCGGTCCTGGGCTTGGCCGTCTGCGCCAGCCCCGCCCGCTGCGCCCGCCAGGCCTGCCACTCCGCGTAGCCCCCGGCGATCTCGACGAGCCGCCCTTCACCCTCGAAGGCGATCGCCTGGGTGACGACATTGTCCAGAAAGGCGCGGTCGTGCGAGACCAGGATCACCGTGCCGGTGTAGTCCTGCAGCAGCGCTTCCAGCAGCTCCAGGGTGTCGATGTCGAGGTCGTTGGTGGGTTCGTCCAGCACCAGCAGGTTGGCCGACCGCGCGAACAGGCGCGCGAGCAGCAGCCGGTTGCGCTCACCGCCCGACAGCGCCGCGACCTTGGCGCGGGCGCGCTCGGGTGGAAAGAGGAATTCCTCCAGATAGCCGACGACGTGCCTTTTCTGGCCGGCGATCTCCACGTAGTCCGAGCCGGGGGAGATGGTGTCGATGAGGGTGGCCCCGTCGTCGAGCACGTTGCGCAACTGGTCGAAATAGGCCACGCTGAGATTCGTGCCACGCCGGATGCGCCCGGATTGCGGTTGCAGTTCACCGAGGATGAGCCGGATCAGGGTGGTCTTGCCCGCGCCGTTGGGGCCCAGCAGCCCAACTTTGTCGCCGCGCAGGATGACGGTGGAGAAGTCGCGGATGAGCGGCCGGCCCGGGTAGCCGAAACTGACGTGCTCGACTTCCGCCACCAGCCTGCCGGAGCGCTCGCCGGCGTCGAGCCGGAAGTCGACTTGCCCCAGGCGGCTGCGGCGGGCGGCACGCTCGCGGCGCAGCGCCTCCAGCCGCCGCACGCGGCCCTCGTTGCGGGTGCGGCGCGCCTCGATGCCCTTGCGGATCCAGGCCTCCTCCTGGCGCCAGAACCGGTCGAACTTGCGCTGCTGGCGCGCCTCCACCTCGATGAGCTCGGCCTTTTTCGCCTGGTAGGCAGAGAAATTGCCGGCGAATTCGGAGAGCGCACCGCGGTCGAGCTCGACGATGCGGTTGGCCACGTGGTCCAGAAAGCGCCGGTCGTGGGTGACGAACAGGACGGCCCCGCTGAAGCCCCTGAGCAGGCCCTCCAGCCACTCGATGGCGACGAAGTCGAGGTGGTTGGTGGGCTCGTCCAGGAGCAGCAGCTCCGGCTCGCCGACCAGCGCACGCGCCAGGGCGACACGCTTCTTGAGCCCGCCGGAGAGGGTCTCGACCGGGGCGTCCGCCGGCAGGTCGAGGCGCGAGATCGCCTCCTCGACCCGGGCATTGAGCCGCCAGGCATCCTGGGCCTCCAGTTCGTGCGTGAGCCGGTCGAGCTGCGCGAGCCGCGCCGCGTCCGGCGTCAGCGCCACCTCCTGGGCAGCCTGGTGGTAGGCGGTGAGCAGGCGCTGCGCCTCGCCCACCCCCTCGGCCACCGCCTCGAACACCGTGTGCCCCGGCGCGAAGGCCGGCTCCTGGGGGACGTGACCGATCCTGAGGCCGGGTTGGCGCCAGACCTCGCCCGCATCCGGCCGCTCCAGCCCGGCGACGATCCGTAGCAGGCTCGACTTACCGGCGCCGTTGCGGCCAATGAGGCCGATGCGCTCGCCCCGGTCGATGACCAGCGAGGCCTGGTCGAGCAGTGGCCAGTGGCCATAGGCGAGCTCCAGCTTGTCGAGGATGACCAGGGGCATGGGTCAAGGGTGCGCCATCCGCCCGCCCAAAGCAAACGGGCGGCACCCGCGCCGCCCGCCGCCTGCGGGGTACGCTCAGATCGAGCCGTGCTCATGGCCGGCGTAGGTCTTCTCGTGCAGCTCCTGGCAGGCGATGCAGCGCACCGCCGCCGGGTTGGCGATCAGCCGGGCAACGGGGATGGGGGCGCCGCAGTCCTGGCAGAGCCCGTAGTCCTTGCTATCCATGCGCCGCATGGCCGCGTCCAGTTCCCTCAGTTGCCGGATCTCGTGATCCAGCCGGGCAGCCGAGAGGTCGCCCAGGGTCACGGCCAGGGCCTCGTCGGAGCTGTCGCCGGAGGCTCGGCCCAGGACCTCGGCAAACTGGGTCTGGCCGCTTTCCTCCAGGGCCGCCGTCACCTGCCTGAGCAAGGCCTCGCGGCGGGTTTGCAGGGCGGTGCGGATGTGCTCCAGATCCTCGCGCTTCAAATGGCTCATGGCCCTACCTTTCGTCATCTGGTTACGGGTCTCCCCATTTCTGATATTGGCACGGCTTTCCATCAGTTCAAGACCGGACGACGCCCCGCCCCGGCATCGAGGCGGTCAGTGCCGACTGGGCGGCAAGAGCGGGTAGAATGTCGGCCTCGCCCCCGTAGCTCAGTGGATAGAGCATCCCCCTCCTAAGGGGAGGGTCACACGTTCGATTCGTGTCGGGGGCGCCAGACGTCTGTCAATCCCGCAGCAGCGCCCGATAGTAATTCGGCAGGGCGAACAGGGCGCCGTGCACGGCGGCATTGTAATAGCGCAGGTCGGCGATGCCCCGTTCCGCCAAGCGATCGGCCACGACGGCGCGGCCCAGCGCGGTCGGGTCGAGCTCGTCGGAGGCCACCGCCAGTCCCCAGTAGGCGCCATAGAGGGGGATGTAAAGACCGTAGCAGTGCACACGCGCAAAACTCGCGCGCAGATCGGCCGCGATGCGCCGCACCTGTTCCGGTTCGAACACCGGCGAGCCGATGTGCAGGACCACCGCCCCGCCCGGATCGAGGACGCGCTTGACCGAAGCGAAGGCCTCGGCGGTATAGAGCGGTCCGGCTGGGGTTTCGGGGTCGGTCAGGTCGAGCAGTACCAGGTCGAAGCGCTCGGCGGTCTGACGCACGAAGTCGAAACCGTCGCCGATGCGCACCTGCACGCGGGGGTCGGCGAAGATGCCCCGGTGCACCGTGCCCAGCCAGGTCTTCGCCGCCTCGACCACGGCGGCGTCCAGCTCGGCGATGACCACCGTTTGCATCGTGGGGTGCTTGAGCAGCTCTTCCGCCGCCCCGCCATCGCCGCCGCCGATGATGAGGGCGCGGCGTGGCGCCGGATGGGCGATGGCGGCGGGATGCACCAGGCACTCGTGGTAGTAGAACTCCTCGCCCTCCGAGGTCATGAAGTGGCCGTCGAGCCGCATGGCCCGGCCGAACTGCGGTGTGTCGAAGACCTCCAGCATCTGATAGGGCGTGCGCCGCGTGAGCAGCCGCTCGCCCGTCCGGTAGCCGTAGACGCTGTGCGCGTTGAGGGCCTCGAGCACCAGCTCGGGCGGCGCGTCAGGGTTGCTGTTGCCGCGTTGCAGCCGGTTGCTGATCGTGCGGCCCGGCTGCAGGGCCGCCAGCAGTTCGGCCAACAGGCGTTCGGCCTTGTCCGAGTTGTCGGCGGAGTAGTTGCAGACGTAGACGTCGAGGGTGACCCCGGCGCGCTCGGGCCAAGTGTGCACGGCCAGGTGGGATTCGGCCAAAAGCAACATGCCGGTCACGCCGCCCGGCTCGCCCTGGTGGTCCGGAAAGGTGTGCCACTTCTCGTCCACCAGGGTGAGCCCCACTCCCAGCGTGTGCCGGCGGCAGAGCTCGGCGAGACGATCGGCGTCGATGAGCAGCTCGCGGCTGCAGTTGCACTGGTAAAGATCAGCGGTCAGGTGTAGGCCTTCCACGGCACGCCCCCCCAATCCAGATGGACCGCCCATCCGGTCGGACATGGATGGCGGTCACGACAGCACAACCCGCAGGGCGCCGGGAAGACCCGACACCGCTGGGCCCTTGGCCGGACCAGCCGGCGAAAATTTGCCATTATATTCGTTTCGCCGGATGATATCCAAGAGCGCTGGCCATCATTCCTCTTGCCAGGCTCGACGCGACAGCCGTTACGCTGCGTCCACCGCTCCGGGCCTCAGGCTCGGGTGAAGGCGACGAGCGCCTCCAGGCGGCGGCGGGGCTCACCCGTGGCCATGACCTCGCGCGCCCGGTCCACGCCCTCGGCCAGCGTGTCGGTGAGCCCGGCGACATAGATGGCGGCGCCGGCGTTGAGCGCGACGATGTCGCGCTCGGGGCCAGGCTGGTTGTCCAGGGCCCTCAAGACGCGCTCGCGCGACTCCTCGACACTCGCCACCTGCAGGGCACGCAGGTCGTGCGTGGGCAGGCCGAACTCAGCGGGGCTCACCACGTACTCGCGCACCTCGCCGTCGCGCAGCTCGCCCACCAGGGTCTCGCCGGAGATGGAGAGCTCGTCCAGGCCGTCGCGGCCATGCACGATCAGCGCGCGGCGACTGCCCAGGCGCTGCAGGACATGCGCCTGGATGCCGACCAGATCGGGATGGAACACCCCCATCACCTGATGGGGCGCGCCGGCCGGGTTGGTGAGGGGGCCGAGGATGTTGAAGATCGTGCGCACACCCAGCTCGCGCCGCACCGGCGCGGCGTGTTTCATGGCGCTGTGGAAGTTGGGCGCGAACATGAAGCCCAGGCCGACCTGCTCGATGCACGCGGCGATGCGCTCGGGCGGCAGGTCGATGTTCATCCCCAGCGCCTCCAGCACGTCGGCGCTGCCGGACTTGGACGACACCGAGCGGCCGCCGTGCTTGGCCACCTTCGCCCCGGCCGCGGCGGCGACGAAGGCGGCGGCGGTGGAGATGTTGAAGGTGTGCGCCGCGTCCCCCCCGGTGCCGCAGGTGTCGACGAGGTGGGTGGTGTCGGCCACTTCCACCTTGGTGGCGAACTCGCGCATGACCTGGGCAGCGGCGGCGATCTCGCCTATGGTCTCTTTCTTCACCCTGAGCCCGACGAGGATGGCGGCGATCATGACGGGGCTCACCTCGCCGCGCATGATCTCGCGCATGAGGGCGAGCATCTCCTCGTGGAAGATCTCGCGGTGATCGATCAGGCGTTTCAGGGCCTCCTGGGGACTCATGAGCGGCTCTCCTCGATGAAATTGCGCAGCAGGTCGTGGCCGTGCTCGGTCAACACCGACTCGGGATGGAACTGCACGCCCTCGACCGCCAGGGTCCGGTGGCGCACGCCCATGATCTCGCCGTCCTCGGTCCAGGCGGTGACCTCCAGGCAGTCCGGCAGGCTCGCCCGCTCGATGACCAGGGAATGGTAGCGCGTGGCGGTGAAGGGGTTGGGCAGCCCCCGGAACACCCCGCGGCCGGTATGGTGGATGGCCGATGTCTTGCCGTGCATGAGCGCGCGCGCGTGCACGATGCGGCCGCCGAAGGCCTGGCCGATCGACTGGTGGCCAAGGCACACGCCAAGGATCGGCACCCTGCCGGCAAAGGCCTTGATCAGCGGCACCGAGATCCCCGCCTCGTTCGGCGTGCAGGGGCCGGGCGAGATGACGATGTGGCTGGGCGCGAGCCGCTCGACCTCGTCGAGCCCGATCTCGTCGTTACGCACCACCTTCACCTCCTGCCCCAGCTCGCCAAGGTACTGGACCAGGTTGTAGGTGAAGGAGTCGTAGTTGTCGATCATCAGGAGCATGCTCAGGCCTCCCCCGCTACACCCGCCATCGCCAGCTCGGCGGCGCGGATCACCGCGCGGGCCTTGTTGCAGGTCTCGGTCCATTCGTTGTCGGGCACGGAGTCGGCGACGATGCCGGCGCCGGCCTGGACAAAGAGGGTCTGGTCCTTGATGACCGCGGTGCGGATGGCAATCGCCAGGTCCATGTCGCCGTTGAAACCCAGGTAGCCCACCGCCCCGGCATAGATGCCGCGTTTGCTGGGCTCCAGCTCGTCGATGATCTCCATGGCGCGGATCTTGGGCGCGCCGGAGACGGTGCCGGCCGGGAAGCTGGCACGCAGCACGTCCATGGCGGTGAGACCCCGCTTCAGGCGGCCTTCCACGTTGGAGACGATGTGCATGACGTGCGAGTAGCGCTCCACCACCATGTGCTCGGTGACCCTGACCGTCCCCACCTCGGCCACCCGGCCGACGTCGTTGCGGCCCAGGTCCATGAGCTGGACGTGCTCGGCCAGCTCCTTGGGGTCGGCCAGCAATTCCGCCTCCAGCCTGAGGTCTTCCTCGCGGGTGGCGCCGCGCGGTCGGGTGCCGGCGATGGGGCGCAGGGTGACGGTATCACCTTCCAACCGAACCAGGATCTCGGGCGAGGCCCCGACGACATGGAAGTTGCCTAGGTCGAAATAGAACATGTAGGGCGAGGGGTTGAGGCTGCGCAGCGCCCGATAGAGCGACAGCGGATGGGCATGGAAGGGCCGGTGCATGCGCTGGGAGAGCACCACCTGCATGATGTCGCCCTCAAAGATGTAGCGTTTGGCCCGCTCCACCGCTGCCTTGAAGGCCGCCTCGCCGAATTCGGACACCGCCTCGGCGGGCTGCGCCCTGGCCGCCGCCGGTGCATGGACGGGCTTGTCGAGCTCGCGCGCGAGCTCGTTGAGCCGCAGCTGGGCGCGGGCGTAGGACTCCGGCTCCAGGGGGTCGGCATAGACGATGAGGGTGAGGCGCCCGGAGAGGTTGTCGACCACCGCGAGCTCGTCGGAGAGCATGAGCAGGATGTCGGGTGTCGCCAGGGGGTCGGGTTTGACCGCGCCGGCGAGCCGCTTTTCGATGTAGCGCACCGTGTCGTAGCCGAAATAGCCGGCCAGCCCGCCGGGGAAACGCGGCAGGCCGGGCAGGGGGGCAGCCCGGTAGCGGCCGAGGAAGGCCGTGACGTAGTCGAGAGGGTCGTCGCAATCGCGCTGCTCGACGGGGGTCGTGTCCACCTCCAGGCTGACGAAGTGGCCGTGCACCCTGAGCACGGTGCGGGCGGCCAGACCGATGAAGGAGTAGCGGCCGAAACGCTCGCCGCCCACCACGGATTCGAGCAGATAGCTGTAGGGTCGGTTGGCGAGCTTGAGGTACAGGGCGAGCGGGGTGTCGAGGTCAGCGGGCAACTGCCTGAACACCGGAATGCGGTTGTAGCCCTGGCGGGCCAGCGCGTTGAATTCCTGTTCGGTCATTTCTCAGAAGTCTGGTTTCAGGGTACGGGTTACAGTCAGATTTGCGCGCCGCGCAGCGGCGCGGATTCTTTCTGTACCCTGTACCCTGTAGCCTTAAGCCTGATCGCCGCCTCGGCGAGCGACGGCACCACGCCGTCGAGGTCCAGCTCCTCGACCGGCCGGCCGCGGTTGTAGCCGTAGGGTACGCAGAACACCGGGCAGCCGGCGGCGCGGGCGGCCTGGGTGTCGTTGAGCGAGTCGCCGATGAGCAGGAGCTCGGGGGGCTGGATACCGAAGACCTGGCAGGCGTGCCGCAGAGGCAGGGGCGAGGGCTTCTTCTCAGGCAGTGTGTCGCCGGAGAGGATGAGCTCGAAGTAGCCGTACAACCCCGTGTCTTTGAGCAGGGGGACGGTGAAGCGCTCGGCCTTGTTGGTGATGCAGGCGAGCCTGAGGCCCATCGACTTGAAGGCCTCGAGGCCCTCCACCACGCCGGGGAAGGGCCGGCTCTTGCGCGAGACCCATTGGGCATAATACTTCTCGAACTCCGGCAGCGCCCGCGCGAACAGTTCCTGCGACGGCTCGGCGTGCATGTCGCCCGTGAGCACGCGCTTGACGAGGCGCGACACCCCATTGCCGATGTAGGTCTTGAGCGTGGCCTCGTCCACCACGGGCAGCCCCAGCTCCGCCGCCATGGCCGCGGCCGCGTCGGCGAGATCCGGCGCGGTGTCGAGCAGCGTCCCGTCGAGGTCGATGACCACCGCCTTGATGGTCGAGGCCGGCTGGGTGTCCATGTCTGCAAAAGACCTCTGGGAGGGTCAGCCAAGTACGGCCCGGACAAAGCGGTAGCCGCAACCCTCTCCTGTAACCTGTAACCTGTAACCTGAATCAGACCTTGGCCAGCTCCGCCCGCATGGCAGCGATGACGCTGTCGTAGCGGTTGGGGTCGCTGTCCTTGGCAGCGCCGAAGATGGCCGAACCGGCCACGAAGGTGTCCACGCCGGCGCGGGCCACCTCGGCGATGTTGGCCGGCCCCACACCACCGTCGATCTCCAGGCTCACATCGAGGCCACGCTCGTCGATCATCCGGCGCACGCGGCGCGCCTTCTCCAGCACGTAGGGGATGAACTTCTGCCCGCCGAAGCCGGGGTTGACACTCATGAGCAGCACCATGTCGATCTTCTCCAGCACCCATTCCAGCACGTCGAGCGGGGTGGCCGGGTTGAACACCAGGCCGGGTTTGCAGCCGGAGTCGCGGATCAAGCCGATGGTGCGGTCGATGTGCTCGGTGGCCTCGGGATGGAAGGTGATGTAGGTGGCGCCGGCCTTGGCGAAATCGGGCACGATGCGGTCCACGGGCTTGACCATCAGGTGCACGTCGATGGGGGCGGTGACCCCGTGCTTGCGCAGCGCCTCGCACACCAGCGGCCCGATGGTGAGATTGGGCACGTAGTGGTTGTCCATCACGTCGAAATGGACGATGTCGGCACCCGCTTTGATGACGTTGTCCACCTCCTCGCCCAGCTTGGCGAAGTTGGCGGACAGGATGGAGGGGGCGATGCGGTATTGCGGCATGTTGCGTTCCCTGGCTGGCAAAACACCCATTCTACCCGTTGGGCCGGAGGCTGGACAGGGCGGGCAAAATCGTGTGCAATCGGCCCGCATCGGCCATCCGCAGCCCCGCCGTCTTCAGCCCGTTTTCATGTCAGCGCGCGCCAAATACCACATCACCGTCACCGCGAAGGTGGCCTATCTGCCGGAGCAGTCGGACGAGTTGGCGGGTCGCTACGTGTTCAGCTACACCATCACCATCACCAACACCGGCGAGATCCCCGCCCAGCTCATCTCGCGCCACTGGATCATCACCGACGCCGAGCGCTCCAGCCAGGAGGTCAGGGGGCTGGGTGTGGTGGGCGAACAACCCTTGCTCAAGCCGGGCGAGAGCTTCGAGTACACCAGCGGCACCGCCATCCCCTCCCCCGTGGGCACCATGCGGGGGTCCTACCAGATGGTGGCCGAAGACGGCCACCAGTTCGACGCCGAGATTCCGGAATTCGTCCTGTCCATGCCGCGCATCCTGCACTGAACATGACGGACGTGCCCGCCGGGCGCTACGCTCCGGACGACCTGCTGGAATCGGTGGTGCGCATCACCGAGCTGCGTGACCGGGACAACCTGGGCCTCAGCCTCGCCAGGACCCTGCACGAACTGCTCGGCGCGGGCCGCGTGGTGCTCTACCGGCTGATCACCGACCATGCCGGCCATGCCCTGCTCCAGCCCACCGCCACGGCGGGCAGCCATACCGACACGCCAGGCACCCCCGAATGCGCGGGCTGCCTGCCCCTCGACGACTACCCGGAGCATGCGCGTTGTGTTGTGCAGGACCAGGCGCTTGCCCTGGCGGATGCCACCCGGCTCTTTCCGGTGCATGGCAGCGGTGATGCGGTCGTCGGCCTGCTGGAAATCGGCGGCAAGACGCTTGCTGGCTGGGATGAGCATCTGGTGCGTGGCTTCCTGCGCATCTTCCGCAACTACCTGGCCCTGCTCGACGACAGTGAGCGCGACACCCTCACCGGGCTGCTCAACCGCAAGACCTTCGACCGCAACATCGCCCGCATCCTCAACCGTCAGGTCAGCGACGTGCCCGCGATCGGCCCCGGGCCGGAGCGCCGGCACCTCCCGAGCGGCGACGTCAGTCACTGGCTGGCCGTGATGGACGTGGATCATTTCAAGCGCATCAACGACCGCTTCGGTCACCTCTACGGTGACGAGGTACTGTTGCTGCTCGCCCGCCAGATGATGGAGGCCTTTCGCCATCACGACCGCCTCTACCGCTTCGGCGGCGAGGAGTTTGTGATCCTGCTGGAGCCCACCGACCGGCGCAACGCCCGCAAGGTGCTGGAGCGCTTCCGCGCCAGGGTGGAGGACTATCGCTTCCCGCAGGTGGATCGCGTCACCGTGAGCATCGGCTTTGCCCGCATCACCGCCCTGGACGCCCCCTCCAACGTCATCGGCCACGCCGACCAGGCCCTCTATTACGCCAAGCATCACGGTCGCAACCAGGTCTGCTCCTACGAGGACATCCTGGAGCAGGGTCGCCTCCGGAACATGCAGGTGAGCGACGAGGCCGAGCTGTTCTGAACCAGGATGGTCCGTTTGGCCGTAGGTCAGGCTTCAGCCTGACTCGTCGGCCTGAAGGCCGACCTACAACCCCTGATTTGTCTGGGATTGTCGTCCGAATGGACAGTCTGGGTTGAACACCCGTGGGGGCGTGCTCCGCCCTGTGGCCGACGAGGGGGAGCAAGAAACATAGGGTGTGGCATGGCGTGTTTCTTGGGAGCTGGCTGTAGCCTTCCGCGCAGTCTTCAGCGTTCATCGGCCGGCTCGCCATAGAGGCGTCCGCGCCGGATGAGCAGCTTTTCCAGTTCGACGGCGATGAAGACGACACTGGACATGGCCAGACAGAACGCGAGCTCGCCCAGGCTCAAGGGCTGGGTCTTGAAGACGTCGTTGCAGAAGGGCAGGTAGAGCACCGCCATCTGCAGGGTGAAGGTGAGCAGCACGGCGGCAAGCAGCGACGGGTTCGACATGAGCCCCTGCCGATAGAGCGATTGCCGCTCCGAGCGCACCGCCAGGGCATGACCCATCTGCGACAGGGTCAGCACCGTGAACACCATGCTCTGCCAGTTGGCGCTGCCGCCGTGGTAGGCCCAGGCCTGGGTGAAGATGGATATCCCGCCCATGAGCAGCCCGACCCAGACGATGTGTTGCCACATGCCGTGGGCGAAGATGCTCTCGCGGGGATGGCGCGGCGGCCGCTGCATGACGTGCCGCTCGGCCGGCTCCACCGCCAGCGCGAGTCCCGGCAGCCCGTCGGTGACCAGGTTGATCCACAGGATGTGGATCGGCAGCAGGGGGATGGGCAGGCCCAGGAAAGGGGCGAGGAAGAGGGTCCAGATCTCCCCCGAGTTGCAAGTCATGGCGTATTTCACGAACTTGCGGATGTTGTCGTAGATGCGGCGCCCCTCTTTGACCGCCCGGACGATGGTGGCGAAGTTGTCGTCGAGTAGCACCAGGCTCGCCGCCTCGCGCGCCACATCGGTGCCCTGCCGGCCCATGGCCACGCCGATGTCGGCGCGCTTCAAGGCGGGGGCGTCGTTGACGCCGTCGCCGGTCATGGCGACGAACTCGCCCTTGCGCTGCAGGGCCTCGACGATGCGGATCTTCTGCGCCGGATCGACGCGGGCATAGACCCGGGCACGCTGCACCCGCGCCCCGAGATCCTCGTCGGAGAGCCGGGCGAGCGCCTCGCCCGTGAGTACGAGGCCGCCCGGCTCCAGGATGCCGAGCTCCCGCGCGATGGCCGCGGCGGTGGGGGGATGGTCGCCGGCGATCATCACCGGGGTGATGCCGGCGGCACGGCACTCCTCTACCGCCCGTCTCGCCTCCGGCCGCGGCGGGTCCATGATGCCGGCCAGCCCGAGCAGGGTGAGGCCGTCCTCCAGCAGGTCCGGCTGCGCCCGCTTGGGCAGGGCGGCGAGGCGGCGCCAGGCATAGACCATCACCCTGAGACCCGAGGCGGCCATGGCCTCGATTTCCTTGCGCGCGGCCGCCGGCACGTCGTGGCAGCGCGGCAGCAGGGCCTCTGGCGCGCCCTTGACCAGGATGAGCAGCGTCTCCTGTCCGGCTGCGACGTCCTCGGCGCCGGTCGGGGTGAGCTGGTAGAGGCCGTGCACCGTGCCCATGCGCTTGCGCTCGGCGTCGAAAGGCAGTTCGGCCACACGCGGATATTCCTTTTCCACGCGACGTTTGTCGTAGCCGGCCTCGGCGGCGGCCTGGGCCAGGGCCACCTCGGTGGGGTCCCCCTGGGGCACGCCCCGTTCGCTGAAGGTGCAGTCGTTGTTGAGTGCCAGCGCCCGCCAGAACGAGGCCGCGTCCAGACCGGCCAGCCACCAGACGCGGGCCACTTTCATCCGGTTCTGGGTCAGCGTCCCGGTCTTGTCCGAACAGATGTAGGTCACGCAGCCCAGGGTCTCCACGGCGGGCAACCGTCGGATCAGGGCGTGATGTCTGACCATGCGGCGCGCGCCCATGGCCAGGGCGATGGTCACCACCGCCGGGAGGGCCTCGGGGATGGCCGCCACGGCCAGGCTCACGGCGGTGAGGAACATGAGCCGGAGGTCCTCGCCGCGGATCACCCCGGTGACGAAGAGGATGGCGCAGATGCCCAGCACCGCCCAGGCCAGGCGCTGACCGAAGTGGGCGAGCCGCTTCTGCAGGGGGGTCTGCACCTCGCCCTGCCCGGCGAGCAGCCCGGCGATGCGGCCCAGTTCCGTATCGCGGCCCGTGCCCACCACCAGTCCCTGGCCGCGACCATGCACCACCACCGTCCCCCGGTAGGCCATGTTGATGCGCTCGGCCAGCACGGTCTCGTCCGGCAGCCGCAAGTCCGCGCGCTTGTCCACCGCATGGGACTCGCCGGTGAGCGCCGCCTCGTCCACGCGCAGTCCGGCCGTCTCGGTCAGGCGCAGGTCTGCCGGCACCAGATTGCCCGCCTCCAGCGCCACCACGTCGCCGGGCACCAGGTGTGCGGCATCGGACTCACGCCAGCGGCCGCCGCGCAGGACCTTGGCGCGCGGGCTGGCCAGGCGCTTGAGGGCCGTTAGCGCGCGCTCGGCCCGATACTCCTGGACGAAGCCGATCACCGCGTTGAGCACGACGATGACCAGGATGACGACGCTGTCGGCGACGTGGCCCAGCAGACCGGAGACGATGGCCGCGGCGATCAGGATGAGGATCATGAAGTCCCTGAACTGACCGACGAACATGGCCAGCGGCCCGCGTTTGCGCCCCTCCGGCAGGAGATTCGGGCCATGCAGGGCCAGACGTTCGCGGGCCTCACCCTCGGTCAGGCCCTGCTCGGGACGGACCTGCAGCCGCTCGGCCACGCCGGAGCCGGACTCCCGATGCCAGTGACGCGACTCAGTGGCCATAGAGATAGAGGGCGTAGCCGTTGAACAGGTAGACGGCGAGCAGGAACAGGCTCACCCATCCCACCGTGCCGAGCACGCGCTGGCTGGCGCGGTAGCACAGACCGACGATGGCGATGCCGCTCATGACCATGGCGGACAAGGCGGAAACGGCGTGGCTCGGATCGACCGCAGCCAACAGCGGCCCCGGAGAGTAGGCGAGGTCATCCAACGCGAGGATGAAGATGATCCTAAAAACCTCAGTTGAACGCGCAGGAACCCAGGATGTCGCCCAGGGCGATGTCCGGTGTGTTCGCCACCGTCACCGCGCTCAGCCCGCTCGCGAGTTCCGGCAGCGAGGTGACCGATGCCAGCATGACCACCCCGACCCAGGTGCGTGTGAGCCCCGCCTTCTCGGCGATCATGTCGCCGTAGCGCGACAGCCGGTAGCCGGCGGCGGCGATGAGCACCAGGCAGACGGCGAATTCGAGCCAGACCGGCATCTCGGTACAGGAGGGAGACGAAGGCGAAATAGGTCAGCAGGGTGAGCACGTCCTGGATCACCGTCGCCAGGGGCCGCTGCCGAAGGCGGGGTCGCGCTTCATGCGTGCGAGCAGCCAGGCAGCCGGTCGCGTGCCCGCCGCATGGGCGGGGCATCGAGCGCGCGGCGGGCGACGCTGGTCTCGCGCCGGATGCCCGCCAGGCGGTGGATGTCCTCCACGTGCACGGCGCAGGATGGCGAGCAGGGCCCGCGCCGGCACCACCCCCAGCAGCCGTCGGCCGGCGTCCACCACCGGCACGCTGTTGAGCCCGTAGTGCAGGGCGATGGAGGCCACCTTCTCCTGGTCCTCGTGCGCCTGGACGTCCGGCGGGGCACGGCGTATGACCGCTTCCACGACCGCATCTGCGGGCAGCCAGAACAGGTCGGCAAAGTCGAGCAGGCCGAGCAGGCGCCCGTCGGCATCGACCACGCAGACGCTCTCCGTGTCCTCCAGCGCGTGCCCGATCAGCCTCAAGCGGACCTCGCCGACCAGTTCATCGGGCCGGGCACGCGCGACGGCGGCGGTGAGGTGCTGGGCGGCGGTCTCGGGCTGGTGACGCCTCATGTGCCGTCGGCAGCGGTCAGTCGGGTGAGCAGCCGGCGCACCGGCGTCGGCACGGCGGCGTCAAGGGCGTCAGCGGGTGCGAGCCACAGACGCCCGCCCGACTCCGCCGCCCCGCTGCGGCGGTCCACGGACAGCAGCCAGGGCCGGATCTCCAGCCGGAAATGGGTGAAGGCGTGGGTCAGGGTCGGCAGTGGCCGGACAGCGCAGGCGCGGCAGCCCAGGCGCTCGGCCGCCATGGCCGGCCCTTCGTCCACGGCGCACTCCGGCAGACTCCACAACCCGCCCCAGATGCCCGCCGGCGGGCGTTTTTCCAGCAGGATCTCGCCGGCGTGCTGCAGGACCAGCATGGCGGTCGAGCGCTGCGGCAGGACCTTGCGCGGTCTGGGGCCGGGCAGCTCGGACTGCCGGCCCTGCCCTGCCGCGACGCACCCATTCGCCACGGGGCAGCGGTCGCAGCGGGGGCGCGTGCGGGTGCAGACGGTGGCGCCGAGGTCCATCAGGCCCTGGGTATAGGTGCCGATGTCGCGTCCGGGCAGGAGAGATTCCGCCAACTGCCACAGACTCGCCTCCACCGCCCGCTCGCCCGGCCAGCCTTCGACACCGCAGACGCGGCAGAGCACGCGCCGGACGTTGCCGTCGAGGATGGCGCGCCGCTCGCCATGGGCCAGGGCGGCGATGGCCGCGGCGGTGGAGCGGCCGACCCCGGGCAGGGCCAGGATGTCCTCGTAGCGCCGGGGAAAGACGCCGCCATGCCGTTCCAGGATGAGGCGCGCGGCGGCGTGCAGGTTGCGTGCCCGCGCGTAATAGCCCAGCCCGCTCCAGAGGGCGAGGACCTCGTCCGGCCGCGCGCTGGCCAATGCCCGAAGGTCGGGGAAGCGGGCGAGAAAGCGCCGGTAATAGGGGATGACGGTGTCCACCTGGGTCTGCTGCAGCATGATCTCCGAGACCCAGACGGCGTATGCGCTCCGTCCCTGCCAGGGCAGGTCGTGACGGCCGTGCCGGCGCTGCCAGGCGATGAGGCGGTTGGCGAAGTCGAGCATGGGTGTGGATGCGTCCTACGGCGGCGGTGTGCAAGAATCCGCCCGTGGACCAGCTTACCATCACCGACCACTCGCGCGATGCCGCCGGCATGACCTATGTCTACCCGGTGGTCTCCCGGCGCAGCCGCGGGGTCTCGGTCGGCGTAAACCTGAATCCCAACAATGCCTGCAACTGGCGCTGCATCTACTGTCAGGTACCGGATCTGAAGCGGGGCGGACCACCGCCCATCGCCCTGGACCGACTGGAGGCGGAGCTGCGCCGGATGCTGCAGGCGGTGATACAGGGCGACTGGCTCTTGCGACACGCGCCCGAAGGCATGCGCCGGCTCAACGATGTGGCCATCTCCGGCAACGGGGAGCCGACCACCGCCGCCGAGTTCTCCGCCGTGGTGGCTCTGATCGGCCGCGTCCTGGCGGAGTTCGACCTGCTGGGCAGGGTGAGGCTCGTGCTCATCACCAACGGCAGCCAGCTGGACAAGGCGCCGGTGCGCGCCGGTCTGCGCGCCATGGCGGCCATGGGCGGCGAGGTCTGGTTCAAGCTCGACCGGGCCAGCGCCGAGGGTCTCAGGACCGTCAACGGCACACGCACCGACCCCGAGCGTCACTATCGGCGGCTCAAGGCCTGCGCGCAGCTGTGCCCGACCTGGGTGCAGACCTGTGTCTTTGGCCTCGATGGCGAGCCGCCGGCGCAGGCCGAGCTGCGCGCCTATCTCGAACTGCTGGCCAGGGCCCGGGCGGAGGCCGTGCCGCTCGAGGGAGTGCTGCTCTACGGCCTCGCCCGACCGTCGCTGCAGCCCGAGGCTGAAAGACTCAGCCGCCTGCCCGAGGCTTGGCTGCAGAACCTGGCACGGCAGATCGAGTCCCTGGGCCTGACGGCCAGGGTGTACGTCTGATCCTCTCCCGCGGGTGGCGCAGCGCGCATCCGGGTTGTCCTTGGGGCGTCGAGCCCCGCAAGATCAAGCCCCTGCAGGCCGGACCCGAGACCGACGGGTGGTTTCTCGGTCATCCGGGCCAGCCCTTTGCCTACGATGCGGCTAAAGTCCGGCGCCGTGCCTGCCGATAGTCAGACCGGATACTTCATGCGGCCGCCCCTGGATTCGACCCTATCGTGCGCCAGCTTACGTCTTGCGGGCATGCTAGCCAAAAAACCCTTTCGCACCGCTGGGCTGCGCGGGCGCTGGCGGCCGCTTTGCGGCCTCGGCCCCCGCTTGGCGCCCATAGGCCACACGTTCGGCTTCGCACGGGATGCGTGAATCTGCTCGCACTTCGCCTCGCCATCATCGCGCGTCCTCATGACATATCCGGGCTGGTCAGGTTTCCAACATTTTGTTTTGTTTGATACCATCCGGCGCTGTTCTGCCATAGGGAGGGCCTATGAAACGCATGCATCCGGTCTATCGTCCGCCGTTGCGTCACCCGCGCTGGCTGCCCTGGGTCGCCGCCCTCCCCCTGTTCGGGGTGATGGCCGCCTTCGGTATCGCCCCCGACACCGTGCCCAATCCGGTCCCGACTGAGACCGTGGTGCAGGCCCTGGAACTGCCCGAGCCGGTCTCCACCGATGTCGCCGATGCCGAGAGCTTCGATTTCTGGAGCGAGGAGCGCATCCAGCGCGGCGACAGCCTCGCCTCCCTGCTCGACCGGCTGGGTGTGGGCGCCGAGGACAAGGCCCAAGTCCTGGCCGTGAGCCGTGACACCCCCGCCCTGCAACGGCTCACGCCCGGCCGCACGGTGCTCGCCCGCGTGACCGCCTCCGGCCGGCTGTTGCTGCTGCGCTATCTCGCCACCGACGAGCGTCTGGTCACCCTCAACCGCGCGCAGGAGGCATTCGTCGCCGAGGAGACCGCGATCCAGCTGGAATCCCGTCCCATCATGCGGTCCGGTGAGATCCGCGCCTCCCTGTACGGCGCCACCGATGCGGCCGACATCCCCGATGCCATCGCCTCCCAGATGGCCGAGGTCTTCTCCGGCGACATCGATTTCCACCGCGATCTGCGCCGGGGCGACCGTTTTTCCGTGGTCTACGAGGCGTTCTACCACAACGGCAACCTGATCAAGACCGGACGCCTGCTGTCGGCGGAATTCGTCAACCAGGGACGCCGACACCGCGCCGTCTATTTCAAGGACAGCCAGGGCCGCGAGGGCTACTTCACGCCGCAGGGACAGAGCATGAAACGGGCCTTCCTCAAGTCCCCCCTGCCCTTCTCGCGCATCTCCTCGGGCTTCTCCCACGCGCGTTATCACCCGGTGCTCAAGGAATGGCGTGCCCACCGTGGCATAGACTACGCCGCCCCCACCGGCACGCCGGTGCGTGCCGTCGCCGATGCCGTCGTGGCCTTCGCCGGATGGCAGGGCGGCTATGGCAACATCGTCATCCTCAACCATCAGAAACCATACAGCACCGCCTATGGGCATCTGTCGCGCTTCGCGCCGGGGGTGAAACCGGGCAAACGGGTCAATCAGGGGGACATCATCGGTTATGTCGGCGCCACCGGGCTCGCCACCGGGCCCCATCTGCACTACGAGTTCCGTGTCGCCGGCGTACAGCGCGATCCCCTGGCCCTGAAGCTGCCCACCTCCTTCGCCCTGGACAGCCGCGACCGCAACCGTTTCCTGGCGGAGAGCCGTCCCCTGGTCGACCGCCTCGACCTGCTGCAGGGCAGCAACCTGGCCTCGTTTGACTGACCCGCGGCCTGGCAGCGCCAACGCAGCCGGGCACCCTGCGGTGAACATGCGCGGCCCAGGCGCACGGTCATCGGCGCATGGCGACGCCGGGCTCTATGTCGGTTTGATGTCCGGCCCCAGCCTGGACGGGGTGGACGCCGTCCTGGCCGAGTTCGACGCGTCCGACCGAGCGCGCGTCCTCTATCACCTCTGGCAGCCCTACCCGAACGACCTCAGGCAGGCGCTGCTCGATCTGTACTCGCCCGGTGAGCATGAGCTGGATCGGGCGCTTTGGCTCGCCGGCCGCCTGGCCGAACGCTACGCCGAGGCGACGACCCGCCTGCTGCGGCAGGCAGGCGTCCTGCCCGGCGCGATCAGGGCCATCGGCTGTCATGGTCAGACCCTGCGCCACCATCCGGACAAGGGGCTCACCCTGCAGCTCAACCAGCCCGCCCGGCTGGCCGAACTGAGCGGCATCACCGTGGTGGCCGACTTCGCCACGCGGGATGTCGCCGCCGGTGGACAGGGTGGCCCGCTCGCGGCGGCCTTCCTCGCCAAGCACCTGCGTTCGCGCGAGCGCCACCGGGTGCTGGTGAAGGTCGGCGGCATCGCCAGCATCGTCGATCTGCCCCCCGAAGGCCCTGTGCGCGGCCATGACTGCGGACCGGGCACGGTGGTGATGGACGCCTGGGTGAAGCGGCAGTGGGGCTGCGATTATGACCCGGCAGGCAGTCTGGCGGCCCAGGGGCGCGTGTTGGAGAGCCTGCTGCAGGTCCTGCTGGTGCATCCCTTCTTCACCCTGTCTCCCCCCAAGAGCGCCTGCCGCGACACCTTCGCCACCGAATGGTTGGAACGCGAGCTGACCGGCCGCGAGCGCGAGGAGGACGTACTCGCCACCTTGCTGGAGCTGACCGCGCGCTCGATCGCCTACGGCATCCGCACGCACTGCCCAGGCGCGCAGGAAATCTGGCTGTATGGCGGCGGCGCCCACAACGAGGAGGTGGTGAGAAGACTGGGCATCCATCTGCCCACCCTGTGCATCGATCGGAGCGATCGCCTGGGCTACAGCGTAGACGCTTTGGACGCCTGCGCCATCGCCTGGCTGGCCCGACAGACCCTGCACGGTCAGCCCGGCAGTCTGCCCGAGGCGACCGGGGCCAGGGGGGCGCGCATCCTGGGTGCGATCTACCCGGCCTGAAGACCCGCCTATTGCGTCGCGGGCGCGGCAACGCGCACGGCCAGCCAGCGCAGGCTGCATTCCGTCTGGGCGGGGGGGCCGGTGGTGCAATCGCGGAGGATGGGCTCGGGCTGCATGCATTCGCAATACAGACGCTCCACCGGGGCGAGCGTGCCGATGCGGACCGCTCCCGCATGCCACTGGGCCAGCAGCCGGTTCAGCAGCTCGTCGCGTGGCTGCACGGGGGTGCGCGCGTCGAGGCGCAGATAGTACACCGTGCGCGGCGGGTAGCCGTTGCGGATGCGGACCGGGTTCTCGTAGCGCGCCACGGTCGCCGCCTCGCCGAGCGGCGTGCCGGCGCTGCGCGCATCGCCGTAGCGCGTATGCCCGAACTCGTGCGAGAGCACGGCATGCGGGTCGACCAGCTCGTCGCTCAGGGTGAAGTGGCAACGCAGCCCATGCAGCCCCAGCCGGATGCTGGCGTTGGCGGCCATGGCGCCGCGACCGTCGTGGGCGAAGATGCGGAAGATCGCGGCGTCCTGGGCGAACAGCCCGGCCTCGGACAGGCCGCCGGTGATGAGCCGCGACAGGCGCACCGGCTCGCCGGCGCTGTGCCTTACCTGCCACAGGGCGGTGTCATAGGCCAGATAGCCCTTGTTGAACAGGCGCAGGGTGTCGTCCGCCACCTCCCGGAACCACACCGCCCCCGCGTCCGACAGGGCGAAGCGTGCCAGCAGGGCGACCTGCTCCGGCGTGAGCGGCAGGGCGATGGGCGGCCCGCTGCCCGGCACGGTGACGAGATTGAGTTTGTGCGCCAGGTTGAAGTGCTCCAGGCGCCGCCCCCGCTCCTCCTGCGCATCGCGCGGCGGGGCGGGATGGCGACCGGCCAGGGGGCGGCCGTCCGGCCCGGGAAACACCACGATCTCGCCGCCAGCCTGCCACGGCGCCTTGAGCTCGCGCTCCAGGTCCACCGGGCGGACGGTCTCGGGCGGCAGCACCACGCCCTCGGGCGGAGCGTATCCCTGCGCCCAGGCGAGGCCGTACCAGAGCGCAAGTAGGCAGACGAGCACAGCCATGTCCAGGCGGAGAGTGCGGATGGCGGGTGTGCAGGGTGTACCGGCGAGCGCTGGAGGCATGGCAGAAGCATAGACCAGGCCATACGCGACGACATCCGTTCGCACCCGGCAAGGTCTGCTGGGCACCGGACTCGCGGCCCTGCCGCTACCCTCGCTACGCTGGTATGCCATCCCCGCTCAGGGCGACCATTGCAGGTATTCCCGCTCGGCGATGAGCTTGGCCCAGGCGAGCGGGCTCCAGTCGGCCTCGGCGGCGATCCCCGCCACCAGCACGGCGGCGGCGGTCACCAGCGGCGGCAGGAGCAGCAGCCAGCCCGTCTCGCGCCAGCCTCGCGCCGGGATGTGCTCGGCCGGCCAGGCCGCCGGCGCGGGCCTGAACCACAGGCGGTAGAGGATGGGCAGGAAATAGGCGGCATTGAGCAGGCTGGAGGTCCACAACACCCAGACCGCCCAGTCCAGGCCGGCGGCCACCGCGCCGTCCGAGAGCCAGGCCTTGCTCACCGCCCCGGCCGTCAGCGGCACCCCCATCATGCCCAAGGCCGCGACGGTGAAGGCGGCGGAGGTGAGCGGCATGCGCCGGCCAGCGCCATTGAGTTCACTCACCTTGTGCAACCCCAGCGTCTCGGCATAGTTGCCGGCACAGAAGAACAGCGTGATCTTCATGATGCCCTGATGCACCAGGTGCGCGAGCCCCCCCACCGTCCCCACCGGCCCGAACAGCGCCACCCCCAGGGCGATGTAGGAGACCTGGCTCACCGTGGAATAGGCCAGCCGCTTCTTGAGTTCGTCCTGGAACAGCGCCCGCAGACTGCCCCAGACGATGGTGATCGAGGCGGCGATCGCCAGCGGCAGGAGCAGCCCCAGCGACTGCGCATACTCCACCCCGTAGACCTCGTAGACGATGCGCGCGATGCCGAACGCCCCGGCCTTGACCACCGCCACCGCGTGGAGCAGGGCGGAGACCGGCGCCGGGGCCACCATCGCCTGCGGCAGCCAGCCATGCAGCGGCACGATGGCCGCCTTGACCCCCGCCCCCAGGATGAGCAGCAGGAAGGCGAGGGAGAGCTGCACCGGATGCTGCGCGGCGAGCGTGGCGAGATAGCCGCCTTGAGCGAAGTCGGGCGTGCCGGCCAGGGCGTGCAGCCAGACGATGCCGGTCAAGAGCAGCGCCCCGCCGGCCAGGGTGTAAGCCAGGTAGACCGTGCCGCCGCGCATGGCCTGTGGGGTGCCGCGGTGCACCACCAGGGGGAAGGTGGACAGGGTGAGCAGCTCGTAGCAGACGAAGAAGGTGTAGAGGTTGCCGGCCATGGCCAGCCCCACGGTGGCGGTGACGCACAGGCTGAAAAAGCCGAAGAAGCGGCTGCGGTGCGGCGAGCCTTCGAGGTAGCCGATGGCGTAGACGGTGGTGAACAGCCACAGCAGCGTCGAGAGCGTGACGAACAGCAGCGCCAGCGCGTCGGCCTTGAACACGAGCTCGACGCCGGGCAGCACGGTATGGCGAAAGCCATAGGCTTCACCCGCCGCCACGCCGATGAGCAGCAGGCCGACCAGGACCAGCTTGGACACCGCCCCGAAGAGGTTCAACGCACTGCGCAGTCCCACGCTGCGCTCCGGCAGGGCGAAGATGACGAGCCCCGGCAGCAGCGACGAGGCGAGCACCGCCAGCGGCAGCGCTTCATTGACGGTCATGGCGCCACCCCGACCAGGTGCGCGAGCGCCACGCCGCGCAGGCCCAGGGCCACGCTGGCCGTGGCGAGGGCAAAGGCCACCCACTCCAGCCGGCGCGGCACGGGATGGAAGGGGGCATCCGCCGGCACCGCGAGGAAGGCCACCCGCAGCACGCGGAAGACATAGCCCGCCGCCAGGAGCCCGCCGGCGATGATGACCACCACCCAGCCCCACTGCCCGCTCACCAGCGCGGCGTCGATGAGCAGCCACTTGGCGAGAAACCCAGCGGAGGGCGGCAGACCCATGAGGGTCACGCCGGCCAGGCCGAAGGCGAACAGGGTCACCGGTACCCGTCCGGCCACCCCGGCCAAGCCGTCCAGCGTGTCGCGCCCCGTGGCGAGCATCAGCACGCCCACGGCGGCGAACATGGCCGCCTTGGCGAGCCCGTGTGCCACCGCCTGCATCACCCCGGCCTGCAGGGCGAGCCCGTCTGCCGCGAGCAGGGGAAAGACGAGGAAGAGATAGCCCAGCTGGGCCACCGTGGACCAGGCCACCAGCCGCTTGATGTGGCGGGTGCGCAGGGCCTGCCAGGAGCCCCACAGGATGGCGGCCGTACCGAGACCGCCCATGAGCCACTCCGCCGTCTCCGCCAGGGGGGCGAAGGGGGTGAGCCACAGTCGCAGGATGAGATAGAAGCTCGCCTTGACCACCAGCGCGGAGAGCAGCGCCGAGACCGGTGCCGGCGCGCCGCCGTGGGCGGGCGGCAGCCAGGCGTGGAAGGGGAAGAGCGCGGTCTTGGCCATGAGGCCGACCAACATCAACCCTGCCGCGAGCCCGGTGGCGAGCGGCACCTCCCGGCCGACGAGGGGGGCGAGGGTGGCGATGGACACCGTGCCGTAGGTGCCGTAGATCAACGCCACCCCCAGGAGATAGGCCCCCGAAGCGGTGAGGCTCACCAGGAGGTAGCGCATCGCCGCCGCGAGCTGGGCCGCGCCGCCCCCCAGCGCCACCAGCCCCACCGCGGCGAGCCCCATGAGCTCCAGCGTGACGTAGAGGTTGAAGAGGTCGGCGGAGAGGTAGAGGGCATTCAGGGCGGCGATCAGGAAACCCGCCAGCGGCCAGAAGTGGCCGCCTGGCGCCACCCGACGCGGGGCCCCGTGTGCGCGGGGATCGTCGGCGAGGCGACTGGCGCCAGCCGGCGACGGCTCGATGTCCGGCGACCCTTGCGCCGGTTCGGAGCCGTCCGCCTCTGCGCGGTGGTGCGCGTTGGCGAAATAGGCCTGTGCATAGAGGGCGATCGGCAGGGCCACGGCCTGGGTGAGCAGCAGCATGACCGCGGCGAGGCCGTCGGCCATCAGGTCGATGCCCAGCGGCGCCCCCCAGCCGCCCACGGCATGCACGCGCGCGCCCGAGGCGACCATCTCCTGGGCGAGGCGGACGGCCAGGACGGCCTGCACCGCCAGGGCGGCGATGGCGAGCCGGCCGCCGCGGCGCGGACCGGTCAGAAAAGAGAGGCTCGCCCAGAGGAGGGGCAGCAGGATGAGCCAGGCGGCCGGGTCGAGCCAGGCCTCAGTCACGCGACGCCTCCTCGCTGAGCGCGGTGCGGCCCGTGCGGGCATGGAGGGCGCGCGCGAGGCCCAGGGCCAGCGCGGTGGCCGCCACCGCGACGACGATGCCGGTCAGCACCATGGCCTGCGGCACGGGGTCGGCCACGCCGCCGCGTTGGGCGAGCCCCACCAGCACCAGGAAAGCGCCGCTGCCCATGACGTTGAAGGCGAGGACCCTGCGCAGCAGGTGGGTAGCCAGGAGCACGCCGGCCGCACCCAGCACGAAGAGCAGCACCCCGGCGAGGGCGTAGAGCAGGCCGGCACTCATGGCCTGCGCCCCGTCACGAACAGGAACAGCCCGGCCAGGATGAGCCCCAGGGAGAGGGTCAAACCGGCCTCGATCAGGAGGATCAGGCCGCCCGCCCAGGCGGGCGGATAGCGCAGCAGGGCGCCCTCGCCGAGGAGGGCGGCGGCCACGGCGAGGAAGACGAGGAAACCCAGCGTGAGCCCCAGGCGCAGCCACCGGTGCGGGCCCGCCCAGGCCGGTTGGAGTCCTGCGAGCTGCATGAGGACCGCACCGGCAGCGAGCACCGCTCCGGCCTGGAAGGCCCCGCCCGGCCGGTGGGCACCGGCCCAGAGCAGATAGCCCGCCATGAGGAGGACGAGGGGCAGGGCCAGCCGCGCCAGCCCCTGCGTCAGGGGGTTGGCATCGGGCGCCGTGGCGGGCGCGTGGCCGCCGGTCGAGCCGAGCAGCGTGATGAGGGCGATGAGCAGTACGGCCACCTCGAGCAGGGTGTCATAGCCGCGGAAATTGAGCAGCACGGCCGTGACCGGGTGCTCCACCCCGCTTTGGGCCAGATGCGCCTCGACCTGCGCCGGCAGCGCGACCATCGCCGCCGGCAACTCGACGATGGCCAGGATGAGGGCCGCGGCGAGCGTCAGCCCCGCCGCCACCACGCCAGCCCGTGCGAGCCGCCTCACGCCCCCGTCTGCCTGCCACCGCGTCGCGCCCGCAGGGCGCCGAGGGCATCGAGCAGCAGGGCGCCGGTGAGACCGGCGCCGATGGCCGCCTCGGCGAGCGCGATGTCGGGGGCGTCGAGCCGCGCCCAGGCCAGGGCCATGAGCAGGCCGAAGACGATGTACAGGACGACGGCGCGGGTGAGATCGGGCGTGGAGAGGCTACGCCAGGCGCTCCACAAGAGGGCGAGCACGAGCAGCAGGTCGAAGATGAGGCTCATGACCGATCCGAGCTCTTGGTCCAAGGTTTGAGCCCGAGTTGACCGGCACGGTGGGCGATGGCGTAACTCACCGCCGCGCTGGCGGCCAGGACCAGGGGCCAGACGAGCAGGACCTTGAGGGCGGCGGCGAGGCTTTCCGCCTGCAGGGCCAAGCCCAGCACGAGCAGGCCCAGCCCCAGGTTGTCGGCCTTGGTGAGCGCATGCAGCCGGGCATAGACGTCGGGGAAGCGCAGCAGCCCCACCGTGCCGGCCAGGTAGAAGGCGGCCCCGGCGAGCAGCAGCAGGGCGCTCGCCGCCTCAAGGGGCGTCATGCCCATCCCCCTCGCCGCCCCAGGCCCGCAGCGCGAAGGCCACCCCGGCGATGGCTGCCAGCAGCGCCAGGACCAGAGCGGCATCGACGAGCGGCGTGCCGCCGCCGGCATGGGCGAGCAGCAGCAGCACCCCCACCCCCGTGGTGCCGAAGAGCAACGCCGCCAGCATGCGGTCTGCCGCCGTGGGGCCGCGGCCGGCGCGGATCAGGGCGACGAACAGGTTGATGAGCAGAAACACGGCCAGCGGCCATTCCAGTCCGGTCATACCAGATCGATCCCGAACAGGCGCGCGATATGGGCCTCGGCCGTGCGCACCTCGTGCTCGATGGGCAGCCGCGCATCGAGTGCGTGCACCCTGAGCGTGCCCTCGAGACGCACGCTCAGGGTGCCCGGCAGCAGGCTCAGGGTGGCGGTCAGCAGCACGACGGCCGGCCCGGGCGGCAGGCGCAGGGGGAGCTCGATCATGGCCGGGGCGAGTGCGAGGCGCGGCCGCACGGCCAGGGCGGCCACCTGGAGGCCGCCGCGCACCGATTGCACGACGAAGAAGCCGGCATAGCGCAACAGGCCGGGCAGGGAGAGTCGCGCTCGCCCCGGCGGCAGCCAGCGCAGGCTCGCCGCCACCGCCAGGGCGACGAAGATGAGCCCCACGCCCCAGCCGTCCGCCCGCCCCTCGGTCAACACCCACCAGAGGAGGGCGAAGAGGGACGCCCGCAGGACGATGGCGCTCATGGCCGGGCCGGCGGGTTGTCGAAACGCAGCCTGTCCGGCGCGTTGGTGCCGCCCGTCATGACGAAGGACATCGCCTCCTCCACGCTCCAGTCGGTCTGCACGACGTCGTCCAGCGGCACGATCTCGATGTAGCCGGAGGTGGGGTTGGGCGAGGTGGGCACATAGACCGCCGCCAGCTTTCTGCCCGTGTCGGGGTCGGTCATCACCTTGGTCACGAAACCCACCGCCTTCATCTCCGGCGAGGGAAAACTGATCAGCACCACCCGCTGGCCGGGGACGGGCGGCTCGCGCATCGTCTCCAGGAAGCGCTTGGTCGCGCCGTAGATGGTCTGCACGAGAGGCAGCCGTGCCAGCGCCCGCTCCATCAGCGCCAGCAACTGCCGCCCCACCACCAGGGAGGTGACCACACCCACCAGGTAGAGCCCGCCCAGGGTCACCAGGGCGGCGAGCAGGTATTGCACGGTGGGATGGATCAGCCAGTCGGCCAGAGGTTCCGACCAGGGGCGCAGCCCCATGGCCAGCCCCCGCAGCAGGGGGGCCCCCGTCCGGGCCAGGAGGCTGAAGACGAAGTCGAGCACGAACCAGGTCACCCACAGCGGGGCCACGGTGAAGAAGCCGATCAGGAGATAGCGCAGGAAGTGCGGCCGGGCGGGCTTTTCGCCGGGTCGTCCCTTACGCGTGCAGGATTCGCTGGGAGTCACCATACGGGTGAGCTTGCCATAGCTACCGCGCCCCCGCCATCCCCGCAGAGGAGAAGCTCGCCGGCCGCGAACCGTGCTCACGTGGGGGATGACGGTCCGCTGCCGACGCCCCTAACGAGGCGGCGGGCAGAAGGCCGGCAGAGGCGCTTCGACCTCGGCCCCCGAGGGCAGGGCCGCCCGCGGGTCGTGCAGCCAGGCGGCGATGTCGGCCAGCACCGTCACGGCCTGCAAGTCCCGCGTGAGCATGTGCCAGCCCTGGGGATACACCGCCAGGCGGTGCGCGGGGGACGCGGGCCGGGCGGCGAGCCAGCGGCAGGTGGGGCGCTTGGGGATGATCTGGTCGCGCTCACCATAGAGGATGAGGCTGGGCAGCCCGGCCGGCGGGGCGAGCGAGAGGGCGTGGTCCATGAGGTCGGTGAGCCCCCACAGGGCCTCCACCCGCGTATCCTTGATCACCAGGGGGTCCTCGCGCAGCTTCCTGATCGCGGCGTCGTTGTCGGTGGCGCGGATGTTCAGACCCGTGCCGCTCACGCGGCTGCGGGGCAGGGTATGGGCGGCAAGCCACAGCACGCCACGCTGCAGCCAGGGCATGGTCTTTCGCCCCCACACCGCCGGTGCGAGCAGGATCAGCCCGTCGGCCCAGTCGCCGGGGAAGTCCGCCAGGGCGGTCAGGGCCACCGCGCCGCCCATGCTCTCGCCGAGGAGGTAGAGGGGCAGACCGGGGTGGCGCGCGCGCAGAAGACCTGCCGCCAGCCGCACGTCGGCGGCGAGACGCTCACTGCCAAACCAGCCGCCGGCGCCGTGGCTGGCGCCGAAACCGCGCTGGTCATAGGCGTAGACCGCCACCCCGCGTGCGGCGAGATACGCCCCCGTCTCCTCGAAGGCGCGCCGATAGTCGTTGAAGCCGTGCAGGGCGAGCACCACCGCGCGCGGCTCGCCTTGCGGCAGCCAGAGCGAGAGCGGCAGCCGCGCCCCGTCCTCGGTCAGGATGTGGTCGGCATGCAGCGCGGGGGTGGTCACGATCGCCTCGACCGTCTCCACACGCGGCGTGGCGCAGCCGGCCAGGAGGACCAGCACGAGCACCCGCCAGCTCAGGCGGACGGTGGCGTTGGAACGGACGGCAGGGCACATCGAGGCCGCATTGTACCGGTGGCTGACGCGTGCCGGCCAAGCGCATCCGGCACGTCGCGACTGTCCGGAAATTCGACGCCGGCGTCGAGATCGCGTCGACGCCTCAGGGCTGGGCCGGCTTGGCCTCGACCTGCGTCTCGCTGGCCTTGATGTTGCCCACCCAGTCGCAGGCCGGGCTCAGGCAGAGGTGACGCTCCAGGGGATAGAAGCGGCTCATGAGCTGATCGACGAGCCGTTTGGGGATGCGCTGCGTGGCGAATCCGCACTTCGGACAGGTACCCAGTTGGTGACGATAGTATCCGAACGTCATGGTCATGCTCCGATGGCGTGTCTATCGACTTATGCAATGGGCACGCCAACCGGCCGGTGGCAAATCAACATTCCCCCAGGGACATCGGCGCCGCTGGTGGGTTGAGCTTCAGGCCGCCGCGTCAGGCGGAAGCCGCACCGTCCTCCGTGCATGGACCCGGATAAGAAAAGGGCGCCAGCCGGCGCCCTTGAACCTAAAAAAACCTCAGTTGAACGCGCCCGAAGGCGGGTTTGTGCGTGTGGTGGGCAAGGCGAGACGACGCCGCGGGGTCGGCGACTGCGTAGCGCGGAGCAGGGGCCCCGCAGGGGATGCGACCGCGGCGCAGGATGCGGGCGCCCCCGGGGCAGTCGCCGGCATCCCCTCCGCTGTCCGATCCCCGCTCACGCGGGGCCCCTCGGACGACGCTATGGGGTGCCCCCGCAAGGAGGAGCAACGCAGCCAGACGCGCGCACAGACCCGAGCGCGGGCGCGTAGCGGTCTCACCTTCCGGGTGAGCGTGCTCGGAGGCGCAAACGTCAGGTTCCATGCGTCTTTGCAAAGGCCAAGGAGCGGTCAACTGAGGTTTTTAGGTT
>JBBIKZ010000011.1:0-34728 GCA_037445185.1 Hydrogenophilales bacterium | reverse complement strand
CTCGCCTATCTACTTGATATGTCTCGATCGCTGCGCGCCGGGCGCCTTGCGCTTCATCCCGCTCGCCTATTTTTTCAGCGTTTCCCTAGCGAGCGCACCCGTTGCGCTTACTCCGCCGGCAGGTCGCCGCCGCCTTTCTTCATCGCCTTGCCCTCCGCCGCCCGCTGCTTGCGCACCTCCTTGGGATCGGCGATGAGGGGACGGTAGATCTCCACCCTGTCCCGATCCCTGAGCGGCGTGTCGGGCTTGACCAGCTTGTTCCACACCCCCAGCTTGTTCCGGTTGAGGTCGATCTCGGGAAACTCCGTGAGCAGGCCGGAACGCGCCAACGCCTGCTGCACGGTGGCCCCCTCTTCCACCGTCAGCGCCACCCGCTTGGCACGGCCCGGGAGGGCGTAGATCACCTCCACGCGGATGCTGCTCATCGCTCGCCGTAGACCTGTTCGGCGCGCCGCACGAAGGCGTCCACCAGGCTGTTGGCGACGTAGCCGAACACGGGTCCCAGCGCCTTCTCGAACAGATGCGTGGAAAATTCGTAATGCAGCGCCAGCTCGATCTTGCAGGCGGCCTCGCCGAGGGGCTTGAATCGCCAGTAGCCCTCCATGCGGCGGAAAGGCCCCCGCTTGAGGCTGATGGCCATCTCCTGCGGGTAGTGCTTGCGATTCTGGGTGGTGAAATGCTGGCGGATGTGCATGTAATGGATGTGGATGGTGGCCTCGGTGATGAGCTCGTCGCGGTGGTGCAGCTCGGTCCCGCCGCACCAGGGCAGAAACAGGGGGTAGTCCTCGACCCGGTCCACCAATTCGTACATCTCGACGGGGGTGTAGGGCACCAGTACAGTTTTATGGACTGCGGCCACAGTGGCGGTTGGAGGCGCTCGAAGGACAGGGGCTGTAAAATACACGAAATGCAGACCTCTCCGCACCATGAGCATTGCCGATAACAAGAAGGCCTTTCACGATTATTTCATCGAGGAACGCTACGAGGCCGGGCTCGCGCTGGAGGGCTGGGAGGTCAAGGCCGTCCGCGCCGGCCGGGTGCAGTTGAAAGAGGCCTACGTGGTGGTGAAGAAGGGCGAGGTCTGGCTACTCGGCTGCCACGTGAGCCCCCTGCCCACCGCCTCGACGCACATCAAACCCGACCCGCTGCGCACGCGCAAACTACTGTTGCACGCCGAGGAGATCAAACGCCTGATCGGCAAGGTGGAGCGGGCCGGCTACACCCTTGTGCCATTGAACCTCCACTATGCGAAAGGGCGCATCAAGCTCGAGATCGGCCTCGCCAAGGGCAAGAAGCTGCATGACAAGCGTGCAGCCGAGAAGGAACGCGAATGGCAGCGGGAAAAGCAGCGCCTGATGCGGAGCGAACGCTGATGCAGTGTGCCACCCCGCAGCACGCGCCGAGGAAAGGTGGACTCGTCACGGTTGAGGCTCTCGACGCCTTCGACGAGGTCATCGATGCCCGTTCTCCTGCGGAATACGCCGAAGACCACGTGCCGGGCGCCATCAACCTGCACGTGCTGGACGATGCGGAGCGGGCCCACGTGGGGACACTCTACAAGCAGGATTCCCCCTTCACGGCCAAGAAGGTCGGCGCCGCCCTGGTCGCGCGCAACATCGCCCGGCATCTCGAGCAGCACTTCGCCGACCGGCCCAAGCATTACCGTCCCCTCGTCTACTGCTGGCGCGGCGGCAACCGCAGTGGCGCCATGGTGCACGTGTTACGCGCCATCGGCTGGGATGCGGCCCAACTCGAAGGGGGGTACAAGGCCTACCGGCGCGCGGTGGTGGCCGATCTCCAGGCGCTGCCGGAGCGGTTGCGCTTCATCGTCGTGTGCGGCCGTACCGGGGTTGGCAAGAGCCGCCTGCTGCGCAGCCTGGCCGAGCTCGGTGCCCAGGTGTTGGACCTGGAAGGTCTGGCCGCGCATATGGGTTCCGTGCTGGGGGCCTATCCCGACCGACCGCAGCCGCCCCAGAAGCTGTTCGAGAGCCGGATCTGGCAGCGGCTGCGGCATTTCGACCCCGGTCAGCCGGTATTCGTCGAATCCGAGAGCAAACGCATCGGCAGCCTGCACACCCCGGAAGCGCTGCTGCAGCGCATGCGTGCCTCGGCCTGTCTGACCTTGGAGGCCGACCTCCCGGTGCGTGTCGCCTTGCTCAAGGACGAATACCGTCATTTCCTCGCCGACCACGGGGCCCTGGCCCGTCGGCTCGATTGCCTGACGCGACTGCTGGGGCGCGAGCGGATCGCACATTGGCAGCGACTGGCGCAGTCGGACGCCTGGGACGAACTGGTGGGCGAGCTGCTGGTGACCCACTACGACCCCGCCTACAGCCGGTCTCTCGGCCGCAACTACACCGGGGCGAGCGCAGGCGACGTGTTCCGTCTCGTCTCCGCCACGCCCGAGGCCAGTCTGGAGCTGGCCCGCTCGGTGCTGGCGCACTACCGGTCGCGACTTTGACGCCACGGCCGGGACGGCTATAGTGGGATGGTCACACCCGTGTAACGCGGGCAGTACCCGCAAGGCATGCAAGCATTCCCACCCTTCACCCCTAAGCTCAACTTTCCAATGGAGACGTCTATGTCCGTGACCTGGATCCTGGTGGCCAACGCCAGTCAAGCCAAGCTCTATGCCAACCATGGCCCGAAGAAAGGCCTGCAGCTCGTCAAAGAGCTGGAACATCCCGAGAGCCGGGAAAAGGCGGCGAATCTGGTGAGCGATCGTATTGGCAACTACCAGGGTTCCGGCAGCTACGCCCAACCCACGCCGCCCAAGGAGCACGAGGCGGAGCGCTTCGCCCAGGAGATCTCACGCGAACTGGAGGAGGGTCGCGTCAACAACGCCTATGACCGTCTGATCCTGATCGCGTCCGCCCACTTCATGGGCTTGCTCAACAACCGGCTGACCTCCCACGTCCGTAACAAGGTCACCGAAACGATCGAAAAGGACTACACCCGGCTGCCCCTCAAGGAGCTCGCGGGTCACCTGGAAAGCTACGTCTTTTTGTAATTCAGCCCCCGAGGGGGTAGCGGCCGAGTCGGGAGTACTGCGCCCCCTGCGGGCCGAGCACGGATTCGACCAGCACGAATTCCCGCGCCCGCCAGCGGATGGGGTGGATCGCCGGGCCTTCCGGTCTGCAGTCGGCACCACGCAGCAGCGTGACATGTGGCTTGTAAGGCCGGCGGTCATGGGGCAGGCCGAGTCGGTCCAACGTGCCCTCGAGGCCGGTCACCAGGTCCATCAGCTCGGCGGGCGGCTGCCGCGTCGTCACGAAGGCGATGCGGTTGTGCCGCCAGCATTCGGCCTGATCGAACACCAGGTCGAAGTCGGGCAGACGGATGTCCGCAGCGCTGGTCTGCAGGGCGGGCAATAGGGTACGGGGGACGTTGCCGACGAAGACCAGCGTCAGGTGGATCGTCTCCGGTCGCGTGCGGCGGCCGCCCCTCATCCTGTGCAACAGGCTGGCGACCCGATGCAACTCGCCGCGCACGCCCTCGTCCGGCCACAGGGCATAGAACACCCGCGCCTGATCCTTGACGGTGGGCAGCTCGCCCGGGGCGGGCGCTGCCCTGCCCGCCCTACGGTCGTCGGCCGCCTCACTCTGGTGGGCGATCAATCCCGCACGATCAGGCATACCGCCTCTGCGGCGATGCCCTCGCCCCGACCGGTAAAGCCCAGGCGCTCGGTGGTGGTGGCCTTGACGTTGACGGCCTGCGCCTGCAATTCGAGGTCGGCGGCGATGTTCTCGCGCATCCGAGCGATGTGCGGCGCCATGCGCGGGGCCTGGGCGATGATGGTGGCGTCGACGTTGCCCACGCGCCAGCCGGCAACGCGCAATTGCCCGACGACCTGACGTAACAGCAAGCGGCTGTCGATGCCGCGGTAGCGCGGGTCGCTGTCCGGAAAGTGGCGGCCGATGTCACCCAGCCCCGCCGCACCGAGCAGGGCGTCGCAGAGGGCGTGCAGCAGGACGTCGGCATCGGAATGGCCGGCCAGCCCCTGCTCATGGGGGATGTCCACCCCGCCGAGGATCAGCCGCCGCCCGGGGGCGAAGGCATGTACGTCGAAGCCGTGTCCCACGCGGATATTCACCTGTCCTCCTGGTGCAGATCGAGGGTCATGCGCCGATGCGCAATCCCCGCCTCGAAGAAGACCTCCCCCTCGGCGCGAAAGCCCAGCCGGGCATAGAAAGGCAGGGCGTGGGTCTGGGCGTGCAGGGCGACCCTGGCGTACCCTCTGTCCCGCGCCCGCTGCAGCGCTGCCCGCAGCAGGGCCGTGCCTATGCCCCGGCCGCGCCACGCCGGCAGCACGGCCATCCGACCGACGTGGGCGTCGGGGGTGAGGCGCGCGACGCCGACGACCTCCCCGCCCACCCGGGCGACGAACCAGTCGCAATCCCCATCGCGTGCTTCCCATTCGAGCGCCTCCGGCACCCCCTGCTCCTCGATGAAGACCCGGCGCCGGATCGCCGCGATGGCCGGGGCATGCGCGGGCCAGGGCGCGGGGGTCACCTCGAAGACGGGAATTTCAGCCTGGTCCATCGCGTCGACGGGTAGAATGCAGCCCTTGATCTCAACAACCCGAGTTTGCCATGAAACTCTACGGCATCCCCAACTGCTCCACCGTCAAGAAGGCACGCGCCTGGCTGGAGGCCCGCGGCATCGCTTACGAATTCCACGATTTCAAGAAACAGGGTGTGCCCAAGGAGCTCATGATGACGTTGATGAAGCTCATGGGCTGGGAGGCGCTCGTCAACCGCAGCGGCCCCACCTGGCGCAATCTGCCCGACGAACGCAAGGCGCAGGTGAAGAACATGACCACGGCGCTCGCCTTGATGGAGGAGAACCCCAGCGTCATCAAGCGCCCCATCCTCGACCGCGACGGCCAGTACCAGGTCGGTTTCAGCGAGGACAATTACGCCGCCTTCTTCGGCGAGTGAGGCCCGATGTCCGACAGGCTCATCGACTACGCCCGTGCGCTGATCGCACGGCGCTCGCTCACCCCGGACGACGCCGGCTGCCAGGATTGGCTGGCCGAGCGCCTCACACCGCTTGGCTTCAGCCTGGAGTGGGTGCACTCGGGCGGGGTCACCAACCTGTGGGCGCGGCGCGGCAGCGAGCCGCCCCTGGTCTGCTTCGCGGGCCACACGGACGTCGTCCCCACCGGCCCCCTCGAGCGCTGGTCCTACGACCCCTTCACCCCCACCCTGAGCGACGATTACCTCTACGGCCGCGGCGCGGCGGACATGAAGGGGTCCATCGCCGCCTTTCTCGTCGCCGTAGAGGATTGCCTCGCCAGCCACTCGCACCACCGCGGCAGTATCGCCTGGCTCATCACCTCGGACGAGGAGGGCCCCGCCGTGGACGGCACGGTCAGGGTGGTGGAGCGCCTGGCCGCGCGCGGCGAGCGCATCGACTACTGCATCGTCGGCGAGCCCACCTGCACTGATCGCTTCGGCGATACCATGAAAAACGGCCGCCGCGGCTCGTTGCACGGCCGGCTGCGCGTGCACGGCGTGCAGGGTCATATCGCCTATCCGCAGTTGGCGAAAAACCCCATCCATCTGGCGGCCCCGGCCATCGCCGAGCTGGCCGCCACGGAATGGGACGCCGGCAACGCGTACTTTCCGCCCACCACCTGGCAGATCTCCAACATCCACGGCGGCACCGGCGCCACCAACGTCATCCCCGGCTTTGTCGACATCGTCTTCAACTTCCGCTTCGCCACCGCCAGCAGCGTCGAGGGGCTCGAGGCGCGGGTGGAGCAGATCCTCGACCGCCACGGCCTCGACTACGAGCTGGAATGGGAGCTCGGCGCCAAGCCCTATCTCACGCCGGCCGGCAGGCTCACCGAGGTGCTCGGCGCCGCCATCCGCGAGCACACCGGCCTCACGCCGCAGCTCTCCACCACGGGCGGCACCTCGGACGGCCGCTTCATCGCCGACATCGCCCGCGAGGTGGTCGAGTTCGGCCCGGTGAACAAGACCATCCACAAGATCGACGAATGCGTCGGCGTGCAGGAGCTGAGCCTGCTCGCCGCGATCTATCGGACCGCCCTGGAGCGTCTGCTCGATGTTTGACGAGGCGCGCGAACACCTGCTCACGCTGCGCGACTGGCTGCGCTATGCCGTCTCGCGCTTCAACGGCGCGGGGCTCGCCTTCGGCCACGGCTGCAGCAATGCCCACGACGAGGCGGCCTATCTGATCCTGCACAGCCTGCACCTGCCCATCGACCGCCTGGAACCCTATCTGGACGCCCGCCTCACCCCCCACGAGATGCAGCACCTCGCCCAGGTCCTGCACGAGCGCATCCACCGCCGCCTGCCGGCCCCCTACATCACCCACGAGGCCTGGCTGCAGGGGTTTCGCTTCTACGTCGACGAGCGCGTGATCGTGCCCCGCTCCTACCTCGCCGCCCTGATCCTGGAACAGTTCCACCCCTGGCTCGCCGCGCCGGAGCGAGTGACGCGCGCCCTGGACCTCGGCACGGGTTCAGGTTGTCTCGCCATCCTGCTCGCGCACGCCTTCCCGCAGGCGAGGATCGACGCCGTCGACGTCTCCGCCGACGCCCTCGAGGTCGCCCGGCGCAACGTCAACGAGTACGGGCTTGGCAGCCGCATCCGCCTGGTGCGGTCCGACTTGTTCGCCGCCTTGGGCGATGAGTGCTACGACCTCATCATCGCCAACCCGCCCTATGTCGATGCGCAGGCGATGGCCGAGCTGCCGCCCGAGTACCGGCATGAGCCGCGCCTTGCCCTGGCCGCCGGCACGGATGGCCTGGACGTGGTGCGCCGCATCTTGGCCGAGGCGCCGGCGCACCTCGACGCCGGCGGCTGGCTGGCGGTGGAGATCGGGCACAACCGGCCGGCGCTGGAGGCGGCCTACCCTGCCCTCCCCCTCATCTGGCCCGAGGTCGAGGGCGGCGAGGACACCGTCTTCCTCATTGCCCGCAAGGAGTTGGCCGCGCTCGCCTGATGGGTACGGACCTTTCGCCACCTGCGGCCCGTCGGTGCCGGGCTTCCGCTACAATTTCGCCTCGACCCTCGCCGCGGGACCGAGGCAACCCCTCTCCACGCGCCCCGACACCGGCCGTAACCTCGGCGAGCGACGCGCATATCCCACGCTTGCAAAGGAATGGACATGGAACAACTGGACGTCTTCGTAGCCTCTTTCACCTCGTTCTGGACCGAGCTCGCCCGTTTCGTCCCCCAGCTCCTGGCGGCGCTGGTGCTGCTGTTCATCGGCTGGCTGCTGGCCAAGCTCGCACGCACCGGCATCATGCGCCTGCTCAAGCTGTTGAACTTCGACCGCGTGACCGAGCGCTCCGGCCTGGAATCCTTCCTGAAACAGGCCGAGTTGGATGTGTCCGTGGCCAGCGTCCTGGGCAACCTGGTCTACTGGCTGATCATCCTGGTGATGATCGTCACCGTGGCCAACTCGTTGGGGCTGCACATGGTCGCCGACCTGTTCAACAAGGTGGTGCTCTACATCCCCAACGTGATCGTCGCCATCCTGGTGCTGGTCTTTGGCACCATCCTGGCCCGCTTCATCAACCGCATCGTCTTCGCCTGGCTGAAAAACGTGGGGTTTTCCGGCGCGCTCACGGTATCGACCTTCTCCGAGTACGCGATGATGATCTTCGTCTTCTTCATCGCCCTGGAGCAGCTCCAGATCGCCAGTGAGCTCATCACCGCCGCCTTCGCCATCGCCTTCGGCGCCGTCGGGCTCGCCTTCGCCATCGCCTTCGGGCTGGGGGCGAAGGACTGGGCGGCGCGGGTGGTGGATCAGGCGGTGAACAAAAAGGAGTGAGCCGCTTGGCTCTAGCCAGCGTCGGGGCCACGGGACGGGGCAAGCGCCCGAGACGCGCCGACCCTACCGTACCCTGACCCCTGACCCCTGAATCCTCTCACCTGACCACACCCCAGGCCTTGAGCCTGGCATGGGCATGCTGAGCCTGGACGCCCTGGCGTGTCATCTGCAGATAGCGATAATACTCCTGCGCCGCATCCTGACGCCGCTGCATCATGTCCAGCGAGTAAGCCTTGAGGAAGGTGGTGTTGGGGTTGCCGGGCAGGAGCCTTTCATAGGCCTGGAATTCGGCCAGGGCGGCCTCGGGTTGCTTGAGCTGCAGCTTGGCCACCCCGCTCAGATGCACGGCCTGGGCCTCGCCCGGATAGACCGCCTTGGCCCGTGAGAGGTAGGGTTCGGCCTCCTGCGGCCGCTTCATGGCCATCTGCGTCTTGCCCATCAGCACCAGGCCCGTGTAGTCGTCGGGCGCCTGGGCCAGCGAGTCGCGCAGATGCTGCTCGGCCGTGGCGTAATCCTTCTTCGCCAGCATCGCCTCCGCCTTCTGCTGCGCCTGGATGGCGCCGCGCAGGGCGCGCAGGCGACTGGTATGGTCCATGTAGCGCTCGCGCTGGCGCGGCCGGCGCGCCGCCTCGGCATAGTCCTTAGCCAGACGCTGCTTCGAGGTCTCCAGGCGTTCGCTGCTCATGGGGTGGGTGGAGAACATCAGCTCCAGGGCGTTGGGCTTGCGCTTCGCTTCGCGGTTGAGCAGTTCCATCAGGTCCACCATGCCGGCCGGGTTGTGGCCGCTGCGCACCATGTATTCCATGCCGAGGGCATCCGCCTCACGCTCGTCCTCGCGGCTGTAGTGGGCCAGCAGGGCACCGCCGCCCAGATTGCCGAGCAGGCCGGCCAGCTCGCCATAGGCCGGGTTTTTCTCGGCAGCCACCACGCCTGCGGTGACGGCCACGAGCTGCACCAGCGTGCCCTTGGCCTGGCGTTCGGCGAAATGGCGGGCATTGACATGCCCGATCTCGTGTCCCCACAGTCCTGCCAGCTGATCCTCGTCCTCCAGCTCGAGCAGGATGCCCCGCGTGGCGGCGATGGAGCCGCCCGGGAAGGCATAGGCATTGACGTAGTTGGCGTTGACCGCGCGATAGCTGTACGGCATGTCCGGCCGGTGCGACCTGCTCGACAGCTGCCGGCCGACACCGGCGAGGTAATCGTTCAGGCGGCGGTCCTGGGAAGGCCCGTAGTCCTCGGAGAACTGGTGCGGCGAATGTTCGCGGTCCAGGACGATCTCCTGCTCCTTGCCCATCATGACCAGGGTCTTGCGCCCGGTGACCGGATCGGTGGAACAGCCGGCCAGCCAGGCACCCGCACCCAGACCGGGCAGCAGCCATAAAAAGTCTCTACGCAACATTGGCTTGTCTCGTACCGTTAAGGTGCTACATGAATTTTACATTGCGTCCGTGGCTATTGGATGACACCGCCGCCCAGGCAGTTCACGCCGTCGTAGAGCACCACCGACTGTCCCGGCGTCACCGCCCACTGCGCCTCTTCGAAGCTTAGCCGCATCGCATCGCCGTCGATATGAACGACCTCACAGGCGGCGTCGCGCTGGCGGTAGCGGGTCTTCGCCGCATACCGCTCCCCCGCCACCGGGGGCGGGCCGATCCAGCTCAGATCGCGGGCCTGCAGCTGGCGTGTCAGCAGCAGCGGATGGTCGTGGCCCTGGACCACGATCAGGCGGTTCGCCGCCAGGTCCTTGCCGGCGACGAACCAGGGCACCCCTTCGCGGGCACCTTTCACCCCGCCTATGCCCAGCCCGTGGCGCTGGCCCAAGGTGTAGTACATGAGCCCTTGGTGCTCGCCCACCACCCTCCCCTCCGGCGTGACCATGAGGCCCGGCTGGATGGGGAGATAACGCTGCAGGAAGGCGCGGAAGGGGCGCTCGCCGATGAAGCAGATGCCCGTGCTGTCGCGCTTGTCGGCCACCGGCAGCCCTGCCTGACGGGCGAGCGCGCGCACCTCGCGCTTGGTGAGCCCGCCCAGGGGGAACAGGGCATGCGCGATCTGGTCCTGGCGCAGGCGATAGAGAAAATAGCTCTGGTCCTTGTCGGCATCCACCCCCTTGAGGAGCCGCCGGGCGCCTGGCTCGCCCTCGAGACGGGCATAGTGGCCGGTGGCGAGCGCGTCGGCGTCGAGTTGGAGGGCGTATTCCAGGAAGGCCTTGAACTTGATCTCGCTGTTACAGAGGACGTCGGGATTGGGCGTGCGTGCGGCCCGGTACTCGGTCAGGAAGTAGCTGAACACCCGCTCCTGGTACTCGCGGCTGAAGTTGACGAGCGCCACCTCGATGCCCAGCGCATCGCCGATGGCCAGCACGTCTAAGAAGTCCTGCCGCGCCGGGCAGTTGGGGTCAGCGTCGTCCGCCTCCCAGTTCTTCATGAACACGCCGATCACCTCGTGCCCCTGCGTCTTGAGCAGCCAGGCGGTGACGGCGGAATCGACGCCGCCGGAGAGGCCGACGACGATGCGGCTCATCTATAGCGAGAAAGTCGGCGCAGCCAACCTCGACGCACCCTGAGGGGTGGGTTGGCTGAAAACCGGGCGAGGCACGAGACAGCGGGTCATCGGTCGCCCAGGTCCTGCAGTAGCTCGAGCGGATGGCGCCGCCCAGCCGCGTAATCCTCGATGCAACGCGCAACCAGGGGGCTGCGGTGACGGGGCGCCACCCGACGGATCTCCTCGGCTGTCATCCAGACGGCGTGCAGGATGCCCGCATCCAGGCGGGCGGTGGGGTCGTAGCCGGTGGTGCGGCCGATGAAGGCGAAGCGCAGATAGGTGCGCGCCCGCACAGGGCTCTCCCAACGGTAGATGCCGAGCAGCGCCTCCGGCTCGAAGTGGTGGCCGGTCTCCTCGAACACCTCGCGCCGCACGGCATCGAGCAGCGTCTCACCCGCTTCCAGGTGACCGGCCGGCTGGTTGAAGCGCAGGCCCTCCTCGGTGTGTTCCTCCACCAGCAGGAAGCGCCCCCCCTCCTCGATGACGGCGGCCACCACCACATGCGGTTTCCAGATCGTTTCATCCATGGATCGGCTTCCCCCACAGATCGTGCGCATCGGATCGGGTCACCCTGACCCGGACCAGGTCGCCGGGCTTGAGGCCCGCGCCCTGGGCGATGTGCACGACGCCGTCGATCTCCGGGGCATCGGCATAGCTGCGGCCCACTGTCCGGCGTCCGTCCGCCGCATCGATCAGCACGGTCATCTCCGTGCCGCGACGGCGTCTCAGTTTCTCGGCGCTGATCGCCGCCTGGACCTCCATGAAGCGGGCGAGTCGCTCCTGCTTGACGGCCTCATCCACCGGGTCGGGCAGCCCATTGGCCGCCGCCCCGGCGACCGGCGAGTAGGCGAAGCAGCCGACCCGGTCGAGCCGGGCCTCGCGCAGAAAGGCCAGCAACAGCTCGAAGTCGGCCTCCGTCTCGCCGGGGAAACCGACGATGAAGGTGCTGCGGATGGCGATCTCGGGGCAGATCGCGCGCCAGCGCTCGATCCGTCGCAGAGTGTCCTCCGCCGCGGCCGGGCGCCGCATCGCCTTGAGGATGGCGGGGCTGGCGTGCTGGAAGGGGACGTCGAGATAGGGCAGCACCCTGCCCTCGGCCATGAGCGGGATGACCTCGTCGACGCTGGGATAGGGATAGACGTAGTGCAGCCTGACCCACACCCCAAGGCCGCCCAGCTCGCGCGCGAGCTCCAGCAGGCGCGTCTTCACCGGTCTGCCCTGCCAGAAGCCGGTGCGGTACCTGAGGTCGACGCCGTAGGCGCTGGTGTCCTGGGAGATCACCAGCAGCTCCTTCACCCCCGCCCGCACCAGCGCCTCCGCCTCCTCGAGCACCTCGCCGACCGGCCGCGACACCAGGTCGCCGCGCAGGCTGGGGATGATGCAGAAGCTGCAGCGGTGGTTGCAGCCCTCGGAGATCTTGAGATAGGCATAGTGTCGGGGCGTGAGCTTGAGTCCGCCGGGCGGGATCAGGTCGGTGTAGGGGTCGTGCGGTTTGGGTAGCTGCGCGTGCACCTCAGCCATCACCTCTTCGGTGGCGTGCGGACCGGTGACGGCCAGCACGCTGGGATGCGCCTCCTTGATCAGGGATGCGCGCGCACCCAGGCAGCCGGTGACGATGACGCGACCGTTCTCGCGCAACGCCTCGCTGATCGCCGCGAGCGATTCCTCCACGGCGGCGTCGATGAAGCCGCAGGTGTTCACCACCACCAGATCGGCGTCCTGGTAACTGGGCACGATCAGATAGCCCTCGGCCCGCAGCCGGGTGAGGATGCGCTCGGAGTCGACCGTCGCCTTGGGACAGCCGAGCGAGACGAAACCGATCTTCGGCGGCGTGGTCATGCCGGTGGGCGGTAATGGTCCTGGGTCATCAGGTCGATGCCGCACTCGAGGTCCTGTATCCAGTCGAGGAACGCGTGCACCGCCACCTTGCCTTGGAAGTAACGCCCATGTTGCGGCACCATCATCTCGACGTCCAGCTTACGCACCATGTTGGCCCAATACTGGCAGACCTTCTTTGAGACCATATAGCGGCGGTGAAAGCCCTCCATGTTGGGAACATGGGCCAGAAATTCCGCCCGTGTGGTGATTGGCTTGGCGATTTCGCTGTGATGCACGAGCGAGGCCCCCATGTCGCCGGAGAACAGTATCTTGGCACGCGCGTCATAGAACTGGAAATTGCCCTCGGCGTGCAGGAAGTGCGCCGGCAGGGCATACAAGGTCGTATCACCGAGCTCGATTGTCATCCCCCGGTCGGGGATGCCGACGATGCGCCCCTCACTGCGGTTCAAGGTGCAGAAGTGGGGAACGAACCGCTCCCATAATTTGGAGACATAGAGGGTGCAGTCGGTGGCCATGAGCCATTTGTTGAGCGATGCCACGATGTCGGGATCTTGGTGCGAGGCGAAGATGTATTTCAGCCGTTTGAACGGGAAATACTTGTTCATGGCCAAGATCAAGGCGTTATAGGTCATGTTGCCGGCCGGATCGATCAAGGCGCCCTCACCGCCGGTGACGACGAGGAACTGATTGGCCTGCACCGCGCTGCTGACACTGTCGTCGACCAGGTCGTTGAACATCATGCAGACATGACGGCCGTCGTTGTAGAGTTCAATGCCCATATTGGCTCCTACTAGCAAGATTGGAACACAAGCCCATCGCTGCGGGCGTCTGTGCGGTCAGTGCCCGTGCAACCCGGTCTCATGCCACGGCTCGGTCAGCGCCCCAACCAGCCACACGGTCGCAATCCCGAGCAGGATCAGGGCGATCTGCTGGACGGTGTGGCGCAGTTCGGGCCGCTTGTGCAGCCCCGGGATGAGATCGGCCACCGCCACATAGATCATGCCCGCGGCGGCAAAGGCGAGGATATAGGGCATCACGCGCGTGAGCGGCGACAGGGCGTAGTAGGCCAGCACCGCGCCGACCAGGGTGGCCAGACTGCTCACCACGTTGAGCGCCAGGGCCCTGGCCCGGCTGTAGCCGGAGTGCAGCAGAATGAGGAAGTCGCCGATCTCCTGCGGGATCTCGTGCGAGACGATGGCCAGCGTGGTGACGATGCCCAGCTTGATGTCGACCAGAAAGGCGGCGGCGATCATGATGCCGTCGACGAAGTTGTGGAAGGTGTCGCCCACCGTGATCATCAGCCCGGAGCGGCCGTGATCGTGACCGTGGCCGGCGGCGTGCCCATGCCCGCGCTGCGCCAGGGCGTCGGTGCCGTGCGCCTCGCAGGTCTCCACGTGGCAGTGGCGCCAGAGCACCAGTTTTTCCAGCAGGAAGAACAGCAGGATGCCGGCCAGCACCGCCCCGGTCAGGTGTTGCGCATCGCCGCCCTGCGCCATCGCGTGCGGCAGCACCTCGAGGAAGGCCGCGCCGAGCAGGGCGCCGATGGCGTAGCTGATCATGACCGGCAGCCACTCGATGCGCACCGCCATGGCCACGGTGGCAAGGGCCACGCTGAGCACGCCGCCGGCGGCGGAGGCGAGCAGGATCCAGGTCAGGGTGCTCATGTCAGTTCCGCTCGGCCATCCGAAGGAACTGACACACCCCCTCGGGGGGCGACGAGCGAAGCGAGGTAGGGGGCTGCTTCATCCCGGATTGTCCATTGGACCATAGGTCGACCTTCAGGCCGACAGGCTTGTCGTTGCGCTCTGCGGTTGTCGGCCTACAGGCCGACCTAAGGCCGACCACAGGGTGGCACTTATGCAGTCAAAAATTGACGATTGTACTCGCGCCAGATCAACGCGGCCATGCGGCCGGTGCGCCCGTCGCGGCGGTAGGAATAAAACCGGTCCGCCTCTCGGTAGGTGCAACCGACGCCGCCGTAGACGCGCTCGACACCCACCGTCGCCAACCGCAGGCGCGCCAGGGCATAGAGATCGGCCAGCCATTTGCGTGGCAACTCGTCCAATGTGCCGGGGAGCGCCGGGCGGAAGGCCGTCGCCGCGAGGGGGTGCTGCTCGATGAAGGCCTGCCGTACCTCCTCGCCCACCACGAAGGCATCGGGGCCGATGGCCGGCCCCAACCAAGCGAGGATACGCGCCGGACCGATCCCCATGGCGCAAACCGTCTCCTCCAGCACGCCGGCGACGAGGCCGCGCCAGCCCGCGTGCACGGCGGCCACCACGCTGCCGCGCGCGTCACACAGCAGCACGGGCAGGCAATCGGCGGTGAGCACGGCGCAGACCCGGCCCGGCGTGCGGGCCACGGCGGCGTCGGCCACCACGTAGGCCCCCTGCCGTTCGGCATCGGCGACCGTCGTGCCATGCACCTGGGTGAGCCAGAGCGGCTCGGCGGGGAGATGGGCGCGCAGCAGGCGGCGGTTTTCCGCCACGGCGGCTGGATCGTCGCCGACGTGGGTGGCCAGGTTGAAGCTGTCGTAAGGCGGCCTGCTCACGCCGCCGGCCCGGGTGGTCATCAGGGCATGCACCCCCGCCGGCGCCGGCCAATCGGGCAAGATCCAGTCAGGGTGCATCCTCGCGCTCCAGGCGGTCGATGAGCCCGGCCAGATCCGCGGGCAGCGGCGCCTCCCACTCGATAGTCTCGCCCGTGCGGGGATGCGTGAGCGCCAGCCGCCGGGCATGCAGGGCCTGGCGATGGAAGCGCAACGGCGCCTGCCGGTGGGTCGCGTAGACCGGGTCTCCCAGCAATGGATGACCGATGTGGGCGAGGTGGACGCGGATCTGATGCGTGCGGCCGGTCTCAAGATGGCACTCGATCCAGGTGGTCGCGGCGTACGGCCTGAGGACGCGGTAGTGCGTGACGGCCGGTTTGCCGCCCGGCAGCACGGCCATGCGTGTGCGGTGCACCGGATGGCGGCCGATGGGGGCGTCGATCACCCCCGCCCTACTCCGCAACCGACCCATGGCCACGGCCCAGTATACTCGCTTCACCGTCCTCGCCTGCAGGTCGTGCGTGAGCCGACTCTGTGCCTGCGCCGTCTTGGCCACCACCATGAGCCCGGTGGTGTCCTTGTCCAGACGATGGACGATGCCGGCGCGCGGCAGGCCGGCGAGCTGCGGGCAATGATGCAACAGCGCATTGAGCAGGGTGCCGGACCAGTTGCCCGCACCCGGGTGCGTCACCAGTCCGGGCGGCTTGTTGACGACCAGGATGTCCGCGTCCTCGTGGATCACCTCGAGGTCGATCGCCTCGGCCTCGTGCGGCAACTGTGCCGGGTGCGGGGTCGCCCGCACTTCCACCGCCTCGCCGCCGTGCACGCGGGTCTTGCGGCTGACGGGGCGGCCATCCAGACGCACCTCGCCGGCATCGCACCAGGCCTGGATGCGGCTACGCGAATGCTGCGGCAACAGCTCGGCCAGGCTCTGGTCGAGGCGATGACCAGCCAGTGCAGCGGGGATGGTCAGTTGGATGATTTCCGACATCGGTATAATTCGCCATTCGCGAGAGGCTCCCGAGACATGAGACGCATTTTAGCCCCGTTGCTGGTTGCCGTGGCCGTGAGCGGCTGCGGCCTGCTGCCCGAGCAGATCGACGAGACCAAAGACTGGTCCGCGCAGCGCCTGTATGCGATGGCCAAGTCCGAACTGAGCGAGGGCAATTACGAGCGTGCCATCCAGCTGTTCGAACGGCTGGAGGCGCGCTACCCCTTCGGTCCCTATGCGCAACAGGCGCAACTCGAGGTGGCCTACGCCTACTACAAAGACAACGAGCCCGCTTCCGCCATCGCCGCCGCGGACCGCTTCATCAAGCTGCACCCCAACCACCCGCACGTCGACTATGCCTACTACCTGAAGGGGTTGGCCAACTTCGTCGAGGAGCGGGGTCTGCTCGCGGGCCTTGGCGACCAAGACATGAGCGAGCGTGACCCCAAGGCGGCACGCGAATCCTTCGATGCCTTCAAGGAACTCGTCACCCGTTTCCCGGACAGCAAGTACACACCGGATGCGCTGGCGCGTATGCGCTATCTGGTCAATGCCCTGGCCAGCCACGAGGTGCATGTGGCGCGCTACTATTTCAAGCGCGGTGCCTATGTGGCGGCGGCCAACCGCGGCAAGTACGTGGTCGTGCACTATCCGCAGGCCCCCGCCCTGGAAGAAGCGCTGTACCTGATGGCGATGAGTTACGACAGGCTGGAGCTGGCCGACCTGCGCGATGACGCCCTGCGCGTGCTCAGGCTCAACTTCCCCGCCAGCCCCTATCTTGCCGGGCAGGATCCCCGGGCAAGCAAGGAACGGCCGTGGTGGCGGTTCTGGTGATCAGGGGTCAGGATTCAGGTGTCAGGGATCAGGAGTCAGAGGGCAGATGTTCGAGCGCGCCGCGTTGCGGCGTGGAATCTTACTTCTCTGTAACCTGACACCTGAATCCTGACCCCTGACATGGTCACCCACACCCTCGCCGTCGTTCCGGCTGATGCGGAGAGCTGGCTCGAGCCGCTCACGTCCCAATACGGTGCGGAGAAGACCACCCTGCTGCGCCAGGTCCTGGACTATCTCTACGCGCACGGCACAGACAAGCTCACCGACAGCGGCACGCCCCTGCCCCGACATGCGCTGGCCACCGCCGCCATCCTGGCGGGGATGCGCTTCGACAGCGAAACGGTGGCGGCGGCCCTGCTTGCCGGGCTGGGCGAGGCGGCCCTGAAGCCGGATGAGCTTAAGCGCCGATTCGGCGACAGCCTGACCACCCTGGTCCTGGGGGCGGCGCGACTCAACCGGATGGACGCCCTGTTCTCCGAGCTGGTGGGCGAGGCCGGCCAGAGCGAGTCCCTGCGCCAGATGCTGCTCGCCATGACCGATGACATCCGCGTGGTGCTGATCAAGCTGGCGGAGCGGGTGCAAACCCTGCGTGAGATGGCGGGTGCCGCGCCGGAGGCGCGTGCCAGGCTCGCCCACGACGCGCGCGAGCTCTACGCACCACTGGCCAACCGGCTCGGGGTCTGGCAGCTCAAATGGGAGCTGGAGGACCTCGCCTGCCGCTATCTGGAGCCGGAGACCTACAAACAAATCGCCCGCCTGCTCGATGAGCGCCGGCTCGACCGCGAGTGGTACATCGAGCAGGTGCTGGCCCAGCTCAACGCCGAGCTCGAACGCGCCGGCCTGAAAGACTTCGAGGTGGCCGGCCGGCCCAAGCACATCGCCAGCATCCTGGCCAAGATGCGCAAGAAGCATCTCAGCTTCGAGGAGGTCTACGATGTGCGCGCCGTGCGCGTGCTGGTGCGCGAGGTGAAGGACTGCTATCACGTGTTGGGCATCGTGCACAGCCTGTGGCAGCCCATCCCCGGCCAGTTCGACGATTACATCTCGCGCCCCAAGGGCAATGGCTACCAGAGCCTGCACACGGCCGTGATCGGCCCGGAGAACAAGGCCCTGGAGGTGCAGATCCGCACCTTCGCCATGCACCAGGAGGCGGAGCTGGGGGTCGCCGCGCACTGGCGCTACAAGGAAGGCGGCCAGGGCGCGGCGCTGTCCGACAAGATCGCCTGGTTGCGGCAACTGCTGGCCTGGAAGGACGAACTGGCGCAATACACCGATCTCGCCCAGCAGTTCCGGCACGAATTGTTCCAGGACGAGGTCTTCGTCCTCACCCCGCAGGGCAAGGTGGTCGCCCTGCCGGCGGGGGCCACCCCGATCGATTTCGCCTACGCCGTGCACACCGAGCTGGGACACCGCTGCCGGGGCGCCCGGGTCGACGGCCAGCTGGTGCCCCTGGATACCCCGCTCAAGACCGCACAGCGGGTGGAGATCCTTACCGTCAAGGAGGGCGGCCCCAGCCGCGACTGGCTCAACCCCCACCTCGGCTTCATCCGCACCTCGCGCGCCCGCGCCAAGGTGCGGCAATGGTTCAAGCAGCTCGACCACGCCAGCCACGTGCAGGAGGGGCGCGAGCAGCTCGAGCGCGAGCTCAACCGCCTCAACCTGAGCAACGTCAACCTGGAACAGCTCGCCGTCCGGCTGGGTTTCGCCAAGCCGGAGGATCTCTATGCCAGCCTGGGCCGCGGCGACCTCACCAGCGGGCAGCTCGCCCGCAGCCTGCAGGAACTGTTCCTCCCCCCACCCGTAAAGCCCCTGGTCAGTCCGCGCCGGAGCAAGACCGCCCCCGCCGGTGTCCTGGTGGAGGGCGAGGCCAACCTGCTCACGCACCTGGCCGGCTGCTGCAAACCGGCGCCGCCGGATGCCATCGTCGGCTACACCACCCAGGGCCGCGGCGTGACCATCCATCGCGCCGATTGCAGCGTCATCCAGCGGCTGCCGCCGACGCAACAGGGGCGGCTGCTCAAGGCCTCCTGGGGGGCGAGCGAGCGTGAGGTGTTCGCCGTCGACGTGGAACTCGTCGCCGACGACCGGCCGGGGCTGCTCAAAGACGTGAGCGAGATCCTCGCCCAGGAGCGGATCAACGTCATCCGGGTCAATACCCTGTCACAGGACGAGACCGCGCGCATGGAATTCACCCTCGAGGTGCGCAACGTCGATCAGCTCGCCCGCTTTCTCGCCCGTGCCACCCATGTGCGCGGCGTGAGTGTCGCCCGACGCAGGTGAACACCCCCGGCAACCCCTCTACAATTTCCCATTTACCGTCATCGAGGAACCGCCATGCAAGAACTGCAAGCCATCATCGAAGAGGCCTACGAGCGCCGCGCCGAGATCACCCCGCGCAACGTCGAGCCCAAGGTCAAGGACGCCACGCTGACCGTCATCGACCTGCTGGACATGGGCCAGCTGCGGGTGGCCACGCGCGGCGAAGGCCAAAACTGGGTCACGCATCAGTGGATCAAAAAGGCCGTGCTGCTGTTCTTTCGCCTCGAGGACAATCAGTTCATCAAGGGGGGCTACACCAACTACTACGACAAAGTGCCCTCCAAGTTCGCCGACTTCAACTCCAAGGACTTCCGCGAGGGCGCCTTCCGCGTGGTGCCGCCGGCGGCGGTGCGCAAGGGTGCCTATATTGCCCGGAACGTGGTGCTGATGCCCTCCTACGTCAACATCGGCGCCTATGTCGACGCTGGGACCATGGTCGACACCTGGGCCACCGTGGGCTCCTGCGCCCAGATCGGCAAAAACGTGCATCTCTCGGGCGGGGTGGGCATTGGCGGCGTGCTCGAGCCGGTGCAGGCCAACCCCACCATCATCGGCGACAACTGCTTCATCGGCGCGCGCTCAGAGATTGTCGAGGGCGTGATCGTGGAGGACAACTGCGTCATCTCCATGGGTGTGTACATCGGCCAGTCCACCAAGATCTACGACCGCGAGACCGGCGAGATCCACTACGGGCGCGTGCCCGCTGGGAGCGTGGTGGTCTCCGGCAGCCTGCCCTCGAAGGATGGCAAGTACAGCCTCTACTGCGCCGTGATCGTCAAGAAGGTCGACGAGAAGACCCTGAGCAAGGTGGGTATCAACGAGCTGTTGCGCGGCGTCTGAACGATGTCGCACATGGCCACTTCTGAGGGGCACAGACCCGATGTGGAGGGGTTTCACCCGGCAAGTGATACTTCTGTATGTGGCTGGCTTGTGCTCAAGAACTGGCATGCGTCGCCGATAACGCTTGCGACACGCAACGGTAGTGACCCGTGCCCTGCCTGAAGTGCACAAGCAGGCATGCGCGCGGGCAACCGGTTCGTCTGAAAGTCAGCAGCCATAGGGAGCCGATATGGGTGCTCTCAACGAGCAAGAAGCAAGCCGCCTGCTTGCAGGCATCGTCATCCCACCCCGGCCGACCGTGCTAACGGCCGTCATGGAGGAAAGCGCACGCGAGCTCCCGGACAGCAAACGCATCACGGGCCTGATCGCCGCCGATGTGGCGCTCGCCGCCGCTGTGCTCAAGACGGTGAATGCACCGCTCTATGGGCTACGGCGACAGGTCACCGACATTGGCCAGGCCGTAAGTTTGCTCGGCATGGGCAATATCTCCACCCTGATCACCGCGCTCGCCCTGCGCACGGCCGTCGCGGCGCAAGGTCTCGATCGCTTCTGGGACAGTGCCGCGCGCGCCGCCCTCGTCTGCGCCTACATGGCGAAGCAACTGGGCTGCGCTGCCCCAAGCGATGCCCATCTGTTCGGTCTGTTCCGAGACTGCGGCATCCCGCTCATGATGCAGCGCTTCAGCGATTACAAGGACACGCTGCGCCTGGCCAATGCCGAGGCTGAGCGCCCCTTCACCACAGTGGAAGACGCACGTCACCAAACCAATCACGCCATTGTTGGCAGCCTGTTGGCCGCGAACTGGAACCTGTCCGAAGCGCTGCGCGTGGCCATCAGTGCACATCACGACCTCGCCGTGTATCAGTCGGGTATCTCGCCCCAGGCCATGAATCTGGTCGCGATAGGCCTGCTGTCCGAATACATTGAAAACGGATACTCACGTCTCACTCCCAATCGCGAGTGGGATAAGCTGGGGGCTCAGACCCTCGGCCACCTCATGCTCGGCCAGCTCGAGATGGAGGAGCTCTGCCGCGACGCTCACGCCCTGCTGGAAGAATCCGGCCTGTGATCGACCCCGATCAGTCATGGTCTGGCATTTCTGGATCGACCGTGGCGGCACCTTCACCGACATCGTCGCCCGCGCCCCCGATGGCCGGCTGATCCAGCGCAAGCTGTTGTCCGAAGACCCGCAGCGCTACCGCGACGCGGCCGTCGCCGGGGTGCGCGAGATCCTCGGACTCGTCGCGCATGCGCCCATCCCCGAAGGCCTCATCGAGGCGGTGAAGATGGGCACCACGGTGGGCACCAACGCCCTGCTCACCCGCAGCGGCGCGCCCACCGTGCTGGTGGTCACCGAGGGGTTCGCCGACCAGCTGGAGATCGGCGACCAGGCACGCCCGGACATCTTCGCGCTCGCCATCGTCAAGCCCCGCCCCCTCTACCGGCAGGTCATCGAGGCGGGCGAGCGCATGGATGCGACCGGCGGGGTCATCACCCCGCTCGACCTGGATGCCCTGCGCCTGGCGCTCATGCACGCTCGCAGCTCGGGCCTGACCGCCTGCGCCATCGCCTTCCTGCACAGCTGGAGAAACCCCGCCCACGAGCTGGCGGCCGGCCGATTGGCACGCGAGCTGGGTTTCGAACAGGTGAGCCTGTCGCACCAGGCGAGCCCGCTCATCAAGTTCGTGCCGCGGGCCGAGACCGCCGTGCTGGACGCCACCCTCTCGCCGCCGGTGCGCCGCTACGTCGAGGCGGTGGCGCGCGAACTGCCCGCCGACACCCGGCTCGAGTTCATGCAGTCGAACGGCGGACTCACGCCTGCCGACCGCTTCCACGGCAGGGATAGCGTGCTGTCGGGACCGGCCGGCGGCCTGGTGGGCATGGTCAAGGTGGGACGGGCTGCGGGTTTTGATCGCCTCATCGGCTTCGACATGGGCGGCACCTCCACCGACGTGTCGCTCTATGCCGGCGCGCTGGAGCGGCGCAGCGAGCATCGCGTCGCCGGCAGCCGTGTGCGCGTGCCCATGCTCGCCGTGCACACCGTGGCGGCGGGCGGCGGCTCGCTGCTGCGCTTCGATGGCACCCGCCTGCTGGTCGGGCCGGACTCCGCCGGCAGCCTGCCCGGCCCCATGAGCTATAGGCGCGGCGGGCCGCTCACCGTGACCGACGCCAACCTGTTCCTGGGCCGCATCCGCGCCGAGCACTTCCCGGCCCTGTTCGGCCCGGCGGGCGACCAGCCCCTGGACCGCGACGCCGTCGCGGCGGCCTTCTCGACGCTGACAGAGGCGGTCAACGCCGGCCTGGGCCTGGCCTACACCCCGGAGGCGCTGGCCGAGGGCTTCCTCGACATCGCCGTGGAAAACATGGCCGACGCCATCCGCCATATCACGCTGGAACGCGGCACGGACCCGCGCGACTACACCTTGGTCGCCTTCGGCGGCGCCGGCGGCCAGCACGCCTGCCGGGTGGCGGCGCGCCTGGGCATCACCCGCATCCTGATCTCGCCCTATGCCGCGGTGCTCTCAGCCTACGGCATCGGCCTGGCGGAGCGGCGATCACTGTCGCAGCAGGCCGTGGAGGCCCCCCTAGCGCCAGACCTGCTACCCCGCCTGCGGGAGATCGCCGAGTCCCTGAGCGCCCAACAGCGACAGGAACTCGCCGATGCGGGCACACCTTGCAGCACCGCCCGCGCGTGGCTGCGCCCTGCCGGGGCCGACACGGTCCTGGCCGTGCCCCTGGGCGAGGTGGCGGAGATGGCCCACGCCTTTCACCGCGAGCATGCCGCCCGCTTCGGCTTCGCCGATCCAGACCGCGCGCTGGTGTGCACCGCCGTGGAGGTGGAGACCCAGGCCGGCGGTGGCGAGTCCCTCCCCGTGACCCCCGCCGACGTTCCGGGCGGGCCATTGGCCGTCTGCCCGGTGTACCTGCACGGCAACTGGCAGGAGGCGGCCCTGTATCGCCGCACCGACCTGGCCGCCGGCCAGCGCGTGGCGGGCCCCGCCCTGGTGGTGGAGGCGGGTTCCTGCACGGTGGTGGAGCCGGGCTGGGCGCTCACCATGACCCACCGCGGCGATCTGCTCCTGGAGCAGGGCGCGGCGGCGCATGCGCGCCCCGATCCCGCGCGCGCCGATCCCACCTGGCTCACCCTGTTCAACCGCCGCTTCATGAGCATCGCCGAGGACATGGGCCATGTGCTCCAGCACAGCGCCCGTTCGGTGAACATCCGCGAGCGGCAGGACTTCTCCTGCGCCCTGTTCGACCGCCAGGGCGATCTCGTCGCCAACGCCCCGCACATCCCAGTGCACCTGGGCAGCATGGGCGAGGCGGTACGGGCCATCCTGACACGCTTCGGCAGCGCGTTGCGACCGGGCGACGTCTGGCTGATCAACTCCCCCTATGCCAGTGGCACCCATCTGCCCGACATCACCCTGGTCATGCCGGTGTTCGACCCGGCGGGAGGGACACTGCGCTATTTCACCGCGGCGCGGGCGCATCATGCCGACGTCGGCGGCATCAGCCCGGGCTCCATGCCGGCGTCGAGCCGCAGCATCGCCGAGGAAGGCTGCCTGAGCGAGGGCATGCCGGTGGTGCGGGACGGTCAGTTCCTCGAGGCGGCCGTGCGCGCCTGGCTGGCCACCGCCTCTCCCGCCGCGCGCAACCCCGATCAGAACATCGCCGACCTCAAGGCCCAGGTGGCCGCCTGCGCCCTGGGGGCGCGGCTGCTCAGGCAGCTGGAGGACGAGGTCGGGGAAGCGGCCGTGGCGGCCTACATGGGCTTCGTGCAGGATAACGCGGAAGCGCTGGTGAAACGGCTGCTCGTCCGCCTGGGCGACGGCCGCTGCACCCTCCCCTTGGACGGCGGCCTGCGCATCGCGGTGAGTGTGCGCATCGACCACGCCGCCCGGCGTGCCGTGATCGACTTCACCGGCACCTCGCCGCAGCAAGCCGGCAACCTCAACGCCCCGGCGGCCGTCGCGCAATCGGCGGTGCTCTATGTGTTCCGCACCCTCATCGACGCCGACATCCCGCTCAACGCCGGGGTGCTGCGCCCCCTGGAGATCCGCCTGCCCTCGGGGAGCCTGCTCAACCCACGGCCCCCTGCCGCCGTGGTGGCCGGCAATGTGGAAACCTCGCAGAACATCGTCGACGCCTTGTACGGCGCCTTCGTGGTGATGGCCGCCAGCCAGGGCACGATGAACAACCTCTCTTTCGGTGACGGCGAGCGTCAGTACTACGAAACCGTGTGCGGCGGCACCGGTGCCGGCGCGGATTTCGACGGGGCGAGCGCCGTGCACTGTCACATGACCAATTCGCGCCTGACCGACCCGGAGGTGCTCGAACTCACCCTCCCGGTACGCGTGGAACGCTTCGCCATCCGGCGCGGCTCCGGCGGCGCCGGACGACGTCGCGGCGGCGACGGCGTGGTGCGTTGGCTGCACTTTCTCGCCCCCATGCACGGCAACCTGCTCGCCCTGCGCCGTGAGGTGGCGCCCTTCGGCCTGGCGGGCGGCAGCCCGGGCCGGACCGGCAGGCAGTGGATCGAGCGGGCTGACGGTACAATCGAGCCGCTGCCCGGCATCGCCGAATTCAGCGTAGGGCGTGATGACCTGCTGGTGCTGGAGACCCCCGGTGGTGGTGGCTATGGAAAGGATGAACACCCATGACGCGAATCATCGGATTGACGCGCACCCTCCTCTTCGCCGGTCTGGTCGCCGCCGCGCCGGCGTCGGCCTTTCAGGTTGCCGATTTCGAGAGCGGCATGGCCAAGAAGGACGTCATGGACAAGCTCATCACGCAGTGGAACTTCGACAAGATCGAGGAGCCCTCCAGCGAGACCATCCTCGCCTACGACACCCACAGCGAACTCAACCGCCGTTATCTCTTCAGCTTCTGCAAGGGCAAGCTCACCGGTTTCGAGCAGGACATCAAGCCCTCGCTCAAGGCCCTGGTGATCGTGATCCAGAACTACACCCAGAAGTACGGCCAGCCCAGCCGGGTCTATGCCAACACCCACGTGGTGAGCAACGGCGAGAAGCAGGTCCTGGGCCTGTTCTGGAAGTCCGGCCTGGAGCACATAGGGGTGAAGTACATCATCCTGCCCAACATCGAGCAGATGAGCCTGTCCTTCGAGGTGAACAATCTCTGCTATCAGACACCGCGTTTTTAAACGGGGACGGACACCCGCCCCGGCAGCGCCGCTCAAAGCTCCAGCAGCAGCCGCCCAGGATCCTCCAGGTTCTCCTTCACCGTGCGCAGGAAGCTCACCGCCTCGCGTCCGTCGATGAGGCGGTGGTCGTAGGACAGGGCCACGTACATCATCGGGCGGATCACGACCTGGCCGTCCAGGGCGACGGGGCGGTCCTGGATGCGGTGCAGCCCGAGCACCCCGGACTGCGGCGGGTTGAGGATGGGGGTGGAGAGCAGCGAGCCGAAGACGCCGCCGTTGGAGATGGTGAAGGTGCCCCCCTCCAGCTCCTCCAGGGTCAGCTGCAGGGCGTTCGCACGCCGGGCGAAGTCGGCGATACGCCGCTCGATCTCGGCGAAGCTCAGGCCGTCCGCATCGCGCAGGATGGGGACCACCAGGCCCCGCTCGGAGCTCACCGCCACGCCGATGTCGTAGTAGTCGTGATAGACGATGTCGCGCCCGTCGACGCGCGCGTTCACCACCGGATATGCCTTGAGGGCCTTGCACACCGCCTTGACGAAGAAGGACATGAGGCCCAGCTTGACGCCGTGCTCCTCCTGGAAGCGCGCCTGATAGCGCTGACGCAGCGCCTGCACCGGCTGCATGTCGATCTCGTTGAAGGTGGTGAGGATGGCGGCGGTGTGCTGCGCCTCGACCATGCGTTCGGCGATCCTCTGGCGTAGCCGACTCATGGGCACGCGGCGCTCGGGGCGCGGCAAGGGGGCAGCCTGAGAGGGTTGCCGGGCGCCCGTGTCGGCGTCCGGCGCGCCCGCGACCGACATGATCGAGGCATCCGGCGGCGCGCCAGCCGCGGCATCCCGAGCTGGCGCAGGCTCGGCGGCGGGCGGTGCAGACCCACCGCCGGCAGGACTACCCGCAGGCGGCGCGGCGTGCGCCGGGGCGGGCTCGACCTCCGTCTCGACCAGGGCCAGGACCTCGCCGGGCTGCACCTCGGTCCCCGCGGCGGCGCGGATCTCACGCATGACCCCGTCCGCGGGCGCGGTCACCTCCAGGATGACCTTGTCCGTCTCCAACTCGGCCAGCACCTCGTCGCGCGCAACCGGCTCGCCGACCTGCTTGCGCCACTCGAGCAGGGTGCCGCTTTGCACCGACTCGGAAAATTCCGGCGTCTTGATCTCTATCAGCATCCGAACATCCCCTGGTAACGGCCCGCCGGGCTCATTGCCCGAAGAACTCCGGGGCGGTTGTGGCTGCGGCCGCCCGCTGCCGCGGCCAGCCTTCGCCGCAACGTGAAGGCGTCCTTCGGGCTCATTGCCCGAAGAACTCCGGGGCGGTTGTGGCTGCGGCCGCCCGCTGCCGCGGCCAGCCTTCGCCGCAACGTGAAGGCGTCCTTCGGGCTCATTGCCCGAAGAACTCCTTCACCTTGTCCATGAACCCCTTGGCGCGGGGGTGGTGCTTGCCTTCCTGACAGCAGCTTTCGAATTCGCGCAGCAGTTCCTTCTGCCGCTCGGTCAGGTTGACCGGTGTCTCCACGACGACGTGACAGAGCAGGTCGCCCGGATGGGCGCTGCGCACGCCTTTGATGCCCTTGCCGCGCAGGCGGAAGACCTTGCCGGTCTGCGTCTCCGGCGGGATCTTGATGGCAGCCTGGCCGTCCAAGGTGGGGATGTGGATCTCCCCGCCCAGGGCAGCGGTGACGATGGAAATCGGCATCTCGCAATGCAGGTCGTCGTGGTCACGCGTGAAGACGGCGTGGGGCTTGATGTGCACCATGACGTAGAGATCACCGGGTGGCCCGCCGTTGACTCCGGCCTCGCCCTCGCCGGTGAGGCGGATGCGGTCGCCCTCGTCCACCCCGGCGGGGATGCGCACCGACAGGGTCTTGTGCTGCTTGACTCGTCCCTCGCCGCGGCAGTGCGTGCAGGGCTCGGCGATGATGCGGCCGCTGCCGTGGCAACGCGGGCAGGTCTGCTGGATGGAGAAGAAGCCCTGCTGCATACGCACCTGCCCGTAGCCACCGCAGGTGGGGCAGGTCACCGGCTCGGTGCCGGGCCTGGCACCGCTGCCGTGGCAGAGCTCGCATTGCGCCATGATCGGCACGCGGATCTTGGTCTCGGTGCCGCGCGCCGCCTCCTCCAGCGTGATCTCCAGGTTGTAGCGCAGGTCGGCGCCACGGTAGACCTGGGAGCGCCCCCCTCGGCCAGCACCGAAGATGTCGCCGAAGATGTCGGAGAAGGCATCGGCGAAGTCGCGGAATCCGGCCCCGGCGGCGCCGGCCCCCGCCATGCTCGGGTCGACGCCGGCATGGCCATACTGGTCGTAGGCCGCCCGCTTCTGGGGGTCGCTGAGGACGTCGTAGGCCTCTTTCGCCTCCTTGAACTTCTCCTCCACCTCATGCTTGCCCGGATTGCGATCCGGGTGGTACTTCATGGCCAGCTTGCGAAAGGCCTTCTTGATCTCATCCTCGGAGGCGCCCTTGTGGACGCCCAGGATTTCGTAATAGTCGCGTTTGGGCATAAGGTCGTCGGATTCGATGGGGCACGCGGCCTGGCTACGGCAGGCGCCGCGCGGAAGGATATGCGGCCGATGTCGCACATATCAAGGCCGTGCGGCCATGATACCGCGCCACCGGCCGGGCGCAGGCCTGGCCGATCAGCTCACCGATCCGAAGGAGGGACCGGCGGCATGAGGCACGGGGATATACAGGAGGGCCTCACGACGGCGTGTCCCGCCACGCATGAATGCCGTGAGTCGTGTGAGCAGCGGATCGGTCATGCACGCCGCCGTCAGTCGATTTGAATTCTCATCCCCTCGGGACGGGTGGGCACCAGCTTAGGCAGCTCGACCTTGAGCACGCCGTTGCGATAACTCGCGCGCGCCGCGTCCGACTTCACGGCGGCGGGCAGCGGCACGACGCGGCGGAAACTGCCATAGGCACACTGCACCACGCGCCAGCGCCCCTGCGTCGCCTCTTTCTGGAAACGTTTCTCACCCGAGACGATCAGGGCATCGTCCTGGACCGAGACGTCCAGATCCTCCTTCTCCATGCCCGGCACCTCGATCCGGACGACCACGCGCTGATCGTCCTCGAAGACGTCGCCGCCCAGCATGGACCAGCCGCGGGTGGGCAGATAGCTCGAGTCATCGACCTCCTTCGTGTCCGGCAGATTGGTCTTCTCCCCCGATTTGAAGCGCGTCAGGGCGCCGGCCGCCGACTGCCACAGGTGTCGCCAGCCCTCGGCCACGTTGTCCCACAACGCGCCCACATTTTCCTTGATGTGTTCCAATCGCATCGCATCCCTCCACTGTCAGGCGCCGGGCGCGGCGCCCGGCGTATCGTTTCAGACGACCTCGACCGTGATCTTGCGCGGCTGGGCATGCTCCGCTTTCGGGATGCGCAGCTTGAGCACCCCCTGGTGGAGTTCGGCGCTCACCTTGCCGCCGTCGAGTTCTTTCGACAGGGTGAAGACACGCCGATAGCGCGGCAGGCTCACCTCGGCGTGGCTAGCCTCCATGCCCTCGGGCATCTCGAGGCTCACCTCACCCTCGATGGTCAGCGTGTCTGCATCGATCTGCAGATTGAGCTTGTCCTTGGGCACACCCGGCAGATCGGCATACAGAGTGATGCCGTTGGCATCCTCGATCACGTCCACCGGCGGCATGAGGCTCGGCTCATCGCGGCGGGTTTCGGCAACTTGGTTCTTGTCGCTCATGGTCGCTACCTCCACTGGGAAAACGGCCTCACTGGATCGTGATGCGGCGCGGCTGCGCGGTCTCCTTGCGCGCCACGCTGATGTGCAACACACCATCCCGATAACGGGCGGTGACCGCGTTGGGGTCGATGTCATCGGGCAGGGTCACCACCCGGCGGAAACGCCCGGCGTAACGTTCGTCGATGTGCAGGGTGGCCTGCTCCGGCGCGGCCTGCGCCTTGCGCTCACCGGCGATGGTGAGCACGCCCTTCTCGATCTGCACATCCAGGCTGGCCGGATCGACCCCCGGCGCGAAGGCATAGATCTCGACCGACTGGGGTGTGGTGCCCACGTTCATGGCCGGGAAACCCCGCCTCAGACCGCGTATACTGGGCGAAAATTCGAAGGCCTGTGCCAGTTCGCGTTGCAGGCGATCCATTTCCGCGAACAGGTCACGGGGAAAGAGCGAGACATAACGCATGATCCTATCCTCCTTGACGTTGAACCCCGGCGTGTGCCGTCATGCCAACAATCTGAGGGCACGCCTTTCGAATTCAATACCTTGAAAGTCCCGCGGGCGACCACTAATTCGTTCTGAAGACGCCAACCCTCGCTACATGCCATGCAATTCAAAGACTATTACCAAATCCTGGGCGTGCCGCGCGACGCCTCGGCGGAGGAGATCAAAAAGGCCTTCCGCAAGCTGGCGCGCAAGTACCACCCGGACGTGTCCAAGGAAAAGGACGCCGAGCAGCGCATGAAGGAGGTCAATGAGGCCTACGCGGTGCTCTCCGATCCGGAAAGGCGCGCGGCCTATGACCAGTTAGGCAAAGGCTATCGCCCGGGCGAGGAGTTTCGCCCGCCGCCAGACTGGGATGCCGGCTTCGAGTTTTCCGCGCATGGCTTCTCACCCCACGAGGCGGCGGATTTCTCGGATTTCTTCGCCCAGATCTTCGGCGGCCTGGGCAGCAGGAGCGGCTTCCGCACCGCGGGCGGGGCATTCCGTGCCCAAGGGGAAGACCACCATGCCAAGGTCTATCTGGACATCGAAGATGCGTTCACCGGCGCCACGCGCCAGATCAGTCTGCGCGCCCCGCGCCTGGACGAACAAGGCCGGGTGTCGCTCGTCACGCGCACCCTCAACGTGAAGATCCCCAAGGGGGTGCACGAGGGGCAGATCATACGGCTGGCCGGCCAGGGGGCCCCCGGCCTGGGCGGTGCTCCGGCCGGCGACCTGCTGCTGGAAGTCCGTTTCAAGCCGCACCCGCGTTTTCGCCCGGACGGCCGCGACCTGCATATGACCTTGCCGGTGGCCCCCTGGGAGGCTGCCTTGGGTGCGGTGGTGAGCGTCGACCTGCCTTCCGGGCCGGTGAAGGTGCGCATCCCGGAGGGCGCACAAAGCGGCAGGTCCATGCGCGTGCGCGGCAAGGGCATTCCCAGTGAGCCGCCGGGCGACCTGCTGTTGGACATCCAGGTGGTCCTGCCACCTGCCACCACCCCCAAGGCACGCGCGTTGTATGAACAGATGGCCAGGGAGCTGGCCTTCGATCCACGTCGGGGAGACTGAAGCATGAGCGAAGACGAGGTCCTGATCGGCAGCCTGATGGAAGACACCTGGCTCACCCTGGAGCAGGTGGCCGCCGCCTGTGACGTGGAGGCAGGCTGGTTGCTCGCGCACCTGGACGAAGGCCTGTTTCCCCAGGCCGTCAGCGTCGCCGGCGTCTGGCGTTTCTCCCCTGCCGCCCTGACGCGCGCCCGGCGCATGCGTCAGATCGAGCGCGACTTCGACGCCGTACCCGAACTGGCCGCCCTGGTCGCCGACCTGTTGGAAGAGCTGGACACCCTGCGCAGCCGGCTGCGTTGACTCGGAGGGTGAATCATCCTAAAAACCTCAGTTGAACGCGCCCGAAGGCGGGTTTGTGCGTGTGGGGGGCTCGGCGCGACGACGCCGCGGGGTCGGCGACTGCGTAGCGCGGAGCAGGGGCCCCGCAGGGGATGCGACCGCGGAGCAGGATGCGGGCGCCCCCGGGGCAGTCGCCGGCATCCCCTCCGCTGTCCGATCCCCGCTCACGCGGGGCCCCTCGGACGACGCTACGGGGCGCCCCCCGCAAGGAGGCGCAACGCAGCCAGACGCGCGCACAGACCCGAAAGCGGGCGCGTAGTGGCCGCATCAGCCAGATGAGGTTTAACAATGCATAAACGTCGGCGTCCTGGTGAGTTTCCGTCAGCTACGGAGCGGTCAACTGAGGTTTTTAGGATCTTGTCTACCTGGCAGCGGCACACCCTGGTCAACCGTATCCAGAGCCTGCTGCTGATTCTGCTGCTGTTGGGTATCAGCGCCCTGGCCGGCGGGCTGCTCTTCGGCGAGCCGGGTCTGTGGCTGGCCCTCGCTGCCAGTGCACTCGCCCTCGTGATAGAGCCCGGCGGGGTCAGGCGCCTGACCTTGGCCCTGTACCGGGCGAGACCCATTGCGACCTGGCAGGCGCCCGAGCTGTGGCGGATCACCGAGATCCTCGCCGGGCGGGCGGGACTTGAGGCCGTGCCTGTCTTGCACTACGTGCCCAGCGCGATGGTCAATGCCTTCGCCGTGGGCAATCGGCGCGCGGCTGCGATCGCCCTGACCGACGGCCTGCTGCGCACCCTCGACCGGCGTGAACTGACCGGCGTGCTGGCCCATGAAATCGCCCATATCGTCCATGGCGACCTGCGCGTGATGGGCCTGGCGGACTACATCAGCCGGCTGACGGCCTTGTTCGCGCTGGTCGGACAGTTCAGCCTGCTCATCGCCCTGCCGTTCTGGCTGATGGGCGACCTGCAGATCAACTGGCCCGGCCTGCTGCTGCTCATCTTCTCGCCGCAACTCGCCATGCTCGCCCAACTGGGCCTGTCCCGCGTGCGCGAGTTCGATGCCGACCTTGCCGCCGCACGCCTGACCGGCGATCCCGAGGGACTCGCCCGCGCCCTGGCCAAGATCGAGCGGGTGTCTCGCTCCTGGCGCGCCTGGCTCATGCCCGGTTGGGGCAATCCAGAGCCCTCCTGGCTGCGCACCCACCCCCCAACCCAGGCGCGCATCGAGCGGCTGCTCGCCCTCCAGCCCTCGCACGAAGCCCTCGACAGGGCGCCCCTGCCCCTCACCCACTTCCTGCCCGTGCAGCGCGTCCCGCGCTGGTACGCCGGCGGGGTGTGGCGCTGACATCGATACCGGAGACGCGGCAATGGATCACAAAACGCAGTGGAACCTGGCTTATTGGATACTGGCCGCATTGCTGCTGCTTACGCTGCAGGACTGGTGGCAGAGCATGCGCAACGTGGAGGCCGTGCCCTACAGCGAGTTCGAGCGGGCACTCGCCGAGGGCAGGGTGGCCGAGGTGCTGGTGTACGACCGGACGGTGACGGGGCGGCTCAAGACACCGGACGCCAAGGGCAAGACCGTCATCGTGGCCACCCGCGTGGAGCCCGATCTCGCCGCACGGCTGTCGCGATACGACGTGCCCTACGCCCGCGTGGTGGAAAGCACCTTCCTGCGCGACGTGCTGTCCTGGGTGCTGCCGGCGGTGGCCTTTTTCGCCGTCTGGTTCTTCCTCTTCCGCAAGTTCGCCGAGCGACAGGGCATGGGCGGCTTCATGACCCTAGGCAAGAGCCGCGCCAAGGTCTACATGGAGAAAGACACCGGCGTGACCTTCGCCGACGTGGCGGGGGTGGACGAGGCCAAGGCGGAGTTGGCCGAAATCGTCGCCTTCCTGAAAAATCCCCAGGACTATGGCCGACTCGGCGCGCGCATCCCCAAGGGCGTGCTGCTGGTGGGGCCGCCCGGCACCGGCAAGACCCTGCTCGCCCGCGCCGTGGCCGGCGAGGCCGGGGTGGCGTTTTTCTCCATCTCCGGCTCCGAGTTCGTCGAAATGTTCGTCGGCGTGGGCGCCGCGCGGGTGCGCGACCTGTTCGAGCAGGCGCGCACCCGGGCGCCCGCCATCATTTTCATCGACGAACTCGACGCCCTCGGCCGTGCCCGCGGCATCGGCGGGCCTCTGGGCGGCCATGACGAGCGCGAGCAGACCCTCAACCAGCTGCTCACCGAGATGGACGGCTTCGACCCGACCTCGGGTCTGGTCATCCTCGCCGCCACCAACCGGCCCGAGATCCTCGACCCGGCGCTGCTGCGCGCCGGCCGCTTCGACCGCCAGGTCCTGGTGGACCGCCCCGACCGCAAGGGGCGCCTGGAGATCCTGCGTGTGCACGTGAAGAAGATCCGGCTCGCCCCGGACGTGGACCTGGAGCAGGTGGCGGCGCTGACCACCGGCTTTTCCGGGGCCGACCTCGCCAATCTGGTCAACGAGGCGGCACTGATGGCCACCCGCCGTGGCGCCGAGGCGGTCGGTCTGGCCGATTTCACCGCCGCGGTGGAGCGCATCATCGCCGGCCTGGAGAAGAAAAACCGCGTCCTGAACCCCAAAGAGCGCGAAACCGTGGCCTATCACGAGATGGGCCACGCCCTGGTGGCGCTCGCCCTGCCCGGCAGCGACCCCGTGCACAAGGTCTCCATCATCCCGCGCGGCGTGGGCGCGCTGGGTTACACCATCCAACGCCCCACCGAGGACCGCTATTTGATGACCCGGCGCGATCTGGAAAACCGCATCGCCGTCCTGCTGGCCGGGCGCGCCGCCGAGAAGCTGGTCTTCGGTGAGCTTTCCACCGGTGCGGCCGACGACATCGCCAAGGCGACCGACATCGCCCGCGACATGATCACGCGCTACGGCCTGGACGAGGATCTCGGCTATATCGCCTTCGAGGCGCAGAAGTCCCGCTTCCTCGACGTCCCCGACCTAACCACGGGCGGCTGCTGGGTGTCGGAGGGCACCCAGGGGCGCATCGACGCCGCCATCCGCGCCATCGTCATGGACAACTTCACGCGCGCCCTGGCGATCCTCACCGACAACCGCGAGGTGCTGGAGCGCGGCGCGCGTGCCCTGCTCGAACGGGAGACCCTGGACGAGGCGGCCATCATCGAGCTCGCCCGCGATCTTCACCGAGGCGCCGAGGAGCACGCTCTGCCCCACTGAGCCTCTGCCCCACACTGAGCAGAGGCCTGCGAGGCAGGGCCGCTGTGCAAATAGGGTCATGTGCAAAAGAGCAAATAGGGGTCATAACGCAAGTAGAACGAAGTAGGGGTCAGGTCTTGTAGAACGAAGTAGGGGTCAGGTCTTGCATTAACGTATAGTCCGTGTGGCTCACCGATCTTCCTGGATGGCAAGGCGCTGCGGCAACGCTGGCCGGAACTGATCGGGGTGGGCATGATCGTTCGGCTGGGGGAAGTCGATGGACACACCTCGACCGAGCGGGCCTTCTACATCGGCAGCCAAGGCATCACCAATGCCGAAACCTTCGCCAAGGTGGCGCGTAGTCATTGGGGGATCGAGAACAGCCTGCATTGGGTACTCAATGTCACGTTCCGCGAGGACGATTGCCGGGTGCGCAAGGATCAGGCGCCACATAACTTCGCCACCTTGCGCAAGTTCGCCCTCTCCTTGCTGCGACAGGATACACGCTACCCCAAACGAAGCTCGCGCTCCCGCCGCAAAACCGCCGAGCGACTCCCAGATTACCGCAAAACTCAGGGGTCAGGTCTTGGATCATGCGTTAATGCAAGACCTGTCCCCCCTGAGTGCCCTGATGACCCATGAGTGCCCTTGATGACCCCGCCCAACTGGGCCTGTCCCGCGTGCGCGGTAGCTACGAAACCGGACAGTTCTTTTGTTGACACCACATACTGTTTTGAACAATGATGATGAACGATCATGGAGGAAAACGCGAATGAGAACATCCGCCGCCGCAAGCGCAATAATAATGACCCTCATGCTGTGCATGACCACCAGTCAGGCGCTTGCTCGAGGCGCAGGGATAGAGTGGGAAACGCTCAATCAAGAGGCCATGGAGCTCTATCGCGCTGGACAATACGCTCGAGCGCTAAGGCTCGCACAGGCAGCCTTGGAGGTCGCAGAGAAGAATGTCGGGCCGAACCATCCCGACGTGGCCCAGAGCCTCAACACTCTGGCAGTGCTTTACTACAGCCGAGGTGTACCGGCTCGGATTGTTTGGACACGGTTTTGCACCTCAGGCCGCCTTTCGCATGGCATAAGCCTGACGGGCTTCGAGGGGTGACATGAAGCCC
>JBBIKZ010000010.1:0-36255 GCA_037445185.1 Hydrogenophilales bacterium | reverse complement strand
CATACTCGTCTTTACAGCAACAGGCGGCGCACGTCGGAGAGCATCAGGCGCAGGTGGCTGGTGAAGCGCGCGCCGTCGGCGCCGTCTATGACGCGGTGGTCGTAGGACAGCGACAGCGGCAGCATCAGGCGCGGCTCGAAGCTGGCCGAGCGCTCGTCCCACACGGGTTTCATCGTCGCCCGTGACACCCCCAGGATGGCCACCTCGGGGCAGTTGATGATGGGGGTGAAGGCGGTGCCGCCGATGCCGCCCAGGCTGGTGATGGTGAAGCATCCCCCCTGCATCTCCTCGACCTTGAGCTTGCGCTCGCGCGCACGGGCGGACAGGTCGCCCAGGTCGCGGGCGATATCGAGCACATCCTTGCGGTTGACGTCGCGGATCACCGGCACCACCAGGCCGTCCGGGGTCTCGCAGGCGAAGCCGATGTGGAAGTATTTCTTCAGGACCAGGTTTTCGCCGTCCGCGGCGAGCGAGGCGTTGAACTGCGGGTAGGTGCGCAGCGCGTTGACCACCGCCTTCATCAGGAAGGCGAGCAGCGTGAGCTTGGCGCCACGCTTGGCCGCTTCGTCCAGGATGGACTTGCGGAAGTCCTCCAGGCCGGTGATGTCGGCCTCGTCGAACTGGGTGACATGCGGGGCGGTGATCCAATTGCGGGCGAGATTCGCGCCGGAGAGCTTCTTGATGCGCGTGAGCGGCTGGGTCTCGATGTCGCCGTATTGTGCGAAGTCGATGACCGGCGCCGGGGCGAGCGCCAGGCCCAGACCGGCGGCCTCTGAGCGGGGCTTGACGAGTTCGGCTTTGACCCAGGCCTGAACGTCTTCCTTGAGGATACGGCCGCGGGGGCCGCTGCCTTTGACACGGCTCAGGTCGACGCCGAGCTCGCGGGCGAAGCGCCGCACCGATGGGCTCGCGTGGGCGGGCTTGCCGGGCGCGAACTCGGCCCGCGCCGCCACCGGCGCCGGTTTGTCCTTGGGCGGGATGGGGCCCATGACTTCCGGCAGGGGGTGGGAGGGGGGGGGCACGTTGGCGATGCTAGCGGCTAGGGCGCCCGCCTCCGGGGTGGGCGGCGGCACGAAGTCCTTGACCACGGGCGGGTCGGCAGCCGGGGCTTCCACACCCGTGGTGTCCAGCAGCAGGATGGGGCTGCCCTCGGAGACCCGGTCACCTACCTTGACTTTGAGTTCCTGCACCATGCCGCCGTGGGGGGCGGGGATGTCCATGGCCGCCTTGTCGGACTCCAGGGTGATGAGGGGGGCATCCTTCTCGATCTGCTCGCCCGGTCGGACCAGGACCTCGATGACCTCGACGTCCTTGAAATTGCCGATGTCCGGCACGCGCACTTCCTTGATCGCCATCGGGCACTCCCTCTCAGACTGTCATCGGGTTGGGCCGCTCGGCGTCGATGCCGTATTTGCGTATGGCCTCCGCGGCGCGGGCAGGCGGCAGCACGCCGTCGTCGGCCAAGGCCTTGAGGGCGGCGAGCACGACATAGTGGCGGTCGACCTCGAAGAAGCGGCGCAGCTGCGCGCGCGAGTCGGAGCGGCCGAAGCCGTCGGTACCCAGGGTCACATAGCGGCGATGCACGTAGGGCCGGATGAGGTCGGGATAGGCGCGGATGTAATCGGTGGCGGCGATGATGGGACCTTGTGTGTCGTCCAGGCACTGCTCCACGTAGCTCTTGCGCTGCGGCTGGTCGGGGTGGAGCAGGTTCCAGCGGTGCACGTCCTGTGCCTCGCGTCTGAGCTCAGTGAAACTGGTGGCGCTCCAGACATCGGCGGCCACGCCCCAGTCCTGCTCGAGCAGTTCCGCAGCGGCGATGACCTCGCGCAAGATGGTGCCCGAGCCCAGGAGCTGGACACGGGGCTGGTTCTGCGTCCCGCCGGTTCCGGCGCGGAATCTGTACAGCCCTTTGAGGATGCCCTCCTCCGCCCCCTCGGGCAGGTCGGGATGGCTGTAGTTCTCGTTCATCACGGTGATGTAGTAGAAGACATCCTCCTGTTCCTGTACCATGCGCCGCAGGCCATCCTGGATGATGACCGCCAGCTCGTAATGGAAGGTGGGGTCGTAGGCGATGCAGTTCGGGATGAGGGAGGCCTGGATGTGGCTGTGCCCGTCCTCGTGCTGCAGGCCCTCGCCGTTCAGGGTGGTGCGCCCGGCGGTGCCCCCCAGCAGGAAGCCGCGCGCGCGCGAGTCGCCCGCCGCCCAGGCGAGGTCGCCCACGCGCTGGAAGCCGAACATCGAATAGAAGATGTAGAACGGGATCATCTGCACGCCATTGGTGCTGTAGGAGGTGGCGGCGGCCAGCCAGGAGGAGAAGGCGCCGGCCTCGTTGATCCCTTCCTCCAGGATCTGCCCGCTCTTGTCCTCGCGGTAGTACATGACCTGATCCTGATCCACCGGCTCGTAGAGCTGGCCGGACGAGGAATAGATGCCCACCTGGCGGAACAGCCCTTCCATGCCGAAGGTGCGCGCCTCGTCCGGGACGATGGGCACGATGTGCCGGCCGATGGTCTTGTCGCGCAGCAGGGTGGTGAGGATGCGCACGAAGGCCATGGTGGTGGAGATCTGCCGCTCGCCCGTGCCCTCGAGCATGGACTGGAAGGCGGCCAGGGGCGGCACGGTGAGGGGTTCGGCACGGCGCCGGCGTTGCGGCAGATAGCCGCCCAGGGCGCGGCGCCGTTCCTTGAGGTATTTGATCTCCGGGCTGTCCTCGGGGGGGCGGTAGAAGGGCAGCTTGGGCAGATCCTCGTCGGAGATGGGAATCTGGAAGCGGTCGCGGAAGGCCTTGAGGGAGGCCAGGTCCATCTTTTTCTGCTGGTGCGTGGGGTTTTGCGCCTCGCCGGCTGCCCCCATGCCATAGCCCTTCACCGTCTTGGCCAGGATCACGGTGGGCTGGCCCTCGTGGTGCACCGCCGCGTGATAGGCGGCATAGACCTTGTGCGGGTCGTGGCCGCCGCGGTTGAGCCGCCAGATGTCCTCGTCGGACATGGCGGCGACCATCTCCTTCAGTTCGGGGTATTTGCCGAAGAAGTGCTCGCGCGTGTAGGCCCCGCCCTTGGCCTTGAAGTTTTGATACTCGCCGTCGACGCACTCCTCCATGCGCTGGCGCAGCAGGCCCTTGGTGTCCATGGCGAGCAGGGGGTCCCAGTAGGAGCCCCAGATGACCTTGATGACGTTCCAGCCGGCGCCGCGGAAGGCCGCCTCCAGTTCCTGGATGATCTTGCCGTTGCCGCGCACGGGGCCGTCGAGCCGTTGCAGGTTGCAGTTGACGACGAAGATGAGGTTGTCCAGCTTTTCCCGCGCGGCCAGGGTGATCGCCCCCAGGGTCTCCGGTTCATCCGTCTCGCCGTCGCCAACAAAACACCAAACCTTGCGCCCGCTCGTGTCGGCGATGTCGCGGTCATGCAGGTACTTGAGGAAACGGGCCTGGTAGATGGCCTGGATGGGGCCCAGTCCCATGGACACGGTGGGGAACTGCCAGAAGTCGGGCATCAGCCAGGGGTGGGGATAGGACGACAGCCCACTGCCGGCGACCTCCTGGCGGAAGTTCTCCATCTGCGCCTCGCTGATCCTTCCCTCCAGGAAGGCGCGGGCGTAGATGCCGGGAGAGGAATGCCCCTGGAAGAACACGAGGTCGCCGCCACCGGGTGCATCCGGTCCGCGGAAGAAGTGGTTGAAGCCCAGCTCGTACAGGGTGGCGGCCGACTGGTAGCTGGCGATGTGACCGCCCACCCCAGGTGCCTTTTCGTTGGCGCGCATCACGCAGGCCACGGCATTCCAGCGGATCAGGCTTTTGATTCGGTGTTCCATGGCCACGTCGCCGGCATGTTTGGCCTGCAGGTGCACGGGGATGGTGTTCACATAGGCGGTGGTGGCGTTGTAGGGCAGATAGGCCCCCGAACGGCGTGCCTGGTCGACCAGCTTTTCCAGCAGAAAGTGGGCGCGTTCCGGACCTTCCTCCTCGATGACCGCCGCCAGGGCGTCCAGCCACTCACGGGTTTCCTGAGGGTCGGTGTCGGGGGGCAATGTGGACATCGATGACGTTCTCCGAAGGACAAATCTCGGTGCAAGACTGGCCGTGCAGCCTTGGGCGGGCCGGTGAAGAGGCTGGGTCGTGCGGCGGTGCGTGGTTTATTGTTCGATGGCCTAATTATCGCGGGGGGGCTTGCGCCCGGTCAATTCAGCCAAGTTGGGGCGCCCCGCACCAGTCTGGCGATGTCGCCCGGGGCGAGGGAGAATGCGGCAGCGCCCACTTCGATGTGCGAGCATGGATCCGGACCTACGACTCATCCCCGAGCTGGCCGAGCTGGTCGTGCGCAAGCGTCCCTTGCGTGGCCTCGACGGCAAGGCCGCCCATCTGCTGATCGCCCTGCCCGCCGGGGAGGACTGGTTCGAAGCCCCCGCAGTCGACAGCCTCCAGTCCAGTCTGCGCCGCCGCGCTCTGCAGCCCGAGGCGCTCGCCAAGACGCCGGCGACCCTTGAGCTGCCCGGTGGCGGCCTGTCCGCCTGGCTGCGGCTCGACGGCGAGCACACCGCCTTCCAGTGGCAGGCCCTGCTGCGACAGGCCATGAAGCCCCTGCTGGACGAGCACCCGGCCGAGCTGCACATCGCCGTCTATGGCGACGAGACCTTCCGCGCTCGGGCCGCCCGCTGGGCCGTCTATGTCGCCTGGCTCAATGGCAGCCCCCTGCCCAGCTGGAAGGCTGACCGGCCAGCCACGCCGCTCAAGCGCATCGTGCTGTACGGCGCAGCCGGCCTCGATTTGCAATGGGAGCGGGCCGTGGCCGAAGGCAACACCCTGGCGCGCCGGCTCACCTGGCTGCCGCCCAATGTGCTGACCCCACGCACCTACCGCCGGCACATCCGCAAACTGAGCCAGCTCAACGGCTGGCGGCTCGAGGAGTATGACGTCGCGCGCCTGCGCAGGCTCAAGGCCGGTGCCTTCCTCGCCGTTGCCCGGGGCAGCCAGCACGAGGACGCGGCGATCGTGCGGCTCACCTACGGCGGGAAGGGGAGAAGGGGGGCGGGCAGACACGTCGCCGTGGTGGGCAAGGGGATCTGCTTCGACACCGGCGGACACAACCTGAAACCGGCGCGTGCCATGCACAACATGCACGACGACATGAACGGCTCCGCCGTCGCCCTGGGCCTGCTGCTGGCCGCCACACGACTCGGGCTGCCCCTGCGCCTGGAGGTATGGCTGGCCATCGCCCAGAACCATCTCTCCCCCGAGGCCTACACCCAGAACGAGGTGATCGCCGCGCTCAACGGTACCACGATCGAGATCGTCCATACCGATGCCGAGGGGCGCATGGTGCTCGCCGACACGCTCACCCTGGCGGCGCGGGAGAAGCCGGCGCTCATCATCGACTACGCCACCCTCACCGGCAGCATGGGGGTGGCCCTGGGCGAGCGCATGAGCGGTGTGCTCGCCAACCAGCCCGATCTGGCCGAGCGGGCGGTGGCGGCTGGGCAGGCGGTGGGTGAGCGGGTGGTGGCCTTCCCGGCGCCGGAGGACTATGACGAGGCCCTGGAGAGCCAAGTGGCGGATGTGAAACAGTGCACCCTGGAGGGGGAGGCCGACCACATCCTGGCGGCCCGCTTCCTGAGCCGCTTCGTGGCGGATCGCCCCTGGTTGCACGTCGATCTGTCCGCCAGCCGCTGCAAGGGGGGACTGGGCGCGGTGGGGAGCGACATCACTGGCTTCGGTGTGGCGCTGGGGGCCCGCCTTCTGGAGGGGCTGGTGCGCTGAACTGGCACAAGCGGCGGCGCTGGCAGCAATGTCCACCAGGCCATGCCGCTATCGCGTCTGCCCGCAAGCCCTGGCGGCAACGGTGTGCGTCGCGGGGGCCGTGGGCGGACTGCCGATCGTGCGATAATGGCGGTCGATTCGGAGTCACGGTCCCCCCCCATGTCCGGCAACAGCATCGGCCATCTTTTCTGCGTCACTTCCTTCGGCGAATCGCACGGGCCGGCCATCGGCTGTGTCGTCGACGGCTGCCCGCCGGGTCTCGGCTTGACCGAGGCGGACATCCAGCACGACCTGGACCGGCGCAAGCCGGGCACCTCGCGCCATGTCACCCAGCGGCGCGAGTCGGACCGGGTGGAGATCCTGTCCGGCGTGTTCGAGGGGCGGACCACCGGCACGCCCATCGCGCTCCTGATCCGCAACGAGGACCAGCGCAGCCGAGACTACGCCGACATCGCCCGCACCTTCCGGCCGGGGCACGCCGACTACACCTACTGGCAGAAATACGGCATCCGCGACTGGCGCGGCGGCGGCCGCGCGAGCGCGCGCGAGACGGCGGTGCGGGTGGCGGCCGGGGCCATCGCCAAGAAATGGCTCAAGGAGGCCTACGGTACCGTGATCCGCGGTTATCTCGCCCAGCTCGGCCCGCTCGCCCTGACCTTCAAGGCCTGGGAGTCCGTGGACCAGAACCCCTTCTTCTCGCCCGACCCCGACGCCGTCCCCGAGTTGGAGCGCTACATGGACGCCCTGCGTAAGGAGGGCAACTCGGTCGGCGCACGCATCAACGTGGTCGCCGAGGGTGTCCCCGTGGGTCTGGGCGAGCCGGTCTACGACCGACTGGACGCCGACATCGCCCATGCGCTCATGAGCATCAACGCCGTGAAGGGCGTGGAGATCGGCGCCGGCTTCGCCTGCGTGGCCCAGAAGGGCACCGAGCACCGCGACGAGCTCACCCCGGCCGGTTTCCTCTCCAACCACGCCGGCGGCATCCTGGGCGGCATCTCCACCGGGCAGGACATCCTCGCCTCCATCGCCGTCAAGCCGACCTCCTCCATCCGCATCCCCGGGCGTTCCATCGACCTCGACGGCCAGCCGGTGGGGGTGGTCACGCATGGGCGTCACGACCCCTGCGTCGGCATCCGCGCCACGCCCATCGCCGAGGCTATGCTGGCCATCGTGCTGATGGACCACGCCCTGCGCCACCGCGCTCAGAATGCCGACGTCACCTGTCCCACCCCGGCCATCCCGGGCCGGCCCCGTTCACCCGATGCCCACTGAGGAGAACGCCCATGCTCGAAAGCCACGACCTGTTCCATGAATTCCCTGAGCATCAGGAGACCATCCGCCGGCTGATGCTCAGCAACGACGAGTTCACCCGTATGATGCGCGATTACGACGACGTCGATCACAAGATCGTGCGTATCGAGCAGCGGGTGGAGGCGGTCTCGGATCTGTACTTCGAGGAGCTCAAGAAGCTGCGCGTGAGCCTGAAGGACAAGCTCTACAGGATGATCCTCGCCGCCGAACACTGATAGTCCTCATCCCGCCTGAACGGCCCGGAGCGCACCCTCCGGGCCGTTTTCGCTCCACCCACCCGATCGCGGCCTGAAATGCCCACCGTCCCCTACTGGCGCCTGTCGGGCTTCTACTTCTTCTACTTCGCCTTCGTCGGCGCCATGGCGCCCTACTGGGGCCTCTATCTCAAGTCCCTGGGCTTCGCCGCCTTCCAGATCGGTGTGCTGATGTCTCTGCTGCAGGTCATGCGCATGTTCGCGCCCAACGTCTGGGGGCACATCGCCGATGCCACCGGACGGCGGGTCGCCATCGTGCAGACGGCCGCCCTGGTCTGCCTGATCAGCTATGTCGGCGTGTTCTTCGGCCAGTCCTTCTGGTGGATGTTCGCGGTGATGAGCCTGATCAGCTTCTTCTGGAGCGCGCCGCTGCCGCTGGTGGAGGCGACCACGCTCACGCACCTGGGGGAACGCACCGACCGCTACGGCCGCATCCGCCTGTGGGGCTCCATAGGCTTCATCCTGGTGGTGCTGGGGCTGGGGGCCGCACTGGATCACTACCCCATCGATCTCGTGCCCTGGGTGGTGCTCGGGCTGCTCGTCGGCATATGGTTGAGCAGCCGGCTCATCCCCGAGGCGGTGCTGCCCCACGCCGAGCACGAACACACGCCGCTCACCCGTGTGCTGCGCCGGCCCGAGGTCTGGGCCCTGCTGGCGGCGGCCATCCTCATGGCGGCGGCACACGGCCCCTATTACACCTTCTTCACCATCCACTTGGTGGATGCCGGCTACAGCAAGACCTTCGCCGGCTGGATGTGGGCGCTGGGCGTGATCTGCGAGATCGGCGTCTTCCTCACCTTGCCGCGGCTGTTGCGGCAGGTGCGGCTGGAGACGGTGTTGCTCATCACCCTGCTGGTGGCCGCCATGCGCTTCCTGATGATCGCCTGGTGGGTGGACGTGCTGCCCCTGCTGCTCATCGCCCAGGTCCTGCACGCCTTGTCTTTCGGGGCCTACCATGCCTCGGCCATGGCCCTGGTGCATCGCCATTTCCGCGGCCGCGTCCAGGCGCGCGGTCAGGCGCTCTACAACAGCCTTGCCTTCGGCGTCGGCGGCACCTTCGGCAGCCTCTATGCCGGCGCGGCCTGGGACGACCTGGGCGCCGCCTGGACCTTCAGCCTGGGCGCGGCGCTGGCCGCCCTGGCGGCGGGGGTGTTCGCCTGGCGGGGGTGGCGCGTGCCAGCGGGCGGCGGAGGGGCCGCCTGAAAAAGGCCCCGGCTGGGGCAGGGGCCAAACACCGTCCTGATCGCTCTGAACGTCGAGTGACGATTCGTCATCCTCGATGCCATGACCCTCAGCGCGGGTTGTAAATCCGACAGCCGCACCACGCGGGCTCTGCTGCATGGCTCGACCCACGTAGGCCATATCGATCGGTGTACAATGTCAGACTCGAATCTGTAACGTATTCGCATGCCCCCGCGCACACTCTACGACAAGCTCTGGGACGCCCACGTCGTCCACGTGGAGCCGGACGGCACCACGCTGCTCTACATCGACCGTCACCTAGTGCACGAGGTCACCAGTCCGCAGGCGTTCGAGGGGTTGCGGCTGGCCGGGCGCCAGCCCTGGCGGCGCGAGGCCATCCTGGCGGTGCCGGACCACAACGTGCCGACCACCGACCGGGCACGGGGGATCGCCGATCCGGTCTCGCGCCTGCAGGTCGAGACCCTGGACGCCAACTGTAAGGAATTCCGGCTGTTGGAGTTCCCCATGCACGACGCCCGCCAAGGCATCGTGCATGTCATCGGTCCGGAGCAGGGCTTCACCCAGCCGGGCATGACCATCGTCTGCGGCGACTCGCACACCAGCACGCATGGCGCCTTCGCCGCGCTCGCCTTCGGCATCGGCACCTCGGAGGTGGAGCACGTGCTCGCCACCCAGTGCCTGTGGCAGAAGAAGTCCAGGACTATGCTGATCAGGGTAGAAGGCGCGCTGGGGCGGGGGGTGACGGCCAAGGATGTCGCCCTGGCGGTGATCGGCCGCATCGGTACCGCCGGCGGCACCGGCTATGCCATCGAATTCGCCGGCAGCACGATCCGCACCCTCAGCATGGAAGGGCGCATGACCCTGTGCAACATGGCCATCGAGGCGGGCGCCCGGGCGGGGCTGGTGGCGGTGGACGACAAGACCATAGCCTACCTGCGCGGCCGACCTTACGCCCCCAAGGGCGAGCTATGGGGGCGGGCGGAGGCGTATTGGCGTACCCTGGTCTCGGACCCCGGTGCACGCTTCGATGCCGTGGTCGAACTCGATGCCGCCGAGATCGTTCCCCAGGTCACCTGGGGCACCTCGCCGGAGATGGTGGTGCCGGTGACCGGCCGCGTGCCCGACCCGGCAGAGGCGCCCAGCCCAGTCAAGCAATCCGACTGGGAGCGGGCCTTGCATTACATGGGGCTCGCCCCCCACACCGCCATGACCGACATCGCGGTGGACAAGGTGTTCATCGGCTCCTGCACCAACTCCCGCATCGAGGACCTGCGCGAGGCGGCGGCGGTGGCGCGGGGACGCAAGGTGGCCGCCAATGTCAAGCAGGCCCTGGTGGTGCCGGGCTCGGGTCTGGTCAAACGGCAGGCGGAGGCCGAGGGCCTGGATCGCGTCTTCATCGAGGCCGGCTTCGAGTGGCGCGAGCCGGGCTGTTCCATGTGCCTGGCCATGAATGCCGACCGGCTGGAGCCCGGGGAGCGTTGCGCCTCCACCTCCAACCGCAACTTCGAGGGGCGGCAGGGGCAGGGCGGGCGCACCCATCTGGTCAGCCCGGCCATGGCCGCCGCCGCGGCGGTGTATGGCCACTTCGTCGATGTACGCAATCTTTGAGCCCGAGGTGAGGCGATGACCCCGAAGAACCTGATCATCCTGGGTGTGGTGAAGCTTTTGCTCATCGGTGTGGCGGTTGCCGTCGTCTTCAGCGTCTACGGCTGCAACACCGTGCGCGGCATCGGCCAGGACATCGAGAAGGCCGGCGAGGCCATCCAGAGGTCCACGCGATGAAGCCCTTCGTCCGCCACGAGGGGCTGGTGGCGCCGCTGGACCGCGCCAACGTCGACACCGACGCCATCATCCCCAAGCAGTTTCTCAAGTCCATCAAGCGCACCGGCTTCGGCCCCAACCTGTTCGATGCGTGGCGTTATCTCGACCGCGGCGAGCCGGGCCAGGACTGCAGCACGCGGCCCCTGAACCCCGATTTCGTGCTGAACCAGCCGCGCTACCAGGGGGCGAGCATCCTGCTCGCGCGCGAGAACTTCGGCTGCGGCTCATCGCGCGAGCACGCCCCCTGGGCCTTGGTGGACTACGGCTTCCGGGCCATCATCGCGCCCAGTTTCGCCGACATCTTCTACAACAACTGCTTCAAGAACGGCCTGCTGCCCATCGTCCTGCCGGCCGAGGCGGTGGACCGGCTGTTCCGCGAGACCGAGGCCACCGAGGGTTATCGCCTCCTGGTGGACCTGGAAGCGCAGTCCGTGACCACCCCCAGCGGTGAGGCCTTCCGCTTCGAGGTGGACGCCGAGCGCAAACACCGCCTGCTCGAGGGGCTGGACGACATCGGCATCACGCTGCAGCACGTGGACGAGATCCGGGCCTACGAGGCCAGGCGCCGCGCCGAGGCGCCCTGGCTGTTCGCGTAGGAGCGGACCTGTCCGCGATCACGGCCTCGCCAACACGCTTCGAGTTCTGCTTGTGGAGGAGACATGAAAATCGCAGTGCTGCCGGGTGACGGCATCGGCCCGGAGATCGTCGCCCAGGCCATGAAGGTGCTGGATCTGCTGCGGCGCGAGGGGCTCGGGATCGAGACCGAGGAGGCCCCCATCGGCGGCGCTGGCTATGATGCGGCCGGCGATCCCCTGCCCGAGGCGACGCTCAAGCTCGCGCGCGAGGCGGACGCCGTACTGCTCGGCGCCGTGGGCGGTCCGCAGTACGACAGCCTGGATCGGCCCCTGCGCCCCGAGCGCGGGCTGCTGCGTATCCGCAAGGAACTGAACCTGTTCGCCAACCTGCGCCCGGCCCTGCTCTATCCGGAGCTCGCCGCGGCCAGCACCTTGCGACCCGAGGTGGTGGCGGGGCTGGACATCATGATCGTGCGCGAGCTCACGGGGGACGTCTATTTCGGCCAGCCGCGCGGCATCGAGGTGAGAGACGGCGAGCGGGTCGGCTACAACACCATGCTCTACGCGGAGTCGGAGATCCGCCGGGTGGCACGGGTGGCCTTCGACATCGCCATGAAGCGCGGCCGGCGGCTGTGTTCGGTCGAGAAGGCCAACGTGCTGGAGTGCTCCGAGCTGTGGCGGCAGGTGGTCATCGAGGTGGCGCGCGAGTTTCCCGCGGTCGAGCTCTCCCACATGTACGTGGACAACGCCGCCATGCAGCTGGTGCGCAACCCCAAGCAGTTCGACGTCATCGTCACCGGCAACCTCTTCGGCGACATCCTCTCCGACGAGGCCGCCATGCTCTCGGGCTCCATCGGCATGCTGCCCTCGGCCTCGCTCGACGCCAACAACAAGGGCCTGTACGAGCCCATCCACGGCAGCGCGCCGGACATCGCCGGCCGGGACGTGGCCAACCCGCTGGCCACCATCCTGTCCCTGGCGATGATGTTCAAGTACAGCTTCGACGACGCGACCACCGCCGGGCGTATCGACGACGCGGTCAAAAAGGTGATCGCCCGGGGTTACCGCACGGGTGACATCTGGACCGAGGGCTGCGAGCGGGTATCCTGCAGCGCCATGGGCGATGCCGTGGTCGCGGCACTGCAGGCATAGATTGCATGAGGATGAACGACATGAAACGCGTAGGACTGATCGGCTGGCGCGGCATGGTGGGCTCGGTGCTCATGGGCCGCATGCGCGAGGAGCGGGACTTCGACCTGATCGAACCGGTGTTCTTCACCACCTCCAACGTGGGCGGCAGGGGGCCGGACATCGGCCGCGAGGTGCCGCCGCTCAAAGATGCCCTGTCCGTGGATGAGCTGAAGGCCATGGACATCATCGTCACCGCCCAGGGCGGCGACTACACCAAGGACGTCTATCCACGGCTGCGCCAGGCGGGCTGGAACGGCTACTGGATCGATGCCGCCTCGACGCTGCGCATGCAAGACGAGGCCATCATCATCCTCGACCCGGTGAACCGCAAGGTCATCGAGGACGGCCTGGCGCGCGGGATCAAGACCTATGTCGGCGGCAACTGCACCGTCTCGCTCATGCTCATGGCCATCGGCGGGCTGTTTGACGCGGGGCTGGTCGAGTGGGTGAGCCCCATGACCTACCAGGCCGCCTCCGGCGCCGGCGCGCGCAACATGCGCGAACTGCTCGCGCAGATGGGCGCCATACACGCCGAGGTGAAGGACCTGCTCGACGACCCGGCCTCGGCGATCCTCGAGATCGACCGCAAGGTCACCGATTTCCTGCGCTCCGACCGTTATCCGCTCGATGCCTGGCCGGCGCCGCTCGCCGCCTCGCTCATCCCCTGGATCGACGTGCAACTCGAGTCCGGCCAGTCGAAGGAGGAGTGGAAGGCCCAGGTGGAGGCGAACAAGATCCTCGGCCGCTCGCACGACCCCATCCCCATCGACGGGCTGTGCGTGCGCGTGGGGGCGATGCGCTGCCACAGCCAGGCGCTCACCATCAAACTGACCCGTGACGTCCCGCTCGACGACATCCACGGCCTGATCGCCGCCCACAACGCCTGGGTCAGGGTGGTGCCCAACGAACGCGAGATCACCATGCGCGAACTGACGCCGGCCGCCGTCACCGGCACCCTGACCGTGCCCATCGGCCGCATGCGCAAGCTCAACATGGGCCCGCAGTACCTGTCCGCCTTCACCGTCGGCGACCAACTGCTGTGGGGGGCAGCGGAACCCCTGCGGCGCATGCTGCGCATCCTGCTGGAGGCCTGATCCTGGTCACAGTGGGCACTCGGCACATCGTCATCGTCGGGGCGGACGACTCCGTCGGCGAGTCGCTGCTCGAGGAGTTGTCGGAACTGGCCCTGGCCGCGGAGTCCGTCATCCCCGTATCGCTGGATGAGGCCGAGGGCTGTGTCCGTTACGGCGACGAGGAACTGCCCTGCCGGAGCCCTGACGACGTCGATTGGTCGACGGTGGCGGTGGCGATCATCGCGGCGCACGGACCGGCTGCGGCCCGACAGGCCGAGCGCCTGCTGGATCGCGGCTGTCGCGTGCTGGCCGTGAGCGGGATGGTGACTGCCGTGCCGGGCACTTTGCTCACCGAGGTGCACGATGCGCTCAGCGCGGCCATCATCCGGGTGCTCGGGCCCATCCTGGGCGGCTCGGGTCTGCACCACCTGAGCGGCTTCATCGGCTTGCCGGTGGCGGCGCGAGGACAGGCCGGCATCGACGAACTGGTGCGGCAGTCACGCGCCCTGTTCGCCCTCGAGTCGGTGGAGGCCGAGGTCTTCCCGGTCCAGATCGCCTTCAACCTGTTGCCTCAGGTGGGGGAGATCGGCAAGGACGGAGACAGCGCACTGGAGCGTAACCTCCGCCGAACGCTGCGAACCATCTGGGGGGAGGACCTGGTGACGCAATTCACGGCCGCATGGCTGCCGACTTTCCATGGCGCCGTCGTTGCCTTGCACGGTCGCGGTGAACGCAGCCTGGACCGGCAGGCGATACAGCGCCGGCTGGCACATGTGCCGGGGGTGCTGGTGATGAACGCGCCGCAACCCGGTGCAGCGCCGACCCCCGCCACGGACGGCGTGGACAGCACGGATGTGGTGCTGGGCCGTTTCAGACTGGACGCTGCGGACGGTCGGCATTTCTCGGTCTGGCTGACCTATGATCACGCCCGGCTGGAGGCGCAGCAACTGCGTCTGGGTCTGGAAAAATTGATTGAATCCGGGTTGAATTAAAGATACCGTTAGAAAAGTCGTTAAATACAGTGCCTAAGCCCGTGTGGGCTCGCAAAAAATTTCATTCCAGGTCGATCGGCACTCATTCGGGACAACTTCAGCGTAGGGCGGAGCGATGCGAAAACATTTGCGAATCAGTGGGCTGTTGAGTGCGATCCTGCTCGCCTCCGGGGTCGAGGCGGCAGGGCTGGGCAAGCTGTCGGTACAGTCCGCACTCGGCCAACCCTTGCGGGCAGAGATCGAGTTGGTCGCGGTCCAGGGTGACGATCTAGGCTCGATCAACGCGAGGCTAGCCAGCGCAGAAGCCTTCCGCCAGGCCCGCATGGAGCGCGCCGAGGCCCTCAACGGCCTGCGCTTCGAGGTCGACCAGCGCCCCAACGGCCAGCCGGTCATCAGGATCACCTCCGCCGCGCCGGTCAACGACCCCTTCCTCGACCTGCTGATAGAGTTGAACTGGAGCACCGGGCGCCTGATCCGCGAATACACGCTGCTGCTCGATCCGCCCGCGGACACGCGGCCCAGGGCCGAGACGGCCCCGCCGCAAACACCGGTCAGCACCAGGACCGAGCGCGAGCCGGCGTCGAGTCAGGCGGCCGCCGGCGAAGCCCCGGCAGCGCGGCCTGCCGAGCGCATGCGCTACGGCCCGGTCAAGGCCGGCGAAACCCTGCATGCCATCGCCAGCAAGACCAAGCCCGCCGACGTCACCCTGGACCAGATGATGCTCGGCATCTACCAGCAAAACAACGCCGCCTTCCTGGGCAACAACATGAACCGCCTCAAGCGCGGGGCGGTGCTCAACCTGCCCGACCGGGACACGGCCTTGCGGGTGGACCCCGCCCGGGCCAGCCGGGAGGTGCGCTTGCACGCGGATGCCTGGAACGCCTACCGCTCACGGCTCGCCGAGGCGGCCGCCGCGCGGCCGGCCGGCGCGGCGCCCGAGGCGGCGGCGGGCAGGGTCCTGCCCGCGCCGGAGCGCCGCGAAGCGCCCCCGGCGGCCGCGGCCGAGGACGTCCTCAGGCTCTCCAAGGGGGAACCGGGGGCGGCCAAGGCGATGGAGAAGATCCAGTCCCTCGAGGAGGAACTCGCCGCCAAGGGCCGGGCGCTGCTCGAGGCGCAGGAGCGCGTGGCCCAGCTCGAGCGTACCGTCAAGGACATGCAGCGGTTGCTCGAGCTGAAGTCGGCCGAAGCGCCGGCGGCCTCGCCGCCGCAGCCAGCCGAGACCCCCGCCTCGGCCACCCCCGCGCCCCAGGCGGCAGCGCCCACCCCCGCGCCCAAAGCCGCCCAGCCTGCGGCCGTGCCGGCGCCTCTGCCCGTACCGGAAGAGGAAGGGCCCAACTGGTTGTCGACCTTCATCAGCAATCCCCTCTACATCGGGGGGATCGTCGCGGCCGTGCTGCTGTCCTTCCTGCTGTGGATGATGATGGTGGGCACGCGCCGCCGGAAGGGGCTGACCAACTTCGAAGACAGCATCATGACCGGCGGCGAATTCAAGAACGAGGCCGTATTCACCGCCGGCACGGGGGTGGGCGGCACCCCCACCGGGGGCAGCGCGCTGATGACGGACTTCAGTCGTCTGGGCCTCGGGGCCATCGATGCTCACGAGGTGGACCCCATCGCCGAGGCCGAGGTCTACATGGCCTATGGCCGCGACACCCAGGCCGAGGAGATCCTGAAGGAGGCCTTGGCCAAGGATCCCAACCGTCACGAGATCACGCTCAAGCTGCTGGAGATCTACGCCGCCCGCAAGGACACGGTGGCCTTCGAGACCCAGGCGAGCGAGCTGTATGCGAGCCTGGGCGGCCAGCCCACCGAGATCTGGATGAAGGCGGCCGAGATGGGTCGCGGCATCGATCCGGACAACCCCCTGTACCGCGTCACGCCTGGCGTCACCGGTCCGGCGATGGTGGCCGCCGGCACGGCCGCCGCGGCGGCGGCCGCCACTGCGGCAGCGGCGAGTGCGCCCGCGCAGACAACCCCCGGCGAAGGGCTGACCGATCTGGGCCTGCTCTCCGGCGCATCGGAAACGACGACCGAGATCGACCCGGACGTCGAGTCGCTGATGCCATACGAGGCCACGCCGTCGATGGCCGAGGCGGCCGCTGCCGGCGAAGCGCAGGCAGAGGCCGGCCTGGGTGCGCCTGCGGCCGAGTCGGGCTCGCAGCCTGCGGATCTGGACATGCTGGAGACGGCGTTGCCCGGTTATGAAGAGCTGGAACAGCTTGCCGTCGTGGAAGGGCCGGAGGAAGCCGAGTATGACCTCTCCCTGGACATCACCGGGGTCGAGGAGCGACTGTCACCGCCGGCTGCCCCCGAGGTGACGGTTGCCGAGGCCGAGTCTGACCTGGCCGAACTGGCGTTGGCCGGCGAGCCGTCGGCAGTCGAGCCCGCATCGACGGCCGAGGCCGCCTATGCGCCGCCCGAGCTCGATCTGAGCGGTATCGATCTCGACCTGGGCGAGCCTCTCGCCCCGCCCGAAACGCCCAGCGCGGGCGGGATGCCCGAGGCACCGACGTTCGAAGCCGTCTTACCGCCTGCTGAGGAGACGGCGGCCGAGGTGGCCGGGGAGATCGATCCTGAGGTCTGGGAGGAGACCAACACCAAGCTGGATCTGGCCCGTGCCTATCTGGAGATGGGCGATCACGAAGGGGCCCGCGAGATCCTGCAGGAGGTGTTGAGCGACGGCGACAGCAGGCAGCGCAGCGAGGCCCAGAAGCTGCTCGGCGAGGTGGCATAGGACTGTCCCAGATAGGGCATCGAACCCAGACGAATCAACGGCTTGCAGGTCGGCCTTCAGGCCGACGAGTCAGGCTGAAGCCTGACCTACGAGCCTGTAGAAAGCTGGGCTTCCCCCCTGCCTTGCACCCAGGCACCCGCATCCTGATTTACCTCCTCTCAGCCCTGGCAGTGCCGGGGCTGAGCCTTTTCCAGCTCCTGGTTGGCAGTCTGGCCCTCGGCAGCGTCTCGCTCGGCCGGCTGAGACAGGTCTGGACCCTGATGCGCCGCGCGCGCTGGCTGCTCATCCTCATGGTGATCACCTATGGCTACAGCCTGCCCGGCGAGGCCCTCCACCCCGGCCTGGTGGACTATGCACCCACACGTCAGGGCCTGTACGAGGGCCTCGTGCAGGCCTGGCGTATCGCCCTGCTCCTGCTGCTGTTGGACGTCCTCGTGCTGCGCCTGGCCCGCGCCGACCTGCTGACGGGCTTACACAGCATTCTGCGTCCCCTCGCCAGGGTCGGTATCGATCGCGATCGGGTCGCGGTGCGTCTGGCGTTGACCATGGAGGCCATGGAACAAACGCAGGGCTGGGCGGCCATGCGGGCACTTCTTGCCGGCGAACTACCGGCGCGATCGGGTCCCCGCAGCTACGTCCTTGCCGTGCGACCCTACCGAACGCTGGATTGGCTGGTGCTGGGCATACTGACCCTGGGGGTGGCGTGGCTGTACGCATAGCCCTGGGGCTGGAATACGACGGCCGGGCCTTCTGCGGCTGGCAGACCCAGGCCGGCGGATGCGCCATCCAGGACGTTCTGGAAGACGCCCTGGCGCAGGTCCACGGGGCACCCGTGCAGACCGTCGTGGCCGGACGCACCGATGCGGGGGTGCATGCGCTCGGCCAGGTGGTGCATTTCGACGCCGAATATCGGCGCCCGGACAGCGCCTGGATACGCGGTGTGAATGCCTTGCTGCCCCCTGGCGTGGCCGTCCTGTGGGCGCGGCAGGTCGATCATCGCTTCCATGCCCGCTATGCCGCCCTGGAGCGCAGCTATCGCTATGTGCTGCTCAATCATGCCGTGCGCCCGGCGTTGCTCGCCGGTCGCGTCGGCTGGCAGCATGCCCCGCTGGACGTGGCGCGCATGGCCGCGGCAGCCGCCCGTCTGGTCGGAGAACACGATTTTTCCGCCTTCCGTGCGGCCGAATGTCAGGCCCGCTCGCCGGTGCGCGCGCTGCGCCGGGCGCATGTGACGCGCCGGGGCGACTTCATCCTGTTCGAATTCAGCGCCAATGCCTTCCTGCACCATCAGGTGCGCAACATGGTCGGCGCCCTCGTGTGGGTGGGGCTGGGGCGGCGCCCACCCGACTGGATCGCGGCCTTGCTCGAGGGCCGCGACCGCACGCAGGGTGCCGCGACCTACGCCGCCGATGGACTGTATCTGACGCAGGTGCGCTACGACCCCGTCTGGGGCTTGCCTGAGACGGCGGGGCGTGCGCTAATGCCGCTTCTGTTTCCTGACCTCTGATTCCGGAAGCCTGCGCGCATGACCCGGGTGAAGATCTGCGGTATTACCCGCATCGAGGATGGCCTGGCGGCGGCGCACGCCGGGGCGGATGCCATCGGCCTGGTCTTCGCCCCGGCCAGCCCGCGCCGGGTGACCGCGCAACAGGCGGCCGCCATCGCCGCGGCGTTGCCGCCCTTCGTCACCACCGTGGCCCTGTTCGTGGACCCGAGACCGGAAGAGGTGAGGGCCGTGCTGGAGGTCTTCCGGCCCGACATGCTGCAGTTCCATGGCGACGAGCCGCCGGAGTACTGCGCCGCCTTCGGTCTGCCCTATCTCAAGGCGGTGCGGGTCAGGCGGGAGACGGATTTGCTACAATACGCGGCCAGCTTCGCCGGCGCGCGCGGCTTGTTGTTGGACGCCTACCATCCCCACCAGCACGGCGGAACCGGGCAGCGCTTCGACTGGGACCTGATTCCGCGCGATCTCGCCCGTCCCATCGTCCTGGCCGGCGGACTGGACCCTGACAACGTCGCCGCTGCCGTGCGGCAGGTCAGACCCTGGGCGGTGGATGTCTCCAGCGGCGTGGAACTGGCCAAGGGTGTCAAGGATGCGAGCCTGATCGCTCGCTTCATACGCGAGGTGCGCAATGCAGATGTTTGAACCGGGGGCGAACGCCGCCGTCGTGGAGACGGCTCGAGGGCAAGGGGGCTCGCGCTGGGCCGAGCTGACCCGGCTGCCCGACGCACGCGGCCATTTCGGCCCTTACGGCGGCGTGTTCGTCGCCGAGACCCTCATGGCGGCCCTGGACGAGTTGCGCCGGGAATACGAGCGGGTGCGTGACGATGCGGGGTTCCAGGCCGAGTTCGCGCACGAGTTGCGGCACTACGTCGGTCGGCCCAGCCCCATCTACCATGCCCGCCGCTGGTCGGAGGCGCTGGGCGGCGCCCAGATCTATCTCAAGCGCGAGGACCTCAACCACACCGGCGCGCACAAGATCAACAACACCGTCGGGCAGGCCCTGCTCGCGCGGCGCATGGGCAAGCCGCGCGTCATCGCCGAGACCGGCGCCGGGCAGCATGGCGTGGCGACGGCCACGGTGGCCGCCCGCTACGGCATGGAATGCGTGGTCTACATGGGTGCCGAAGACGTCAAGCGTCAGGCCCCGAACGTCTTCCGCATGAAGCTCCTGGGGGCGACGGTGGTCCCGGTGGAATCCGGTTCCAGGACGCTCAAGGACGCGCTGAACGAGGCCATGCGCGACTGGGTGACCAATGTCGAGCACACCTTCTATGTCCTCGGCACCGCCGCCGGTCCGCACCCTTACCCCATGTTGGTGCGCGATTTCCAATCCGTCATCGGCAGGGAGTGCATCGCGCAGATGCCCGAGCTCATCGGCCGTCAGCCCGATGCGGTCATCGCCTGCGTCGGGGGCGGGTCGAACGCCATCGGCATCTTCCATCCCTACATCCCCTATGACGAGGTGCGACTGATCGGTGTCGAGGCCGCGGGATTGGGCCTTGCCTCGGGCAGGCATGCCGCGCCGCTCGCCGCCGGCACGCCGGGTGTGCTGCACGGCTTCCGTTCCTACCTGATGCAGGACGAGAACGGCCAGGTCAGCGAGACGCACTCCGTGTCCGCCGGTCTGGACTATCCCGGCGTCGGCCCGGAACACAGCTATCTCAAGGACAACGGTCGCGCCGAGTATGTCGCGGTCACCGATGACGAGGCCCTGCAGGCCTTTCACGATCTGTGCCGCTACGAGGGCATCATCCCCGCCCTCGAGTCCAGCCACGCCCTGGCCTACGCGGCCAGGCTGGCGCCCACCCTGGCGCGCGACAAGGTCCTGCTGGTGAACCTTTCCGGCCGGGGCGACAAGGACATCAATACCGTCGCCGGGCTGGCCGGTATCACGCTGTAGTCATTGGCCACCAGGATCATGTCGCGCATCCAGGAACGTTTTCACGCCTTGCGGGCGCAGGGCCGCAAGGCCCTCATCCCCTTCATCACCGCCGGTGACCCCGAGCCCGACCTCACCGTTCCCCTGATGCACGCCCTGGTGGCCGGGGGGGCGGACATCCTCGAATTGGGCGTGCCCTTTTCCGACCCCATGGCCGACGGACCCACCATCCAACGCAGCTCCGAGCGGGCGCTCAAGCAAGGCGTCAGCCTGCGCCGGGTGCTGGCCATGGTTGCGGCCTTTCGCCAGACCGACGGCGTCACGCCGATCGTGCTCATGGGTTATGCCAACCCCATCGAGGCCATGGGCCAGGATCTGTTCTGCGAGCATGCGCGCACGGCGGGGGTGGACGGCGTGCTGACCGTGGATTACCCGCCCGAGGAGGCGGCCGATTTCGCCGCCAACCTGAGACGGCACGGCCTGGACGCCATCTTCCTCCTCGCGCCGACCTCGTCCGACGAGCGGGTCGCGGCCGTGGCCCGGCATGCCAGCGGCTTCATCTACTACGTGTCGCTCAAGGGGGTGACGGGGGCGTCCAACCTGGACCTCGAAGAGGTGACGGCGCGCCTGCCGCATATCCGGTCCCGCACCGGCCTGCCCGTGGGTGTCGGCTTCGGCATACGGGATGCCGAGACCGCGCGCAGGGTGGCAGAGGTGGCCGACGCCGTGGTCATCGGCAGCCGCATCGTGCAGGAGGTCGAGCGCTCGCCGCGCGAGACCCTGCTCGAGAACGTGCGCAACTTCGTCGCCGGCGTGCGTGCGGCGCTGGATGCCAGCTAACAGATGCCAGATACCAGTAACGTGGCGCGACTGACGGGCGCGCATCCCTGTAATCTGTTGCCTGTGACCTGATCCCCGAGAATGAGCTGGTTCCAGAAGATCCTGCCGCCCAAGATCCAACGCCGGGTCGAGGCCGCCAAGAAGACCGTCCCGGAGGGGCTGTGGAGCAAATGTCCGAACTGCGAGGCCGTGCTCTATGCCGCCGACCTGGACAACAATGCCCAGGTCTGCCCGCAGTGCGGCCATCACAATCGCATCGGCGCCAGGATGCGGCTGGAGTTCCTGCTCGACCCCGGCGATCAGACCGAGATCGGTGCCAATGTGCTGCCGGTGGACACGCTGCGCTTCAAGGACAGCCGCAAGTACAGCGAGCGCATCGCCGAGGCCACCAAGCAGACCGGCGAGAAGGACGCCCTGGTGGTCGTCGCCGGCAAGGTGCTGGGGATCCCTCTGGTGGCCGCCGCCTTCGAGTTCCGTTACATGGGCGGCTCCATGGGCTCGGTGGTGGGGGACCGCTTCGTGCGCGGGGTGGATGCCGCCATCAAGGGCAAGCAGCCCTTCGTCTGCATCTCCGCCAGCGGCGGGGCGCGCATGCAGGAAGGGCTGCTCTCGCTCATGCAGATGGCCAAGACCAGCGCTGCGCTCACCCAGCTCGCCGCGCATCGCCTGCCTTTCATCTCCGTGCTGACCGACCCCACCATGGGCGGCGTGTCGGCCAGCTTCGCCATGCTGGGCGACGTGATCATCGCCGAGCCGGGCGCCCTGATCGGGTTCGCCGGACCGAGGGTGATCGAACAGACGGTGCGGGAGAAGCTGCCCGAGGGTTTCCAGCGTTCGGAGTTCCTGCTCGAGCACGGCGCCATCGACATGATCGTCGATCGCCGCGAGCTGCGCAGGACCATTGCCCGCACCGTCTCCTGCCTGATGCGCAAACCCCCGCCGCAGGCCTGATCGTTCCGAAGACGACTGTCTTTGCCGCCGCGTAACGACACGCCTTCCCAGCCGGCGAGCCTGCAAGACTGGCTCGCCCTGCTGGAAGCCAGGCACCCCAGGGCCATCGAACTGGGGCTCACCCGGGTCGATGCCGTGCGGCGTCGCCTGGGGCTGACCTTAGACTGTCCGGTCGTCACCGTCGCGGGGACCAACGGCAAGGGATCGACCTGCGCCTATCTGGAGGCCATGCTCGGCGATGCCGGCTACCGGGTGGGTTGCTACACCTCCCCCCATTTGCTGCATTACCGCGAGCGGGTGCGGGTGGCCGGCGAGGAACTGCCGGAGGCGCTGCATGTGGCGGCCTTTGCCGCGGTCGAGGCCGCCCGCGGCGACATCCCCCTGACCTATTTCGAGCACGGCACCCTCGCGGCCGTCTGGCTGTTCCGCCACCTCGGGACCGAGGCCGCGGTGCTAGAGGTGGGGCTGGGCGGCCGCCTGGACGCGGTCAACGTCTTCGAGCCCGATTGCGCCGTGGTCACCTCGGTGGACCTCGACCATCAGGAGTACCTGGGCGACACGCGGGAGGCCATCGGCCGGGAAAAGGCCGGCATCTTCCGTGCCGGCCGCCCCGCGGTGGTGACCGACCCGGACCCACCGGCGAGCCTACTGGCGCATGCCCGCGCCCTGGGCGCACGGCTCATGCGCCTGGGCAGCGAGATCACCCTGGAGACAGGGGAGGGCGGCTGGGCCTGCCGTGTCGGCGCCCGCCACTATGCCGCCCTGCCGCTGCCCGCCCTGCCCGGTGCGTTTCAGCTCGCCAACGCCGCCGCAGCGGTGGCCGCCCTGGATACGCTGCGCGAGCGCCTGCCCGTGTCCATGCAGGCGCTGCGCACGGGGCTCGCACGGGCACGCCCGCCGGGGCGCTTTCAGGTCATGGCCGGGCCGCCCATGATCATCCTCGATGTGGCCCACAACCCCCAGGCGGCGCGGGCCCTGGCCAGCAACCTGGCCAGGCTCGAGGCAGGCGGGCGTCGCCTCGCGGTGCTGGGCATGCTGCGTGACAAGGACGTGGCGGGGGTGGTGCGACCCCTGCAACCCCTGGTCGATGCCTGGTTCGTGGCCGGACTGCCCGGTCCGCGCGGGCACGCGGCGCAGACGCTGCGCAGCCTGTTGCAGGCGGAGGGCATCGAGGTCTCGGGCGAGTATGACGGGGTGGCTGAGGCCCTGAAGGCGGCCTGTGCCTGTGCGGGCCCGGCCGATATAATCATCGCCTTCGGTTCCTTTTATACCGTGGCGGCGGCCGCGAGCGCAGTGGAGGCTTGTCGGGCCGAAGCCCGAGCCACGGCCCGACCGAAGGCCTGACCTGCGAGGCACGCCGGGTAAACGCCTCGGATTGCGTAGGGTGTACTGCTATAGAGACGGACTCCTGAGCCATGGCCGATATCGACAGGTTGACGACCGAGGAGATGGACCTGCGCCGACGCGCGCGCCGGCGTCTGGTGGGCGCCATCGCCCTGGCCCTGCTTGCCGTGGTCGTCCTGCCCATGCTGTTCAACCCGGAACCCAAACCCCTCGGCCCCGGGGTAGAGATCCGCATACCCGATCCGTCCACGCCGTTCGAACCCGGCCCACCCGCGCCAGACACCCCGGCCCCTGCGGTGGAGGCCGATGCGGCCGCGCAACCCCCCGAGGCGCCGGCACCAGTCGAGGCACCGCCGGTCACGCCGGCGCCCGCGGTATCGCCGCCCCTCACGGCCACGCCCCCCTCGCAGGCCATGCCCGTACCCGCCGAGGAGACTCGGCCTGCCCCGGCGAAGCCGGTGGCACCCGCGGCGGACAAGAAACCCGTGCCCGCATCGGAGCCGTTCGCCGCGCGTGGTTACTTCCTGCAATTGGGCGCTTTCACCAGCGAGGCCAATGCCCGGCAGCTCGCCGACAAGGCGCGGGCGGCCGGTTTCGAGGTCGTGGTGCAGGAGGTCGGCGGACAGTGGCGGGTGCGCACGGGCCCCTATGCCGAGCGCAAGCAGGCCCTGGAGTGGCAGACCAAGCTGCGCGCCAAGGGCTTCGGCCCGATCCTGTTGGGGCCTTGATCCCTCCATGACCGGACTCGACCTCCTCGTCGTCGCGGTGGTGGCCGTCTCGGGCCTGGCCGGGCTGATGCGCGGTCTGGTGCGGGAGGTGTTTTCCCTCGGCGCCTGGGTGCTTGCCTTCCTGTTCGCCAAGTCCCTCGCCCCCATCGTCGCGCCCTGGGTGCCAGGGGTGGAGAGCGAGGCGCTGCGGCATTTCGCCGCCATCGTCGTGGTGTTCGTCGCCATCCTGTTGCTGGCCAGCCTGAGCGGGACGGTCCTGGCCGGCATGGTGAAATGGGTCGGCCTGGGTTTTTACGACAAGTTCATGGGCCTGGTCTTCGGCGCCCTGCGCGGCGGCATCATCGTGCTGCTGCTCACCCTGTTGGCCGGCCTGACCGCCCTGCCCCAGACGCGCCTCTGGCAAGACGCCCTGCTGCGCGCACAGCTCGAATCGGGTGCCAGGATGGCCATGCCCTGGTTGCCCGCGCGACTTGCGGCCCATATCCGGTATTGAGCTCGGCCATGTCCCATGCACGTGTGCAGCGATCGCACCGCCCGCCGCGGGGGCAGCGCGTGCCTGGGGCGGCCCGTCGTCAGCGTAGGACCTGAAAGCGATCAGACCATGTGCGGCATACTCGGCATCGTCTCCAGCCAGCCCGTCAACCAGCTCCTCTACGACGGCCTGCAACTGCTGCAACATCGCGGCCAGGACGCCGCCGGCATCGTCACCGCGGAGGGCAGCATGTTCCACATGCACAAGTCCACCGGCATGGTTCGGGACGTCTTCCGCACCCGTGACATGCGCAATCTGCTGGGCAACGCCGGCATCGCCCACGTGCGCTATCCGACCGCGGGCTCGGCCTCGAGCCCGGCCGAGTCGCAGCCCTTTTATGTCAACTCGCCCTTCGGCATCGTGCTGGGTCACAACGGCAACCTGACCAATACCGAGCAGCTGCAGGACGAGCTGTTCCGCGAGGACCTGCGCCATGTGAACACCGGCTCGGACTCCGAGGTCCTGCTCAACGTCCTCGCGCACGAGCTGCAGGAGGCGGTGCACGGTCACCGCCTCGACGTGGCGGACGTCTTCGCCGCCGTCTCTGGCGTGCACCGCCGCTGCCGCGGGGCCTACGCCGTGGTGGCGATGATCGCCGGTTTCGGCCTGCTCGCCTTCCGCGACCCCTATGGCATCCGGCCGCTGATCATCGGCCGGCTGGAGACGCCCACCGGTGACGAATGGATGGTGGCCTCGGAGAGCGTGGCCCTGGATGCCCTGGGCTTCACACCCGTGCGCGACGTCGCGCCCGGGGAAGCGATCGTGGTCACCCTGGACGGTGCCTTCTACAGCCACCCCTGCGCCGAGGGCGCCAGCCTCAACCCCTGCATCTTCGAATACGTCTATTTCGCCCGCCCGGATTCGGTCATGGACGGCACCTCGGTCTACGAGACGCGACTCAGGATGGGCGAGATGCTGGCGGACAAGATCCGGCGCGCGTATGGCCATCTCGACATCGACGTGGTGATCCCCATCCCCGACACCAGCCGGCCCAGCGCGCTGCAGCTGGCCATGCGTCTGAATCTCCCCTATCGGGAGGGCTTCATCAAGAACCGCTACATCGGCCGCACCTTCATCATGCCTGGCCAGGCCGTGCGCAAAAAGTCCGTGCGCCAGAAGTTGAACGCCATGGCCCTGGAGTTCCGCGGCAAGAACGTGCTGCTGGTGGACGACTCCATCGTGCGCGGCACCACCAGCCGGGAGATCATCCAGATGGCGCGCAATTCTGGCGCGCACCGCGTGTATTTCGCCTCTGCCAGTCCGCCCGTGCGTTTCCCCAACGTCTATGGCATCGACATGCCGACCCGCAACGAACTGTTGGCCAATGGCCGTACCGACGAGGAGATCTGCCGCGAGATCGGCGCCGACGCGGTCATCTATCAGGACCTGCCCGACCTCATCCGTGCGGTGCAATCGGTCAACCCCAGGCTGGTGTCCTTCGATGCCTCCTGTTTCGACGGTCGCTACATCACCGGCGACGTGACCGAGGACTATCTGACCCGGCTGGAGGGGCAGCGCAACGGCACCATCCCGGTGCGCCAGTCCCTGCCCACCCGGCAGATGCACCTGAATCTGGCGCATTAGGCGCTGGTCCGCGTCATTCATGCGGCCAGGGGTCCGGTGATAGGTCGGGCGCAGGTCGGGCCTAGGTCGGGCGCAGGTCGGGCTTCAGCCCGACTCCCAACGCCGCCCGGCCCTGGAACCAGCGCAGACTCCCACGCGGCAAGCGTGAAAAATCGCCACGTCCGTCATGTCGCAGGCCCCGGTCTTGCCCGCGCGCCGGTGGGGCAGTGAGTTAACATCATGGCTTTGATTCAGGAACCGGAACCGTGACCGACGCTCTGCACCCCGAGACCCTCGCCATCCGCACCGGTACGGTGCGCAGCCAGTTCATGGAGCACTCGGAGGCCATGTTCCTGACCTCCAGCTTCGTCTTCGCCAGCGCGGCGGAGGCGGCGGCGCGTTTTTCCGGCGCCGAGCCCGGCCCCATCTACGCCCGCTTCACCAACCCCACGGTGTCCATGTTCGAGGCGCGGCTGGCGGCCCTGGAGGGCGCAGAGCGTTGCGTCGCCTTCGCCTCCGGCATGGCCGCCATCCTCGCCACGGTCATGGGGCTGATGCGGGCGGGCGAGCACGTGGTGGCCTCGCGCTCGATCTTCGGCTCGACGGTGCAGCTGTTCGGCAACATCCTCTCGCACTTCGGTATCGAGACGAGCTTCGTCTCCCCCACCGACCCGGGCGAGTGGCGCGCCGCCGTGCGGCCCCAGACGCGGCTCTTCTTCCTGGAGTCGCCCTCCAACCCGCTGACCGAGGTGAGCGACATCCGGGCCATCGCCGACATCGCGCATGAGGCCGGGGCCTGGCTGGCGGTGGACAACTGCTTTTGCACCCCCATCCTGCAGCGCCCCCTGGAACTGGGGGCGGACATCGTCATCCACTCCGCCACGAAATACCTGGACGGGCAGGGGCGGGTCCTGGGCGGCGCCGTGCTGGGCAGCCGCGATTTGCTGGAGGGGGTGTACACGTTTTTGCGCACCGCCGGACCCAGCCTGTCCGCCTTCAACGCCTGGGTCCTGCTCAAGGGGCTGGAGACGCTCGCGCTGCGCATGCGGGCCCATGCCCGGCATGCTCAGGAACTGGCCCAGTGGCTGGAGTCGCAGGCCGGCGTCGAGCGGGTGCTCTATCCCGGCCTGCCCTCGCATCCGCAACATGCCCTGGCCATGCGGCAGCAGGCGAGCGGCGGCGGCATCCTCTCCTTCGAGGTGGAGGGCGGGCAGGCGGCGGCCTGGCGGCTGATCGACGCCACCCGGCTGATGTCCATCACCGCCAACCTGGGCGACGTCAAGACCACCATCACCCACCCGGCCAGCACCACGCACAGCCGCATGACCCCCGAACAGCGGGCGGCGGCAGGCATCGGCGACGGGCTCGTCCGCATCGCCGTGGGACTGGAGCACCCCGACGACCTCAAGGCGGACCTGGCCCAGGCGCTGGCCAAGGCCAGGGGACAGGCCTGAGACGGGCGTCGTGGCCCGGGGCGAGCGAACCATCGGGAATCCCGCCGTGCTGGCTCGACAGGCGCCCATGATCCGTCCGCGCAAGCCCTTCCGGTGCACGGCCAAGGCCTATCGGGCCCGCTGAGCCTCGAGCGTCATGCAGCGCCGCGACCTCATCGCCGCCTTCGCCCGCCACCCGGTGGCGGGCAACCTGCTCATGATCATCCTGATCGTGGCGGGTCTGTTCGCCGTGTCCAGGCTGAACATCCAGTTCTTCCCCAGTTTCGACCTGGACGTCATCACCGTGCGGGTGGAATGGCGCGGCGCGGCGGCCGAGGATGTGGAAGAGGTCATCACCACACCGCTGGAACAGAAGCTCAAGACCATCGCCGGTCTGGACAAGATCACCTCCACCTCCAGCCTGGGTCTGTCCAGCATCACCCTGGAACTGAAGGAGGGCACCGACCCCATCACCGCGCTGGACGAGGCGAAGCAGGCGGTGAGCGAATTCCGCAATCTGCCCGGTGACGCCGAACCGCCCGAGGTCACCAAGGTGGTGCGCTACGAGCCCATCGCCCGGCTGCTCGTCAAGGGCGAGAGCCTCACCGAACTGCGCAGCCTGGCCCGCCGTTTCGAGCGCGAGTTGCTCGCGCGCGGCGTGGACAAGGTCGACATCCTGGGCCTGCCGGACGAGGAGATCGCCATAAGCATCCCGGCGCGCGAGCTGGAACGTCTCGGGCTCAGCCTGGATCAGGTGGCGCAGCGTCTCACGGCCGTGAACCGGGATGCACCGGCAGGCAAGCTGGGCGAGGCGGAGGTCCAGCGTGAGGTGCGGGGGGTCAACCTGCGCAAGGACCCGCGCGACTATGCCGACCTGCCCCTGGTGACCGAGGCCGGGGCCCGCATCGAACTGGGGCAGGTGGCGCAGATCAGCCGGCAGGCGCGCGAGGGCAGCCAGTTCCTCGAGGTGGACGGACGCCCCGCCGTGGAGCTGCAGTTGAAGCGCGCGGAGCAGGGGCACTCGCTCAAGGCGGCGCAGGTCCTCCACCAGTGGCTGGAGGAGACGCGGCCGCAGCTACCCGAGTCCGTCGAGCTCATGGTCTACGACGAGCAGTGGAGCCTCATCGACGAGCGCATCACGCTGCTGGTGAAGAACGGCCTGCTGGGCCTGGTGATCGTGGTGGGCATCCTGCTGCTGTTCCTCAACGGTCGGGTCACCCTGTGGGTGGCCCTGGGCATCCCCACCGCCTTCATGGCCACCCTGGCCGTGCTGTGGGTGATGGGGGGTTCCATCAACATGATGAGCCTGTTCGCCCTGATCATGGCCCTGGGGGTGATCGTCGACGACGCCATCGTCGTCGGCGAGGACGCCTATGCCCACCGGCGCATGGGCGAGCCGCCGCTGGCTGCCGCCGAAGGCGGCGCGCGCAGGATGTTCTGGCCGGTGATGGCCTCCAGCCTCACCACCGTGGCGGCCTTCATCCCGCTGATGCTGGTGTCCGGCCCGATCGGCAACATCATGTTCGACATCCCCTTCGTCATGGTGTGCGTGCTGCTCGCCTCCGTGGTGGAGTGCTTCTTCATCCTGCCGGCGCACCTCAGGGACGCCTTCGCGCGCGAGACCGCGGCGGGGGCGAGCCGCCTGCGCGCCCGCCTGGAGCATGGCTTCGACCGGTTGCGCGACGGCCCCTTCCGGCGCCTGGTGACACTGGCCGTGGAATGGCGAGGGAGCACGGTGGTCGCCGGCATCGCCCTGCTCGTCCTGAGCGTGGGACTCATCGCCGGCGGCCGCGTGAAATTCACCTTCTTCCCCACGCCAGAGCCCTACATGATCTTCGCCAACGCCACCTTCGCCAGCGGCACACCGCGCGAACGGGTGGATGCCTTCCTCGATCACCTGCGCCAGACCCTGGAGGAGACCGAACGAAGCTACGGCGTGAAGCTGATCGCGCAGACGGTCAGCCGCAGTGGGGCGCTGGCGGGCGACACCCAGGTGCGTCAGGGCGACCAGTTCGGGTCCATGAGCGTGGAGCTCATCCCCTCGGACCACCGCGAGGTGCGCACCGATGAATTCGTGCGGGCATGGCAGTCGCGCATCCAGATCCCTGCCGGCATGGAGACCTTCGTCGTCGCCCCCCGCCGCGCCGGACCGCCCGGTTCCGACATCCAGGTGCGGCTCACCGGCCGTGACGCGCACACGCTGAAGCAGGCGGCGCTGGACCTGCAGGCCGTGCTGCGTCAGATCCCGGGCGTGTATGGCATCGAAGACGACATGCCCTACGGGCGCGAGCAGCTCCTCTTCCGGCTCACGCCCGCCGGCGAGGCGCTGGGCTTCACCGTGGAGGAGCTCGCGCGTCAGCTACGGGACGCCTACGACGGCCGCCTGGTGCAGCTCTTCCAGGACGGACCGGAGGAGGTGCAGGTACGGGTGCGCCTGCCGGAGGCGGAACGCGTGAGCCTGGCCAGTCTGGATCGCCTCACGGTGCGCGCCCCGGACGGGAGCTGGGTGCCGCTGGCGACGGTGGCGAGCTGGCAGAGCCGGCAGGGGTTCGAGGCACTGCGCCATGCCGAGACACAGCTGGCGGTGGAGGTCAACGCCCAGGTCAACAGCGCCGTGGCCAATACCAACGAGATCCTCGCCACCCTGGCCGACACCACCCTGCGCGCTTTGACGGACCGCTATGGGGTGCGCTGGTCCTTCGAGGGCCGGGCTGCCGATCAGCGGCAGACCCTGGCGGACATGCGCATGGGCCTGATCCTCGGCCTGACGCTGATCTATCTCATCCTCACCTGGGTCTTCGCCCACTATGGCTGGCCGCTGATCATCATGCTCGCCATCCCCTTCGGCCTCGGCGGGGCCATCTTCGGCCATTGGGTGATGGGGCTCGATCTGACCGTGTTGTCACTGTTCGGCCTGTTCGGCCTGTCCGGCATCGTCGTCAACGACTCCATCATCCTGACCGAGTTCTATCGTCATCAGCGCGAAGAGGGGGTGGCCGTGCGCGAGGCCCTGATCAATGCCGCCTGCCTGCGCTTCAGGGCCATCCTGCTCACCTCGCTGACCACCATCGGCGGGCTCTCCGGCCTCATGGCGGAGCGGTCGCTGCAGGCCCAGTTCCTCATCCCCATGGCCACCAGCATCACCTTCGGTCTGGCGCTGACCACCCTCGTCACCCTGTTCTGGCTGCCGGCCATGCTCTCGTTCTACGAGTCCGTGCACGAGCCCTTCATGCGCTGGTGGCGGCGCCTCTACCCCGCTCAACCCTCCGCCTCGCCCAGCCGGCGATAGGCCTCGCGCACCAGGTCGGCGCCGTAGGTCCGCTCCAGACGCCGCACGGTGAAATGGGCACGCGCCACGTCCTGGAAGTGCTGGATGAAGACCAGATTGACGAGGGCGTCGCTGAGCGCGCCCAGGATGGGCAGCATCTGCACCGCCGTCTTTTCCGTCACGACGATGCCGAAGCGTGCGGCGATGCTGGCGAGCAATTCCACCAGCGCGGGGTGTGACGGCTTCAGGATGCCATGTTGCAGCACCCGCTCCGGGACGCGCGAGAGGTGCACCGCCAGCGCGAGGCGGATGCCGTAGTAGCCGGTCTCCGCCGCGTCGTCCTCGTCGGTGCGGCCGCCCAGGGCGAGGACCTCGACGCAGGCGAGGCGCCTCTCCAGGCTGGACAGGTCTTCCCCCTCGCCGCGGGCGATGTCGGCGATGGCCCGCAGGGTCAGCATGGTCGACACCGGCAATTCGGCCAGCACCGCGGGCAGCCCGAAAAATCCGCCCAGGGCGCCAGAGGCGGCGCTCAGCAATTTGTGTTGACCCTCTTGCGGGACCGGCATCGGACGCGTCTCGGCCTCGAGCGAGAGGATCGCCCAGTCCAGGGCCCGGAGCAGAGCCCGCTGGGTGCCCTGGCGCTGCCCTTCGTACCAGTTCTTCGGCAGCAGCCTGATGCCTCGTTCCACGGGCAGGCCGACGAAATTGGTCAGGCGCGCGGCCAGGCTGGGATGTTCGAGATGGGTGTAGGCGTCCCGCAGGATGGCGAGATCGTCGCTCGATATGACCGTCCTGTGCATGATGTCCTCACCTGCCTCAAGGACGGGTGCCCCACCCTCTGCGCGGGGCGCCAGCCGCATGTTCAGGATAGCATCGTTGCCGCCGCCCCCAGCCGCCAGACTTGACGACGGCGTGCCGCTTGTTACAAAGAAAGAAGGGGCGAGGCCCCGCTACAACCGACCGATTAAGGGGTAACCACCATGATCCGCAGCATCGATGTTTCCAGTCGGGTTTCACCCGAGCTGGCCGAGCTTCTCGAGGCGTATGCCAGCAATCCAGACGCCCTTGAGACCGCCACCCTCGGCTCGGTGCGCGCCGCCCTGGCCACGGGGGAGGCGGGAGAGCACTATGACGCCGACCGGCTGCATCCGGAGACGAGCGAGACCCTGCTCGCCGAGTTGGACAGCCTTATCGACGAGTTCGGCGTCGAGGCGCCGGCCAGCGATTTTCTCAAGCGCACGGCCAGCGAGGCCCTGAGCCGGGTCATCGAGGCGGTGATGGAAGAGGCCAGCCGGCCGCCCACGCTGGGCGACGTGATGGAGGCCATGGACGAAGGCCTGGTGGCCCATCTAGTGGGCGAGGGGGGCCTCGACGAAGACGAGGACGAGACCCTGTACGAGGAGCTGGAGGACCTCATCGACCGTTACGGTGAAGACGCCCAGGCCGAGGACTTCATCCACTACGAGTGAGCCGCGGCTGCGTCGCCTCAGGCTTTGCCGCCGAACAGGTCGTCCAGGGTGGCACGTGTCGGTGTGGCAGGGTCTGCGCCGGCGGAGTTGCCGAACAGGGCGTCGAGTTCGCTGCGTGCGCAAGTGGGCGAGGGCGCGGACCTGGGTGTGTGGGCGCCCGGACGCGCCTCGAACCATTCACAGGGGTTCGCCCGCGCCTTGTCCCTGACCTCATCCGCACCCAGTTCCCGACAGTGTTTCGCCTTGTTCGGGTCGTGGTGCTTGCACATCAGACAAACATGCAGGTCCGCCCGGCAGGCCGGACATTGCGCATAGCGACCGTACGGCCTGGGGACGTCGGCCAGATCGGCGCCGCAGCGCCAGCATTGCCAGCGATCGGCCATCAGGCCGCCGCCTCCGCCCGCCAGTAGCGATAGATGGCCTCCGCCGTCTGCGGCAACCGGTCGCAGAGCTCGCGGTTCAGGGCGCCGAGGGCCGGTGCGGGATGGAGTGCCAGGGTGTGGATGGTGGCCAGCAGGGCGCGCAGCGGTTGCCCGCCGTGGAGGGCCCACTGTTCCTCGCACACGGTCATCCCGGCCCGATAGCCGCGGCACCAGGCCGAGGCGTCCACGATCGGCTCGCCCGCCGCATTGCGCCGGAAGTCGAGCACAGGACGGAAGTGGCCCGGGCGGTCCAGGCTGGTCTCGATGTCCTGGTATAGCCGCATCGCCAGACCGAGCATGTCATCGGCCTGGGCGCCGTCTGCGAATACCGGCTCGTCGAAGACCAGGCGCAGCCACTCGCCGGGATCGAGGCGTTCGGGACCGCTCGCCACGGCGGTGAGAAAACCATGCGCATAAGACAGGCCCATGGCGTCGCGTCCGCAGGCGGAGGAATGCAGGAAGGCGTCTAGCCTCAGCAGCTCGGCTTGGCTCAGGGGCGCGGGTAGGGTCGGTAACATGAGGACTCGCTCGGTCGTCGTGCAGAAGGGGCCGCCTGCGGGTGAGGATGAAGTCAGTCCGTGAGAGGGGGGTTCTGTCCGGCAGATTGCGCGCTCAGGACAGAGGCGTCAAGTTCCCGCTGTCGGCACGGCCCTCCGGACGCTCATGGTCCGGGGGTCGATCCGGCCTTGTTCGCCACCGTCCCGCCGGCGGCCATGGGATCGGCTGCCGCCAATCCGCGGCTTACGGCCTCGGCCTGGACGCGCGCCAGCACCTCGGGAGACGGGTAGCCGTCCTGCGGCAGACCGACGCTGCGTTGGAAGGCCTTGAGCGCCGTGCGGGTGCGCGCGCCGATGACGCCGTCGGCCTCGCCAGGCTCGAAGCCCAGGGCCGCGAGCTGTCGCTGCAGGTCGACGACCTGCTGGCGGGTCAGGCGCTCATGCCGCGCCGCCTGACCCTGGCGCAGTTCGGGCATGCCGCGTAGCCGGTCGGAGAGGATGCCGACCGCCAGGGCGTAACTCAGGGAACGGTTCCAGTTCAAGATCAGGTTGAAATTCGGGTAGACCAGGAAGGCAGGGCCTTTGTGGCCTTGCGGCAGGAGGATGGCGCCGGCGAGTTCGGAGCGGGGCAGGGGGCTGCCGTCCGCCTGCGTCACCCCCAGGGCAGACCAGGCGTTGACCGGTTTGGTCACGTCCAGGCGGGCCAGTTGCCAGTCGAACCCCTCGGGCACGCGGACCTCCTGCCCCCACAGCTCGTCGCTGCGCCAGCCCAGCCGCCTCAAGTAGTTGGCGGCCGAGGCGAAGGCGTCGGGCAGGGAGGCCCAGAGGTCCTTGCGGCCGTCGCCGTCTGCATCCACGGCGTAGCCGATGTAGGTGGAAGGCATGAATTGCAGATGGCCCATGGCGCCGGCCCAGGAACCCTTCATCGCCTCGGGGCTGATGTGACCGCCCTCCAGGATGGCCAGGGCGTCGAACAGCTGCTCGCGGAAGAAGCGGCTGCGCCGCGGGTCGAAGGCGAGCGTGGCCAGGGCGGCAGGCACCGGGAAATCGCCCAGATGGCCGCCATAGTTGGTCTCCAGGCCCCAGAGGGCGACCAGGATGTGCGGCGGGATGCCATACTGGCGCTCGATGTCCTCCAGCAGGGCACGCTGCTGCTCGAGCTGCCGGCGACCCTCCTCGATGCGGCTGGGGGTGACGCGGCGGTCGAGATAATCGAGAAACGCCTCGACCAATTCCGGTTGCCGCTGGTCCAGTTCGATCACCCTGGGGATGGGCGAGAGTCCGGTGAGGACCTGGTCCAGGGTCGCCTGGCCGATGCCGCGCGCCAGGGCCTCCTTGCGCACGCCGTCCAGCCACGCGGCGAAATCGGGTGCGGGGGATTCGGCGAAGGCCCGTGTGGGCAGGGCGAAGAGGAGCCAGAGGGCGGCGATCAGCAGCATGAATTGGCGGCGGCGGAGGGCTGGGGTTGTGGTCGCGGCGGCCTGGCCGATGGCGGACTCGTCATGAGGAGGTGATATTGGCATGATCTCAGCTTGTCCATTAGACCGGCCCGTGCCATCTATCGACAGTCAGCATATGCGAGTATCTCAGCTTTCGAGACAACGTGATGGCCTACGCGGGCCTCGCTTGCCCGTGGCCGGCCATTTTGCGCGCAACTGGCCACTGCGCTTCGCTTGCTTGAGACTCGCGGGGATGAGGAGAGTATCCCCGCTCGTTTTCTCGGCGAGGTGTACAACCTCGCCTGCTACAGTCGCGCGCGAACTGCCTCGACCATGGGCGGCGTGCCCTCCCGCGTCCTAATGGACAATCTGGGATGATGATCCGGTTCTCGTTCATCGCCACGCAGCATGCAGACCCTTCCGCGCGTGACCCTCGACAGGCTGATCGAGCAGTACGACGCCCTCCTGCTGGATGCCTACGGGGTGCTGGTCAGTCTCGACGGCGCCCTGCCCGGCGCCGCCGCCGTGCTCGAGCGGTTGAACCGGCAGGGCGTGCCCTATTGGTTGCTGTCCAATACGGCCGCCCGGCTGCCCGAGCATGCCGCCGAGCGCTACCGGGGGTTTGGTCTGGAGGTGGCCCCCAATTGCATCCTCACCTCCGGGATGCTCCTGACGGACTACTACGCAGCCCACGACCTCGTGGGCAGAAGGACCCTGGTGCTGGGGCCGGAGGACAGCCGTGTCTACGTCGAACGGGCCGGGGGGCGACCCGTGCGACCGGGGGAGGACTTCGACGTGCTGGTGCTGGCCGACCAGGCGGGCTATCCCCTGCCAGAGACGCTGGATGAGGTCATCAGCGCCCTCATCGACAAGCTGGACAGCGGCCTGCGCATCCCCCTCGTGCTGCCGAATCCGGACCTCATCTATCCCATGCGTCGCGGGTTTGGCATCACCGCCGGCAGTCTCGCCCTGGTCCTGGAGGCGGTGCTGGCGCGGCGCTATCCCGGCCGTGACGATCTGCGCTTCGTGCGTCTGGGCAAACCCCATCCGGCCCTGTTCCAGGCGGCCGCGGCGGCGGCCGCCAGCCGGCGGCTGGTGATGATCGGCGATCAGCTGGAGACCGATATCCAGGGCGCCAACGATTTCGGCATCGATTCCGTGCTGGTCCTGGGGGGCGTCTCGCCGCCCGGGGCAGCCGCCGGCGGTGGCGGTCCGCTGCCCACCTACCAGGTCACATCGCTGCAGGCCTTGTTGTGACCGGCCGCTCGATGGGGTCATGCGGCCGTCGTCCGGTGCTCGGGTGGGGTGGACGGCCGGCGCATGTAGGCAGACGCCTTTGCCATGACCTCGGCAGGCATGCGGGTGGCGCCCGCCCCGGTGCGCTGACCGGCAGTCGCGCGCTGCCCCTTCATGTTTTTCGCCCGGAAACCGATGATGTATACAGGGGTCTGTTTGACATCCAGGGAAACGCTGATTA
>JBBIKZ010000009.1:0-37544 GCA_037445185.1 Hydrogenophilales bacterium | reverse complement strand
CAGGATGGGCCGCAGGCGCAGCCGGCAGGCCTCCAGGGTGGCCGCCGTCAGTTCCATGCCCTGCTGGTGGAGCTGGCGGGCGAATTCGACGATGAGGATGGCATTCTTGGCCGCAAGGCCTATGATCGCCACCAGGCCCACCTTGAAAAACACATCGTTGGGTAGCCCGCGCAGTTCTACCGCCAGCACGGAGCCCAACACGCCCAGGGGCACCACCAGGATGACGGCGAAGGGCACCGCCCAGCTCTCGTACAAGGCGGCGAGTGCCAGGAAGACCACGACGAGCGACAGGGCGAAGAGCAGCGGCGCCTGGGCGCCGGCGAGGCGCTCCTCGAAGGAGGTGCCCGACCACGCGAAGCCGAAGCCCGGCGGCAGCTTGGCGGCGATGGCCTCCATGGCCTGCATGGCCTCGCCGGTGGAGTAACCCGGTGCCGGGTTGCCGGCGATCTTCATCGAGGCGTTGCCGTTGTAGCGGTCGAGCTTGGGCAGGCCGACGATCCACTCGGGCTGGGCGATCTCGCCGAGCAGCACCACCTGGCCCAGGCGGTTGCGCACCGGCAGACGCAGCAGGTCCTCCGGTGTGGCGCGCAGGTCGGCGTCCGCCTGCATCTGCACGCGCAGGATGCGGCCCTGGCGCACGAAATCGTTGACGTAGGCCACGCCCACGGCGGAGGCGAGGGTGTCGTTCAATTCGGCCAGGTCGATCTGCAGGGCCTGCGCCTTGGCCCGGTCGATGCGCAGGAAGACCTGCGGCCCCGGCTCCTGGCCCTCGGGCCGCACCCCGGTGAGCCGCGCATCCTGACTGGCCAGGCCGAGGACCAGGTTGCGCGCCTCCAGCAGGGCCTCGCGGCCACGGCCGGCGCGGTCGAGCAGCCGGAAGTCGAAGCCGCCCACCGCCCCCAGCTCGGGGATGGGCGGCGGGTTGACGGCGAAGACCATGGCCTCCTTGATGTGCCTGAACTCGGCCATCGCCCGGTCGATCACACCGCGCGCCGAGCGTTCGCGTCCCTCGCGCTCGTCCCAGTCTCTGAGTCGCACGAAGGCGAGCGCAGCGTTCTGGCCGCGGCCGAAGAAGGAGAAGCCCACTACCCCCACCACCCGCTCCACCTCGGGCTGGGAGAGATAGTACTGTTCGATGCGGGAGAGCACCTCCACCGTGCGCGCCTGGGTCGCCCCGGCGGGCAGCTGGACGAGGGTGATGAAATAGCCCTGGTCCTCCTCCGGCAGAAAGCTGCCGGGTAGCCTCGTGAACATCCAGCCGGTGGCCACCACCACCGCCAGATAGACCACCATCCAGCGACCGGCACGCCGCAGCATGCGGGCGGTGAGCCCGACGTAGCCCGCCCGCATGCCCTCGAAGCCGCGGTTGAACCAGCGCTTGGCGTCCTTCTCGGCATCGCCCGGCTTGAGGAAGGTGGCGCACATGGCCGGGGTGAGCGTCAGGGCCATGAGCACGGAAAAGCCCATGGTGAGGATCAGCGTGGCGGCGAACTGCCGGTAGATCGCGCCGACCGAGCCGCCGAAGAACAACATGGGCATGAACACCGCTGAGAGCACCACGGAGATGCCGAGGATGGCGCCCAGGATCTGATCCATGGCCTTGAGGGTGGCCGGCAGGGGTGCCAGGCCCTCCTCGCGCATGATGCGCTCCACGTTCTCCACCACGACGATGGCGTCGTCCACCAGGATGCCGATGGCCAGCACCATGGCGAAGAGGGTGAGCACGTTGATGGAAAAGCCGAAGGCGTAGAGCCCCGCCGTCGCCCCGGCGAGCGCCACCGGCACCACCACGGCCGGGATCAGCGTGGTGCGCCAGTGGCCGAGGAAGACGTACATCACCAGGAAGACGAGTAGCATCGCCTCGCCCAAGGTCTTCACCACCTCGAAGATGGAGATCTCGACGAAGCGCGAGGTGTCGTAGGGCACGGTCCAACTGATCCCCTCCGGGAAGAAGCGCTCGAGCTCGGCCATGCGCGCCTTGACCTCACGCGCCACGTCCAGGGCGTTGGCACCGGGGGCGACCCGGATGGCGATGGCGGCATTGGGCTGACCGTTGAGCCGCGCATAGCGCTCGTAGTTCTCGGCCCCCAGTTCGACGCGGGCGACGTCCTCGACCTTCACCCTCGCCCCGTTGGGCAGTGCCCGCACCACCACCTCGCCGAACTCCTCCGGCGAGGAGAGCCGGCCGCGCGTGACGATGACCGCGTTGACTTCGGCACCGGGCGCGGCGGGGGCCTGGTTCAGTTCACCGGTGGCGAGCTGCACGTTCTGCGCCTGCAACGCCCGGCGCACATCACCTGGGGTGAGGCCATAGGCGGTGAGCTGTTCGGGTTTGAGCCAGATGCGCATGGCATATTCGGTGCCGAACAGGATGGCCTCGCCCACCCCGGGCACGCGGCGCAGGGGCTCCAGCACCTGGGCGGCGGCGAAGCTGCCCAGATCGATGGCGCTCTGGCTGCGGTCGGGCGAGTAGATGGCGACGAATAGCAGGTAGTTGCGCTGCGGTCGGGTCACCGTCACTCCCAGGCGGCGCACCTCCTCGGGCAGCCTCGGCTCGATGCGCCGGAAGCGGTTCTGCGCCTCCACCGAGGCGAGATCGACGTTGGTGCCGGGGGCGAAGGTCAGCGTCACGGTGCCGAAACCCAGCTCGGAGGCGGCCTCCATATAGAGCAGGCGCTCGATGCCGTTCATCTCCTGCTCGATCAGCCGGATCACCGTATCCTCGATGACCTGGGCCGAGGCACCCGGGTAGGTGACGCTGAAGGCGATCTGCGGCGGCGCCACCTGCGGATACTGCGCCACCGGTAGGTTTTTGAGCGCGAGCGCGCCGGCAAGCAGGATCAGGATGGCGATGACCCAGGCGAAGATGGGTCGGTGGATGAAGAAGCGGGCCATCAGTCCGCCTTGGCCGGGACCGGCTTCACCACCGTGCCGGGTCGTGCCTTCTGCACGCCCTTGACGATGAGGGTCTCACCGCCCTGGAGGCCCTCCTCGATGACGAAGTCGGCCTCCGCCATGCTGCCGACCTTGACCGGTCGGGGCATGGCCTTGTTGTCCGCGCCCACCAGCAGCACGTACTGCCCCTGCGGGCCGGAGAGCACGGCGCGCTGCGGCACCTTGACCACCGCCTCGGCCACCCCCTGCGGCAGCCGGACCCGCACGAAGGTGCCGGGCAGCAAGAGGCGCTGCGGGTTGGGGAATTCCGCCTTGAGGGTGATGGCGCCGGTGGTGGGGTCCACGCTCATGTCACGGGTGATGAGGCGGCCCTTGTGTGGATAGGCCCGGCCATCCTCCAGGATCAGCTCCACCGACTGCTGCGCGCTCTGCCTGAGCCTGCCCGCGGCGAGGGCGGCCTGGAACCTGAGCACCTCGGCGTTTGGCTGGGTGAAGAGCACATAGACCGGGTCGAGCTGCTCGATGACCGCCATGAGGGTCGCCTCCCCCCGTCCCACCAGGGCACCCTCGGTCACCAGCGCGCGCCCGATGCGGCCGGAGATGGGGGCGGGCACCGTGGTGTTCTCCAGGTCCAGCCGGGCGCGGCTCAACTGGGCCTCAGCCTGCTTGAGCTGGGCGCGCGCCAGGTCCACCTCCTGCTGGCTCACCGCCTTGATCGGCAGCAGCGACTCCAGACGCTGAAGCTGGATGCGCCGGACCTCGACCTCGGCCTCGGCCGCCTGCGCCGCGCTGCGATAGGTACGGTCGTCCAGCCGGAACAGGGGCTCGCCCGCCTTCACCTCGGAGCCTTCCGTGAACAGCCGCTTCTCGACGATGCCCTCGACGCGGGCGCGCACCTGGGCGGTGCGCAGGGCCTCGATGCGGCCTGGCAGTTCGGGGGTGAGCAGCGCGTCGCCGCGAACGACCTCGATGACCTCCACTTACGGTGGCGGCGGCCCGCCGGGTCCGCCGGGGCCGGATCCCACGCTGGCTCTCGGTTGCGCGTCGCCACCGCAACCGGCCAGGGCCGACAAAAACAGCAACAAGGGCAGGAGTCTGCTGAGCATCGAGGGTCCTGAGGCAGTCGTTGTTCTGAGGCAGGGGGCGTCGTTTACGTCCGCATTGATCGTGTCCTTGGGCGGACAACATTATGGACACACCCGCGATCCTTGGGGTTCGCCAATCACGCCACGTCGGGCGTCCATGCGACACATGGCCGCAGCACAGCCACAAAAACACTTTGCGCAAGTGCGAAAACCCCTTATAAATCTGGATAAAAATGTCTCCGGAGTTGTAAATGGTCTTGTCCCGCACCAGTCAGTACGCCGTTCAGGCCCTCATTTACATCGCCACGCAGCCGCAAGGCGAGCCGGTGTTGAACCGGGACATCGCGGAGCGGCTGAACGTCCCCTCCGCCTATCTGGCCAAGATCCTGCAAAACCTCTGCAAACAGGGCCTGCTCGACTCCTTTCGCGGTCGGCTGGGCGGTTTCTGCCTGCGCGAGGGGATGCACAAGACCAATCTGATGCAGGTGCTGCTGCTCACCGAAGGGCCGGATTTCACCAAGAGCTGCATCCTGGGGCTCAAGGAGTGCTCGGACGCCACCGCCTGTCCCATGCATGCCAAGTGGATCCCGGTGAAGAAGAAGATCATCGGCCTGCTGCAGGGCATGACCCTGGAGGAATTGGCCAAGGCGGTGCAGACCGGCAAGTACCGGCTCGCCGATCTGCCTGCCGGCGTGCTGACGCATTGAATCCCATGCGCCGCCGCTGCGCCCGCTATGGGGCACTGCTGCTCGTGCTGACGCTGGCCCTGGCCGCCGGCTGCGACAAGCCGACACCCAAGCCGGCCTATCGCGGCAGTGACATCACCGGCGTCGATTTCGGCCGCCGCATGGAGCTCACGGACCATGACGGCCGGCGGCGCAGCCTGGCGGATTTCCGCGGCAAGCTGGTGGTGCTGTTCTTCGGCTACACGCACTGCCCCGACGTCTGTCCCACCACGCTCTCGGACATGGCCCAGGCGATGCGCCTGCTCGCCCCGGACGAGGCGGCGCGCGTGCAGGTGCTGTTCGTCACCGTCGATCCCGAGCGGGACACGCCGGAGATGCTCAAGGCCTATGTGCCCTATTTCCACCCCGCCTTCCTCGGGCTGCACGGGACGCCGGAGGAGGTGGCCCGTGCCGCGCGCGAGTTCAGGATCACCTATCGCAAGCACAAGGAGCCGGGCGCGACCGACTACCTGGTCGACCACACCGCTGGCAGTTACGTGCTGGACGCCACAGGGCGGCTGCGCCTGTTCCTCCCCTTTGCCCACCGCCCGGAGGACATCGCCCACGACCTGAAGACCCTGCTGACGGCAGGGGCGGCCTGACGCCCCTTTCGGCGCGGCTGTTGCGGCTGGCGCGGCATTGCGGCTATACTTCGTCGCCTTTTTCGGACCGTCATGTCCGTGCATGATCACGCGCGACGTCCCCGGTCGGGTGCGGACTGCGGCGGGTGATACGCGCGTGAGAGGCGAGTGAGAGTTTTCCGAGCAGGAGGCGTCATGGCTGCAGGTCAAACCCAAGTTGCGCAGCAGTACAACTACGAGGTCATCAAGAAATTCGCCGTCATGTCGCTGGTATGGGCGGTGGTGGGCATGGCGGTGGGCGTCTGGATTGCCGCGCAGCTGGCCTGGCCGGTCCTCAACTTCGACATCCCCTACATCACCTTCGGCCGCTTCCGCCCGGTGCACACCAGTGCGGTGATCTTCGGCTTCGGCGGCTCGGCCCTGTTCGCCACCTCCTATTACGTCGTGCAGCGCACCTGTCAGACGCCGCTGTGGGCGCCGGGGCTCGCCACCTTCACCTTCTGGGGCTGGCAGGCGGTGATCGTGCTGGCCGCCCTGTCTTACGTCATGGGCTATTCCCAGGGCCGCGAATATGCCGAGATGGAGTGGCCCATCGACCTCTTGATCCTCTTCGTCTGGGTGGCCTACATGGCCGTGTTCATCGGCACCCTGATGAACCGCAAGCAGCCGCACATCTACGTGGCGAACTGGTTCTACCTCGCCTTCATCCTGGCCACGGCCCTGCTGCACGTCTTCAACAACCTGGCCATGCCGGTGGGTCTGTTCACGCTCAAGTCCTACAGCCTGTTCTCCGGCGCCCAGGACGCCATGACCCAGTGGTGGTACGGCCATAACGCGGTGGGCTTCTTCCTCACCGCCGCCTTCCTGGGGATGATGTACTACTTCGTACCCAAGCAGGCCGGGCGGCCGATCTACTCCTACCGGCTGTCCATCGTCCACTTCTGGGCCCTGTCCTTCATGTACATGTGGGTGGGCACCCATCACCTGCACTGGACGGCCATTCCCGACTGGACCTCGACCCTGGGCGCGACCTTCTCCATCATGCTGCTGCTGCCGTCCTGGGGCGGCATGATCAACGGCATCATGACCCTGTCCGGGGCCTGGTACAAGCTGCGCACCGACCCCATCATGCGCTTCATGATCGTGGCGCTGTCCTTCTATGGCATGTCCACCTTCGAGGGGCCGCTCATGAGCCTCAAGGTCGTCAACGCCCTGTCGCACTACACCGACTGGACCGTGGGGCACGTGCACTCCGGGGCGCTCGGCTGGGTGGCGATGATCTCCTTCGGCGCCCTCTACCACATGATCCCGCGCCTGTGGAACACGCGGCTGTACAGCGAGCGGCTGGTCAACGTCCACTTCTGGCTCGCCACCATCGGCGTGCTGCTCTACATCACCGCCATGTGGATCTCCGGTATCTCCCAGGGCCTGATGTGGCGTGCCTTCGACGAGTACGGCAACCTGCAGTACTCCTTCGTCGAGTCGGTGGCGGCCATGCATCCCTTCTATGCCATGCGCGCCGTCGGCGGCGGCTTCTTCCTCACCGGCATGCTGATCATGGCCTACAACTGCGCCATGACCATACGCCAGGGCGTGCGCGATGCCCGCGTCGCCGCGGCCCGCGTGAGCCCCGCGGTGGCCTGATCAGGAGCGTTCGCGATGTTCAAGTTCAAGCACGAAGCCCTGGAGACCAACACCGGCCTGCTGCTGGTGGCCACCATGATGGCCATCAGCGTCGGCGGTCTGGTCGAGATCGCGCCCCTGTTCCTGATCGAGGACACCATGGAGAAGGTGGAGGGGGTGCGCCCCTACACGCCGCTCGAGCAGATGGGGCGCGACATCTACATCCGCGAAGGCTGCTACACCTGCCATTCGCAGATGGTGCGGCCCTTCCGCGATGAGCAGTTGCGCTACGGCCACTATTCGCTGGCGGCCGAGTCCAAGTATGACCATCCCTTCCAGTGGGGCTCCAAGCGCACCGGGCCCGACCTGGCCCGGGTGGGCGGCAAGTATTCCAACGAGTGGCACGTCCAGCACCTCATCGCGCCGCGCTCGGTGGTGCCGGAATCGGTGATGCCCAACTACCCCTGGCTGCTCGAGACGCGCCTGAACTATGCCGACATCGGCGCGCGCATGCGCGCGCTGCGCGCCGTCGGGGTGCCCTACTCCATCAACCAGGAGGAGTACGAGCGCAACGTGAAGGACTTCGGCGTCGAGATGGCGGCCAAGTTCCACATCCCCAATGCGCGCGAGAGCCTGGTCGCCCAGGTCAAGGCCGGCAATTATGACGGCGACCCCACAAACGTGACCGAGATGGACGCCCTGGTCGCCTATATGCAGGTGTTGGGCACCATGGTGGACTTCAGCAAGATCAAGCCCGAGGAACTGGTGAAGTTCCGCTGACGGGCATGCTCGAATGGCTCTCCCACGCCGAGAACGCCAAGTCCCTGGGGCTGGTCATCTTCTTCGTGACCTTCTGCCTCATCGTGCTGTGGGTCTATGGCAGCAAGAAGCGCGGCGCGCGGCTGGAGGAGCACAAGCACATCCCCTTCCTCGATGAGGCGGACGACGTCAAGGACGACAAGCATGGCTGACGAGAAAGCGAACCCGCAAGGCCCCCAGACCACCGGCCACGTCTGGGACGGTGACCTGCAGGAATACAACAACCCGCTGCCGCAGTGGTGGATCTACGGTTTCTACGTGACCATCCTCTTCGCCCTGGTCTACTGGGTGGTCTACCCGTCCTGGCCGCTGGGCGATGGCTTCCTCAAGGGCATCAACAGCATCACCTACACCAATTCCGAGGGCCAGGAGGAACGCTGGCACTGGAACACCCGCGCCAAGCTGCTCGCCGAGACCCAGGCCGCCGCAGCGCAGCAGAAACCCTGGTTCGCGCGCATCGCCAACCTGCCCTACGAGCAGATCGTGCAGGACGTGGACCTGATGGGCTTCGTCGGTTCCGCCGGCAAGGCCCTGTTCAACGAGAACTGCGCCGGCTGTCACCAGGTCGGCGGTGGCGGCAAGATCGGCCACTATCCCAACCTGACCGATGACAACTGGCTCTACGGCGGCACCTACGACAAGATCCGCGAGAGCATCGTGCAGGGTCGTAACGGCTACATGCCGCCCTTTGCCGAGTCCCTGAGCCGGGGGGAGATCGACGCCCTGGCGCACTATGTCCTGCAGCTCGCCGGCGAACCGCACGATGCGCCGCAGGCGGCGCAGGGCAAGACGCTGTTCCACAGCCATGCCGCCGCCTGCTACTACTGCCATGGCGACGACGCCAAGGGGCGGCAGGACCTGGGCTCGGCCAACCTCACCGACCGCATCTGGCTGTGGGCCGACGTCCACTCCGCCCCGGACGTCGCCACCAAGGTCGAGCGCGTGCGGCAGGTCATCGCCGGCGGGCTGAACCGCGGCAACATGCCGGCCTGGGAAGGCCGCTTGACCGAGGAACAGATCAAGGTGCTGACCGTCTATGTCCATCAGTTGGGCGGCGGGCAGTAGCCCTGTCCCGGCACAAGGCGGCAAACCCCGGCCCGCCGGGGTTTTTTTCTTCCCGCGCCCGTGACGGGGCCGTGCATGACCGCGCCTGCCGCGGGTAGCCAAGGCAAGTGAAGTGGATCAGATCGAGACGCAGGAACTCCAGCTCTACGCCAAGCGCGCCGCCGTCATCCCCCGATCGATCAAGGGCAGCTTCCGCACCTTCAAGACCGCCGTCCTGCTGCTCGGCTTCGGCGTCTATTTCGGCCTGCCCTGGATCCCCTGGCCACGCGCGGACGCCCCTGCCCAGAGCGTCCTGTTCGACATCCCTGGCCGCCGCTTCCTGATCTTCGATCTCGCCGTCCATCCGCAGGACATCTTCCTGCTCTCCCTGCTGCTGTTCGTCGCGGCGGTCCTTTTGTTCTTCGTCACCGCCCTGGTGGGGCGCGCCTTCTGCGGCTATTTCTGCTTCCAGACCCTGTGGACCGACGCCTTCATCTGGCTCGAGCACTGGCTGCAGGGGGAGCGGCCGCAGCGGTTGAAGCTGCTCAAGGCCCCCTGGAGCGACCGCGAGAAACTCCTCAAGGTGGGCGGCACCCGGCTTGCGTGGTTTGCGCTGTCCTTCTGGACGGCCATGACCTTCGTCCTCTACTTCGGCTACGCCCCCGACCTGCTCGTGCGCTTCTTCCAGGGCGAGGCCGCGGCGGCCGCCTACATTGCTGTGGCCACCCTGACCGTCACCACCTATCTCGCCGCCGGCGTGTTGCGCGAGCACGTCTGCATGTTCATCTGCCCCTACGGCCGCTTCCAGAGCGCGATGTACGATCCGGAGACCCTCACCGTGCACTACGACCGCCGGCGCGGCGAGGGCACCCATGGTCGCGTCGCCGCCCGCACGGGGCTGCGCTCGCGCGAGGAGCGGCAGGCCCGGGGCCATGGCGACTGCATCGACTGCGGCCTGTGCGTGCAGGTCTGCCCGGTGGGCATCGACATCCGCAACGGCCTGCAGTATCCGTGCATCGCCTGCGGCCTGTGCGTGGACGCCTGCAATCAGATCATGGACAAGATGGGCTTCCCGCGCGGGCTCATCCGCTACGATTCGGAGACCAACCTGGCCCGTCCGGAGCCCACGCCCCCGCGCCTGGAATGGAAGCGGCTCAAGGTCATGGGCTACGGCCTGGCCCTGGTGCTGATGACCGCCTACATGGCCTATGACCTGACCCACCGGCAGGGCTTCGAACACAGCATCCAGCAGGTGCGTCAGCCGCTCTATGTCGTGCTCTCGGACGGCAGCATACGCAACCGCTACGAGATCCGGCTGACCAACATCTCCGGTGCGTCGGACACCTACCGCGTGTCCGCCCGGGGGCTGCCGGAGGGGGCCCTGGATCTGGGCAACTTCCAGCAGGTCACCATACGCAACGGCAAGAGCGTCACGCTACAGGCCAGCGTCAGGCTCGACCCGCAGACCGCCGCGCGCATCACCGAATTCGAGTTCGTCATCCGCAACGGCCGCGGCGACACCGTGGTCGACACGGCCCACTTCTTCACCCGGAGGTCAGGATGAATCTGCTGCTCACCCTCTTCGGCGGCATGCTCGCCACCGCCCTGCTCTATGCCCTGGGCAGATGCCTCAGACTGTCCAATTTCTGGGCGGCGCTGTCCGCCGGCGGCATCACCAGCTTCGCCTACATGGTGCACGGCGTGCTGGCCGGCCTGCCCGGGCTGGATGTCATCACCCTGCATCTGGTCGCCTATCCGACCGTGTCGGTGCTGCTCTATCAGCTCTACGGCGAGAAGGCGCGGCATGAGGCAGCGATGCACTGGGTGCCCAAGCTGATGATCGGCTTCTTCGCCGTGCTCACCGTGCTCTACGGCGGCTTCGTCCATGTCGCCAGCCAGGGTCTGCCGCCCGCCCTGGCCGGCTGGCTCCTGCCCGGCGCCAAGGACAAGCCGGTCTATACCGGCTTTGCCGGCGTGGTCGAGCACAGTCAGGACGCCGCCAAGGGCATCGCCCAGCACCTGAAGATGGAGGACAGGCTGGCGAAACAAGGCTGGCGGCTCGAGATCGGCGGCCTGACCGACGTGCGCGCCAACCGGCCGCTGCCCGTCAGCGTCCACGTCCTGGACCGCAGCGGACGGGGCGTGGACGGCGTCGAGGTGCGGCTGAGCACCGGCCGGCCCGGCCAGACGCCCTCCACGCCGGTGCGCCTCGAAGGCGGCGGCGAGGCCGGCTATCACGCCACGCTGGGGCCACTCGAGGCAGGCAGTTGGGTTGCCTATCTCAGCCTCGCCTCACCGCAGATGCGGCCCGTCACCCTGGAGCACACCCTGCGCGTGGAATAGCCCTGTCAGCAGGTCGTACCGGCCGGAAGACCCTGCCCTTGCGTTTCGAAGTCGTCGCCACCGATGGCGCCGCCCGCCGCGGCCGCCTGCAGCTCACCCACGGCGTCGTGGACACCCCCGCCTTCATGCCGGTGGGCACCTACGGCGTGGTAAAGGCCGTCACCGCCGAGGAGGTGGCGGGGCTGGGGGCGCAGATCGTGCTGGGCAACACCTTTCACCTCTGGCTGCGCCCTGGCCTGGAGGTGATCGCCGCGCATGGCGGGCTACACCGCTTCATGGGCTGGCAGGGGCCCATCCTCACCGATTCCGGCGGCTTCCAGGTCTGGAGCCTGACGCATCTGAGGCAGATCGGCGAGGAGGGGGTACGCTTCGCCTCGCCGGTCGACGGCGCGCGGCTGATGCTCACCCCGGAGCGGAGCATGGAGATCCAGCGCGTGCTCGGCTCAGACATCGTCATGAGCTTCGACGAGTGCACGCCCTATCCCGCCGACCGGGACACCGCTGGCACGTCCATGGAACTCTCGCTGCGCTGGGCGGCGCGTTCCAGGCGTGCCCACGAAGGCAACCCCAACGCCATCTTCGGCATCGTCCAAGGCGGCATGTACGAGGACCTGCGCGAGCGCTCCCTCGAGGGGCTCATGCAGATCGGCTTCGACGGCTACGCCCTGGGGGGGCTGTCGGTGGGCGAGCCCAAGGCGGAGATGCAGCGCATCATCGCCCACTCGGCACCGATCCTGCCTGCCGACCGGCCGCGCTACCTGATGGGCGTGGGCACGCCGGAGGACATCGTCTACGCCGTCGCGCACGGCATCGACATGTTCGATTGCGTGATGCCCACCCGCAACGCGCGCCACGGCGTGCTGTTCACCCGTGCGGGCGAGCTGCGCATCAAGAACGCCCGCCATCGCGACGACACCGGGCCCATCGACCCCGCCTGCGACTGCTACACCTGTCGTCACTTCAGCCGCGCCTACCTGCATCACCTGTTCCGCTCCGGCGAGAGCCTGGCCGGCCGGCTCAACACCCTGCACAACCTGCGCTATTACCAGGTGTTGATGCGGGAGCTGCGCGAGGCCATCGCCGCGGGTCGGTTCGCCGAGTATGTGGCGGGCTTCCATGCGGCGAGGGGGTCGGGCGCGGCGTAGGCCGGCCTTCAGGCTGACAGGGTGCGGATTACGGTTGTCGGGCTGAAGCCCGGCCTATGTGCCGACCTGCGCCCGACCAGCGCACCCACTATGCGCCCTCGAGCCCTCCATGGGCAACGGGATCGACCACCGGCTGGGTCGAGATCGACTCGGGAGCCCGTGCTAGAATCGCGGGATTTATAGCAGGAGTCGTCCCATGCTGATCTCCCCCGCCCATGCCGCCCCGGCCGAGCAGCCGGATCCCTTCCTGTCCTTCCTGCCGCTGATCGTCATCTTCGTCGTCTTCTGGTTCCTGATCATCCGTCCGCAGATGAAACGGGCGAAGGAACAGCGCAAGATGCAGGAGTCCCTGCAGAAGGGCGACGAGGTCGTCACCGCCGGCGGCCAGCTCGGCCGTGTGGTCGATCTCAAGGACCAGTACGTCACGCTGGAGCTGGCCAAGGGCGTGCACAGCATCTTCCAGCGCGGCGCCATCCAGACCGTGCTGCCCAAGGGCACGATGAAGGAACTGTAAGGGGTGAGGCGAGAGGGGGCAGGTGCAAGTGCGTCACGCCGATTGCCTCGAATGCCTCGCACCTAACGCCTCGGACACCGAACGATGAACCGCTACCCGCTCTGGAAATACGTCGTCATCGCCGTCGCCCTGCTGATCGGCCTGCTCTACACCCTGCCCAATTTCTACGGCGAGGTGCCGGCGGTGCAGGTCTCGCCCGTGCGCACCACCGAGAAGGTGGATGCCGCGCTCCTGCAGCGGGTCGAGTCGGCCCTCGACCAGGCCGGGATCACCGCCCGCGGGGTGGCCATGGATGCGCGCAGCGTCAAGGCCCGCTTCGCAGATACCGACACCCAGCTCAAGGCCAAGGACGTGCTGCAGCAGGCGCTGGGGCCCGGCTACACGGTGGCGCTCAACCTGCTCTCAGCCTCACCCGCTTGGCTTGCCGAGATCGGTGCCCTGCCCATGTACCTGGGCCTGGATCTGCGCGGCGGCGTGCATTTCCTGCTGCAGGTGGACATGCCCCGCGCCCTGGAGAAGGCGGCCGACCGCTATCAGGGTGACATCCGCACCCTGCTCAGGGAAAAGAAGATCCGCTATAGCGGCCTCACCCGCGACCGGGACGTGGTGAGCCTGCGCTTCCGCGAGGCGGCCGTGCGCGACGAGGCGAGACGGGCCATCGCCGCGACCTACCCCGAGCTCGAGCTGCGCGAGGAGACGCGCGGCGAGGACTTCCTGCTGCTCGCCAGCCTGAGCAAACCGGCGCAGCTCAAGACCCAGGAGAGCGCGCTGCAGCAGAACCTGCTCACCCTGCGCAACCGGGTCAACGAACTGGGCGTGGCCGAGCCGGTGATCCAGCAGCAGGGCCCCGACCGGGTGGTGGTGCAGCTGCCCGGCGTGCAGGACACCGCCAAGGCCAAGGAGATCTTAGGCCGCACCGCCAGCCTGGAGGTGCGCATGGTGGACGAGGAGGCGATGCAGGACCCGGCCCGTGTCCAGGCGGCGGTGGCCGGCGGCCAGGTGCCCTTCGGCGACGAGCTCTACTTCGAGCGCGGCGGCCAGCCCATCCTGGTGAAAAAGACGGTGGTCCTCACCGGCGACTACATCACCGACGCCCAGGCCGGCTTCGACCAGAACAACCAGCCCGCCGTGCACATCAACCTGGACGGACGCGGGGCGCGCATCTTCAAGAACGTCACGCGCGAGAACGTCGGCAAGCGCATGGCCATCCTCTTGATCGAGAAGGGCAAGACCGAGGTGATCACCGCCCCGGTGATCCGCGAGGAGATCGGCGGCGGGCGGGTGCAGATCACCGGCATGGATTCGACCGAGGAGTCCCGCGACGTGGCCCTGCTGCTGCGCGCCGGGGCCCTGGCGGCGCCGATGGAGATCATCGAGGAGCGCACCGTCGGCCCCTCGCTGGGCGCCGACAACATCGCCAAGGGCTTCGACGCCACCCTGATCGGTTTTGCCGCCATCGCCCTGTTCATGTCGGCCTATTACCAGCTCTTCGGTGTCATCGCCGTATTGGCCCTGGCCAGCAACCTGTTCCTGCTGGTCGCCCTGCTGTCCATGCTGCAGGCCACCCTCACCCTGCCGGGAATCGCCGGCATCGCACTCACCCTGGGCATGGCCATCGACGCCAACGTCATCATCGCCGAGCGCATCCGCGAGGAGCTCCGAAACGGCATGTCGCCGCAGGCGGCCATCGCCGCGGGCTATGATCGCGCATGGGACACCATCCTGGACGCCAACGTCACCACCCTGATCGCCGGCTTCGCCCTGTTCTGGCTGGGCTCCGGGCCGGTGCGCGGCTTTGCGGTCACCCTCTGTCTGGGCATCCTCACCTCCATGTTCAGCGCGGTCATGGTCTCGCGCGCTGCCGTCAATCTCACCTACGGCCGGGTCAAGCGCCTGACCAAGGTCTCGATCTGAGGAGTCCCGCCGATGCGCCTGGAATTGTTCCGTTTGAAGCGCGACATCCCCTTCATGCGCTGGGCGCGTTCCACCATCTTCGTCTCGGTCGCCTTCATCCTTGCCTCCATCGGCCTGCTCGTCTTCAAGGGGCTCAACCTGGGCGTGGACTTCACCGGCGGCACGGTGATGGAGATGGGCTACCCCAGCGCCGCCGACATCCCCGCCATCCGCAACCACTTGGCGCGCAACGGCTACGCCGACGCCCAGGTGCAGACCTTCGGCGCCTCCACCGACGTGCTGATCCGGCTGCCGGTGAAGGCGGGCGTGACCTCGGCCCAGTTGTCGGAAAAGGTACTCGTCGTGCTGCGCGCGCAGGAGCCCAGGGTCGATCTGCGCCGGGTCGAGTTCGTCGGCCCGCAAGTGGGCAGGGAATTGTTCGAGGACGGCGCGCTCGCGCTCCTGGTGGTGGCCATCGGCATCGTCATCTATCTGGCGCTGCGCTTCGAATGGCGCTTCGCCATCGGCGCCATCTTCGCCACCGCGCACGACGTGTTCATCGTCCTGGGCGCGTTCGCCCTGTTCCAGTGGGAGTTTTCGCTCACCGTGCTGGCGGCGGTGCTCGCCGTGCTGGGCTATTCCGTCAACGACACGGTGGTGGTGTTCGACCGCATCCGCGAGAACTTCAAGAAGACCCGCATGACGGACGTGGCGGCCATCATGGACAACGCCAAGACGGCCACGCTTTCGCGCACCATCATCACCAGCGGCACCACCCTGATGATGGTGCTCGCCATGCTGATCCTGGGCGGCGAGATCCTCTTCGGCTTCGCCATGGCGCTGACCATCGGCATCGTGGTGGGGACCTATTCCTCCGTCCTGGTGGCGAGCCCCATCGTCATGTGGCTGGGTGTGTCGAGGGAGGATTTCATCAAGCCGCCGAAACAGGAAAGCGGCGCAGTGGTGTGAACCACCGCGTCCGTGTTCGAGGAGATCCATCATGCGCAGCGCACAAGTCTCTCTCCTGCTTTTGCTCTTCGCCTGGGTGATCCCGGCGCAGGCGGCCAGGGCCGTCGTGGACAAGGTCATCGCTGGCTTCGCCTCGCCCGAGAGCGTGGTGGTGGCGGGCGAGCATGTCTATGTCTCCAACGTGGGCGAGAAGCTCGACCCCTTCGCCAAGGACGGCGACGGCTTCATCTCCAGGCTCGACCGCCAGGGCTACGTGCGCGAGCGCAAATGGAAGAGCGGCCTCGATGCCCCCAAGGGCATGATCGCCGTCAACGGCGTGCTCTACGTGGCGGACATCGACCGCGTGCTGGGTTGGCGCATGAGCGACGGCAAACAGGTCTTCGAACTGGACCTCGCCGCCAGCGGGGCGCGCTTCCTCAACGCCTTCGCCGCCGCGAGCGGCCACCGGCTCCTGCTGTCCGCCACCGATCAGAACAAGGTCTACGTCATCCACACCCAGCACCCCCGCTACGAGGAGGTGCGCTTCGACGTCCCGCCGCAGGGGCCGAACGGCCTCGACCTGAGCGGCCAAGTCCTGACCGTGGCGGAGTGGGGCACCGACGAGCGGGCGAACGGCCGAGTCCGGCAATACCGGCTGTCGGGCAACCAGGCCAGCCAGGTGCGCGTCTACGAGCCCAGTCCGCCGGGCCTGTACGACGGGGTCGTGAGCCTCGGCGGCCAGCGCTACGTGGTGTCCAACTGGGTCCGCTTCGAGCCCGCGGGCGTGCTGCACTGGCTGGACACACGCACCGGGCGGCTGGAGGCCATCCAGGCCCCCGTCATGGCCGGGCCGGCCGACCTGGCCAGCGACGGCAACGTCCTCTGGATCCCGGCGATGATGGAAGGCAAGCTCTACCGTCTGCTATTGCACAGCCGTTGACACGTCGCCGCGGCGACGTGCAGACACTCTGTGTGCGCGCGGCAACACCCGGCGGCCGAATCTGCCCCACCTGCCCAGCCGGACGCGGCCAGATCGTGCTGTCCGCTGCGGCGCTACGCCGAGATGGTCAGGAACGCCGACTGGTAGCGGGAGCAGGACGCGATCCGTCTGCGTGCGCCTGCTCAGTGGTCGTGAGCCGCATACTGGGCAGGCGGGCGGCAGCAAGATGGGCTCAACCGCCCAGTGGGGCAGCCAGCATCGGCTGCATGTTCACAGACCGTGTTTCGCCCGCCGCCGGCCGATCTCGAGGGCGATCACCTGCCGTCCGTCGGTCAACCGGTCCTTGCGGCCGGCCCAGGCATGGCCATAGATGACCTCGAAGGTGGCCGGCAGGCGCCCGTCGCGGCGCAGGCGCTCGTAGTTCTCGTTGAGGCGCTGCCACGCCTGGCGGCCCATCAGCCCGGTGCGGCGTCCCTCCAGCACGGTGTCGGCGCCGATCGCCTTGAGCTCCCGGAGCAGGGACTTCACGTCGGCATAGGTGAGGGTGAGGTATTCCATCTCCATCACCGGGTGGGCGAAGCCGGCATAGACCAGCATGTCGCCGATGTCGTGCATGTCGGTGAAGCGGTTGACGTGGTTGTGGCCGTCCAGGCCGGCGAAGGCCTGGCGCAGCTCCTTGAGTGTGTCCGGGCCGAAGGTGCTGAAGGCGAACAGCCCCCCGGGGCGGATGACGCGGTGGATTTCGTGAAAACAGGCTGCCAGGTCGCCCACCCATTGCAGGGTGAGGTTGGACCAGACCATGTCCAGGCCATCCTTTTTCAGGGGCAGGCACTCGATGTCGGCGCAGAGGAAGGCGGGGGCGGCAGGGCGAGTGCCGAGGGGTGCGAGCCATCTGCGCCAGCCGCCCGCGCCACCATAGCGGCCCCGGGCCTGCACCAGCATGGCGTCGGCCAGGTCCAGGCCGATGAGCCGCGCCTTCGGGTAACGCGCCCTGAGCAGGGGCAGGGCATAGCCGGTGCCGCAGCCGGCGTCAAGGATGCGTTCGGGTTCTATCCGCATCACGTCCAGCCGCTCGTCCAGCCGGCGCGCCACCTCCTGCTGCAGGAACGCAGCCTGGTCGTAACCGGCGGCGGCGCGCCCGAAGGCGGCGCGGATGGCGCGTTTATCCATCGCGGCCGGCGAGGAAATCCTGCAGGGTGGCGACGAACCACCCCGGGTGGGAGAGAAAGGGGGCATGAGACGCGCTGGGGTGCAGGGCCAGGCGAGACCCGGCAAGATGTTCGGCCAGCCAGTGACCGGCCGCGGGCGGGCAAAGGGTGTCGTGTCCGCCATGCAGGACCAGGGTGGGACAGCGCACTCGGGGAATCGCTCCGCGCAGGTCTACGTTACGCAGCAGTTCGATTCCGGCGGCCAGAACGACAGGGTCGGGCTCGCCACGCGCGAATACCGTCCCGCGCAGGTGAGCGATCACCGCGCGCGCTTGATCGCCGCCGCGCGCCTGCAGGGCGAGGAAGCGCAGCAGGGTGGCGCGGTAGTCGCGCTGGAGGTCGCGCGCGAAGCCCTCCAGCACCTCGGGTGCGAGCCCGTGCGACCAGTCCGTCTGGTTGACGAAGACGGGGGTGGTGGCCACCAGCACCAGGGCCCGCACCTGCTGCGGGTGCCGTGCCGCCCAGGCGAGTGCGACCATGCCCCCGAGCGACCAGCCGATGGCGATGCACTGCGGGGGCATCGCCGCCGCCAGGGCCTCGGCCAGGCGCTCGGCGGTATAGGGGCTGACCGGCGCCGTCGTACCATAACCCGGCAGGTCCGGGGCCAGCGACGGCCAGTCGGCCAGGCGCCGGCGCATGTCGGCCCAGATGCCGCCATGGAGTCCCCAGCCGTGCAGGAAGACCAAGTGGGGCGTGCGGGGGGAGGCGTGCGGGCTCATGAGGCGGCCAGTTCGTGCAGGGCGGCGAGCAGGCGGTCGACGTCCGCTTCGCTGTGCGCGGCAGAGAGCGAGATGCGCAGCCTGGCCGTGCCCTCGGGCACGGTGGGGGGGCGGATGGCCGGGCAGAGGATGCCGCGCTGGCGCAGCGCCTCGGCCAGGCGCAGCGCCGCCTCGTTGCTGCCCACCAGCAGGGGCTGGATGGGTGTGATGGAGGGCAGCAGCCGCCAGGGCAGGCCCGCCGCGCCGGTCCTGAGCCGCTCGATCAGGCCCGCCAGCCGCTCGCGGCGCCAGCCCTCGGTGCGGATCAGCTTGAGGCTCACCGAGGTGGCCGCCGCCAGCAGGGGCGGCATGGCGGTGGTATAGACATAGGTGCGGGCCTTGTGCAACAGCCAGTCGATGAGGGCCCGGCTGCCGGCGACGAAGGCCCCAGCCACCCCGGCCGCCTTGCCCAGGGTGGCCATGTAGATGAGCGAGGGGTGTTGGGCGAGAGGGGAGGCGTGTGCCAGGCTGCCCCGTCCCTCCCGGCCCAGCACGCCGAAACCGTGGGCGTCGTCCACATAGAGCCAGGCGCCGTGCCGTTCGGCCAGCGCCAGCAGCTCGGCCAGGGGGGCGATGTCGCCGTCCATGCTGAACACGGCGTCGGTGGCGATGAGTTTCACGCGCGCAGCGCTCTCAGCCAGGCGCCGCTCCAGGGCGGCGAGGTCCAGGTGGGGGTAGCGCACGTGCCGGGCGCGGGAGAGCAGCGCCGCATCCACCAGCGAGGCGTGGTTGAGGCGGTCGGCGAAGATGGCGCCGTCGCGCCCGAGCAGGGCGGAGACGACGCCCAGGTTGGCCATGTAGCCGGTGGAGAAGAGCAGCGCCGCGGGTAAGTCCACGAACGCGGCCAGTTCCTGCTCCAGCCGGTGGTGCAGGGCATGGTGGCCGGTGAGCAGGTGGGAGGCCCCCGCCCCCACCCCATGGCGCGCAGCCGCGAGCTGGGCGGCCACCACCAGCTCGGGATGGTTGGCCAGGCCCAGGTAGTCGTTGCTGGCGAAGGACAGGCAGTCCTCGCCGTCCACCCGCACATGGGCGCCCTGCCCCCCCTCGAGGACGCGACGCCGGCGCGCGAGACCACGCGCCTCGAGGTCGGCCAGCGAGCGCGGCAGCTCAGCCGCCGCCGGCACAGCGTCGCCCCTGTACCGGCTCGGGCCTGAGGCCCAGCTTGTCGAACAGGCGCCGGTCGGCCTCCACCTCCGGGTTGCCAGTGGTGAGCAGCCGCTCGCCGTAGAAGATGGAATTGGCCCCGGCCAGGAAACACAGCGCCTGCGCCACCTCGCCCAGCTCGCGCCGGCCGGCCGACAGGCGCACGTGGGCGCGTGGCATGGCGATGCGCGCCACCGCCACCGTGCGCACGAACTCCAGCGGGTCCAGAGCCTCGGCGGCGGCCATGGGCGTGCCCGGGATCTTCACCAGCAGGTTGATGGGCACCGACTCGGGCTGCGGGTCGAGGCTCGCCAGCTCGGCGATCAACTGCGCCCGCACCCGGCGGTCCTCGCCCATGCCGATGATGCCGCCGCAACAGACATGGATGCCGGCGGCGCGCACCTGGGCAAGGGTTTGCAAACGGTCGGCGTGGCTGTGGGTGGTGATGACCTGGCCGTAAAAGTCCGAGCCGGTGTCGAGGTTGTGGTTGTAGTAGTCCAGCCCCGCCGCCTTCAGGCGCTCAGCCTGGCCGGGCTTGAGCAGCCCCAGGGTGACGCAGGTCTCCAGCCCCAGGGCCTTGACCTCGCGCACCATCCGCACGACCGCCTCCAGGTCGCGGTCCTTGGGGCCGCGCCAGGCCGCACCCATGCAGAAGCGGGTTGCCCCATTCGCCTTGGCCGCGCGCGCGGCCGCGACCACCTCGTCGACCTCGAGCATCCGCTCGCGCGCGAGGCCCGTGTCGTAGCGGGCGGACTGCGAACAATAGCCGCAGTCCTCGGAACAGCCGCCGGTCTTGACCGACAGCAGGGTGGACAATTGCACCGCATTGGGGTCGAAGTGCGCGCGATGGACGCTGGCCGCCCGATAGACGAGGTCGTTGAAGGGCAACGCGTACAGATCGAGCACGCGCTCGGTGGTCCACGCGTGGGCGGCGCTCGTCAGGGTCATGTCGTTCATTTGCCGCCCTCCAGCACGATGTCCTGCCAGTCTTCCCGGCCCGCTCGCCAGATGTCCCACAGCGACCAGGGCACCAGGGCGAGGAAGAAGACGCCCCACACCACCCACCACCCACCCGGCAGGTGGGCGAGGTCGTTGGCGAAGATGGTGAGAAAACCCACGAGGCCGTAATAGCGGTAGCCGGCCCATTTGTTGTAATGCCGCACACGCGCATCGGGGTGGTGGGCGATGGCGGCATAGACGAAGATGGAGGCCGCCAGCCAGATCATGATGGGCGGCAGGCTCATGGCCATGGGCAGGAAGGCCATCTTCCTGTCGGGCAGCAGCAGGCCGAGGCTGAACAGGCCGATGGCGAGCAGGGTGGAGGCGACGGCGAGGGCGTTGAACAGGCGCGCGCTGCGCTTGCAGCTGGTGGCGGTGACGAGGTGCGTTTCGGCCATGTTGGGCCCAAAATTCTTAAAAGAGCAAACGATGGTCGCGGAAGGGAGGCACCTTGTCAAACCGCTGGGCAAAATTTCTGAACATCTGCGCAGATTTTGTGCAACGACGGGTCTCGCAGCCCTGTCTGCTGTGTGGTGGAGGTTGTCACGGCGCCCCCCTCTGTCCGGCCTGCCTGGGGGAGCTTCCCCGCCTGCCGGCCGCCCGCTGTCCGCTGTGCGCCTTGCCCACGCCCACCGGCGAGGTCTGCGGCGCCTGTCTCAAGCGACCTCCGGCCTTCGATGGCTGCCAGGCGGTCTTCGTCTACGCCTTCCCGGCCGATGTCCTGGTGCAACGCCTGAAATACGCCTCCGAGCTCGCCCTGGCCGGCTTCCTGGCCGATGCACTGGCAGAGGCCGTCTCGGCCCACCCCATGCCCGACCGCATCCTGCCCATGCCCCTGCATCCGCGCCGCCTGGGCGAGCGGGGCTTCAACCAGGCGGTGGAGCTCGGCCGGCACCTGGCCGCCCGCCTCGGCATCCGCCTGGCGCCGGACGCCTGCCAACGCGTGCGCGACACCCCCGCCCAGGTCGGTCTCGACCTGGCCGAGCGCCGCCGCAACCTGCGCGGCGCGTTCCGGTGCGATGCCGGCCTCGAGGGCCTGCGTGTGGCCCTGCTGGACGACGTCCTGACCAGCGGCGCCAGTCTGAACGAGCTCGCCAGCGCGGTGCGCAAGGCCGGTGCGACCCATGTGGAGGCGTGGGTGGTGGCGCGGACGCTGCCACGATAACGCGCCACCGCACATGGAGGAGCGGCCCCTGTCCGCGATCAAAACCCCAGCAAATTGGACAGAAGCTGGCCTTGTCCGCGATTTGTCGCCATGGTCGCGGACTAGGTCCGCGCCTACGACCCTTCAGGCCAGCTCCTCGATGTCGAAGATGCGCCGGTGCTCTCGGATGGCGTAACGGTCGGTCATGCCGGCGATGTAGTCACACACCGCGCGCGCCAGGCCGTCGCGTTCGGCGCGGACCTGGTACTCCGGCGGTAGCAGGCGCGGTTCCTGGGTGAAGGCGGCGAACAGCTCGCGCACCACCCGGCGCGCCTTCTCGCTCATGCGCACCACCCGGTAGTGGCGGTAGAGGTTTTGGAACAGGAAGCGTTTGAGGGCCAGGTGCTCCTCGCGCACCTGCGGGCTGAAGGCGGCCAGCGGCGGGCAGCGGCGCACGTCGTCGAGGCTCTCCGGACGGTGCTGGGCCAGGTTGGCACGGGTCTGCTCGAGCAGGTCCACCGCCAGGGTGTTGATCATGCGCCGCACCGTCTCGTGGATGAGGCGCCGGTCGTTGAGCCCGGGGTAGCGGTTGCGCACCTCCGAAAGATGCCGGCTGAAGATGGACACCTCCTCCAGTTGCGCCAGGGTGATGAGTCCCGAGCGCAGCCCGTCGTCCACGTCGTGGTTGTTGTAGGCGATCTCGTCGGCCAGGTTGGCCATCTGCGCCTCCAGCGAGGGCTGCAACCCCTCCAGGAAACGCCGGCCTAGCTCGCCCAGCCATTCGGCGTTGGCACGCGAGCAGTGCTTGAGGATGCCCTCGCGAGCCTCGAAGGTGAGATTGAGGCCCTCGAACTCGGCGTACTTCTGCTCCAGCTCGTCCACCACGCGCAGCGACTGCAGGTTGTGCTCGAAACCGCCGTGCGCACGCATGCACTCGTTGAGCGCGTCCTGGCCGACATGGCCGAAGGGGGTGTGGCCCAGATCGTGGGCGAGCGCGATGGTCTCGGTGAGGTCCTCGTCCAGGCCCAGCATGCGCGCCAGGCTGCGGCCGATCTGGGCCACCTCCAGGCTGTGCGTGAGCCGCGTGCGGAAGAGGTCGCCTTCGTGGTTGACGAAGACCTGGGTCTTGTATTCCAGGCGGCGGAAGGCGGTGGAATGCACGATGCGGTCGCGGTCGCGCTGGAACTCGCTGCGCGGGGTGGCCGGCGGTTCCGGATAGCGCCGCCCGCGCGTGCGGGCCGGGTCGGCGGCATAGGGGGCGCGCTGCGTCAAGGCGTCACCGCCTCCCTCAGCGTGGCTTGCAGCGCGGCCTCCGGCACCTCGGCGGTGACGAAGGCCTCGCCCAGCCGCTCGAGCAGCACGAAACGCATCCTGCCCGCTTCCACCTTCTTGTCCACGCCCATGTAGTCGAGATAGGTCTCCACGCCAAGTGCGGGCGCCTGGGTGGGCAGGCCGGCGCGGCGGAACAGCGCCGCGGTGCGCGCCACGTCCGCCTCGCTGATCAGCCCCATACGCCTGGAGAGCTCGGCTGCGAGCAAGGTGCCGGCCGCCACCGCCTCGCCGTGCAGCCAGTTGCCGTAGCCCATGCCGGCCTCGATGGCGTGACCGAAGGTGTGGCCCAGATTGAGCAGGGCGCGCTGGCCGCGCTCGCGCTCGTCCGCCGCCACCACCTCCGCCTTGTTGCGGCAGGAGTGATAGATGGCATGGGTGAGGGCCTGGGCATCGCGCGCCACCAGCCGCTCCATGTTCGCCTCCAGCCACTCGAGAAAGGGCAGGTCGCGGATCAGCCCGTATTTGATCACCTCCGCCAGTCCCGCCGAGAGTTCCCGGTCCGGCAGGGTATTCAGCGTGTCGGTGTCGGCCAGCACCAGCCTGGGCTGGTAGAAGGCACCGATCATGTTCTTGCCCAGCGGGTGGTTGATGCCGGTCTTGCCCCCCACCGAGGAGTCCACCTGGGCGAGCAGGGTGGTGGGCACCTGGATGAAGGGCACGCCGCGCAGGTAGCAGGCGGCGGCAAAACCGGTCAGGTCGCCGATCACCCCGCCGCCCAGGGCGATCAGGGTGGTCTTGCGCTCGGCACGGTGTTCGAGCAGGGCGTCGAAGATGCGGTTTAAGGTCTCCCAGTTCTTGTACTGCTCACCGTCCGGCAGCACGATGGGCAGCACGCCCACCCCCGCCGCCTCGAGCACGCCGCGCAGCCGCTCCAGATACAGCGGCGCGACGGTGGTGTTGGTGACGATGGCCACACGCGGCTGCGCCAGATGCGGGACGATGAGCTCGGCCCGGCCCAATAGGCCAGGTCCGATGTGGATGGGGTAGCTGCGCTCACCGAGCGCGACGGTCAGGGTCTGCACGATCTTTATCCGGTGGCATCCAGTTCAGCGGATTGTAGCCACTGCGTGCTATCCTGTCCGCGCATCGGTCGATACCGGTCGACTTGGCCTGGTTGCGCCTTCCCGCCAGGGGCAGCGTGGCTGGGCGGACCGGTCAACCCCCTCCCCATTTCGGACCCCGCCCATGGACAGATCACCGGACTGGTTCCGTCAGGCGCAACGGGACTTGGCCACGCCCGGCATGACTTGGAAGACCAGGACTACGAGTGGGCCTGCTTCGCCGCGCAACAGGCGGCAGAAAAGGCCGTCAAGGCCCTGCACCTGCGGCTGGGACTGGAAGGCTGGGGGCACAGCATCAAGCAGCTGCTGGCCTCGCTCCCACCCCAGGAGGCCATTCCGGACGCCCTGCACGAGACCGGCCTGCGGCTCGACCGCTTCCACATCCCGATCCGCTACCCCAACGGCTTCGCCCAGGCTGTGCCGGGGGAATGCTTCCTCGCCCGCGATGCCGTCGAGGCGATCGATGATGCCGAGCGTATCCTGGAATTCATACCCGTCCGTCTCGGCTTACAACCTCAGGCTTGAGGCGGCCCTCCTCGAGGCGGCACAGGCCGTGGTCGAGACGCACCCCGAGGTGCTGGGCGTGTAGCTGTTCGGCTCCCGCGCCCGGGGCGACTTCGGTGCCCGCAGCGACGTGGATCTGCTCCTTTAGGTCAGCACGGCCAGACCCCGTCAGATCGACCGTCCCCTGGACTACAGGGAGCTCCTGTAGCGCATCCCCGCCCCCGTCGACCTCTTGGTACTCACCCCCACCGAGCTGGGCGCCCTGGCCGACCAACCCTTCTACCGGCGGCTGTTGGCCGAGGCACGCGCACTGGCCCGGCGCGAGGGGTGCAACGGCCTGCCCTCCGGCAAGCCCATGCCGTTGTCGGCCTGAAGCCCGACCTCGTATTGTGAACCGCATGCTGACCAGACGACCGAGGCAATTGTGCGGGGCGGGGGACTTGGACGGCGTAGCCGGACAGGACACCCGCGCCGCGCCGCGATCGGCTGGCGCATACCTGGGGCAGCCCCCAGGTTCGAGCGGCGGCATGCCGTGCCCGACCGGGGGCCGCCGCTTCCGCGCCCGCCTGCAGGCCGCCGGCAAGCCACCCACGCTCATCATCGCCGCCATGATGCGTAAGCTCATCCGTGTCGCCTTCGGCGTCTTGAAGTCAGGCAGACCGTTCGATGAAAAACTTCATTCAGGTCTCGCTTCGGCTTGACAGGCATAACAGTATCTACAGCCCGACCTACAGGCCGGACTACCGCTCCGTCCGGAACCGATGCCCCCGTGGACCGCCGGATTGAATTTCGCCGGTCGGCCGTCATCTATGGCCACGATGCAAACATGGATACGAGGGGATGATGCTCGGCAACTGGCTCAAGACCACTGTACTCATGGCGGCCATCGTCGCCCTGTTCGGGGCGGTGGGCCTGGCCATCGGCGGGACCGTGGGCATGGTCGTCTCCTTGGCCCTGGGCGGGGCCATGAATCTCTATGCCTATTGGCACTCGGACCGCATGGTCCTGCGCTTGTACAACGCCCGTGAGGTGGATGCGGCGAGCGGCGGCGAGTTCTACGCCATGGTGCGTGAATTGGCCGGGCGGGCCGGGCTGCCCATGCCGCGCGTGTACGTGATCGACGCGGACCAGCCCAACGCCTTCGCCACCGGGCGCAACCCCGAGCATGCCGCGGTGGCGGCCACCACGGGCATCCTGCGCCTGCTCACCGCCCGCGAGCTGCGCGGCGTCATGGCGCACGAGCTGGCCCACGTGAAGCACCGCGACACCCTCATCTCCACCCTCACCGCCACCGTGGCCGGCGCGATCTCGGCGCTCGCCCAGTTCGGCATGCTGTTCGGCAGCGGCAACAGCGAGCGCGGCGTGCACCCGGCGGTCCACTTCATCCTCGTCCTGCTGGCGCCGTTGGCCGCCATGTTGATCCAGATGGCCATCTCCCGTGCGCGCGAGTTCGGCGCCGACCGGGGCGGTGCGGAGATCACCGGTGACCCCGAGGCACTGGCCAGCGCGCTCGCCAAGATCGAGGCCTATGCGCGCGGCACACCGCTGCCTGCCGCCGAGAGGCATCCGGAGACCGCCCAGATGATGATCGTCAACCCGCTCTCCGGCAGCGACCTGGCCGGACTCTTCCGCACCCATCCGGCCACCGAGGAACGGGTGCGACGCTTGCTGGCATTTGCCCGCCGCGGGGTTTGAGCTGACCGCCGCCAGCCGCACCAAGGCCACCGCCCCCTCCGCCCGCCGTCTGGCCGCGGCGGCGTTGGCGGCCGTCCTCGAGCGTGGGGTGAGCCTCGACCGGGCGCTGGCGGTGCTGGCGCTCGATGCGCGGTTGCGACCCGCCGTCATGGACTTGAGCTATGGGGTCCTGCGCCGGCTCGGTCTGCTGGACTATCTGCTCGCGCAGCTGCTGGATCGCCCCCTCACCGACGCCGGTCTCCGTCATCTGCTGCGGGTGGCCCTCTTCGAGCTGCTGGAAGGGCGCACGCCTGCCTATGCGGCGGTGAACGAGGCGGTGGCCGCCGCCCCTGCCCGCGCACGGGGGCTCGTCAATGCCGTGTTGCGCAACTTCCAGCGCCGGCGCGATGCCCTGCTCGAGGCCGCCCAGGCCGATCCGGTGGCACGCTGGAATCATCCGCTGTGGTGGATCGCGCGCCTCGAGCAGGAGTATCCGGACGCTTGGCAGGCCATCCTGGAGGCCGTCAATCGGCACCCGCCCATGACCCTGCGGATCAACCGCCGGCGCGTCGGCGTGCAGGATTACCGTCAGCGCCTCCTGCAGCTTGGCCTGGCAGATGAACAGACGGGTGAGTGTGCGCTCACCCTGACGCGCCCCGTCCCTGTATCGGAGCTGCCGGGCTTTGCCGAGGGGTGGGTGTCGGTGCAGGATCTCGGCGCCCAGTATGCCGCGCCGCTGCTAGACTGCCGCGACGGCATGCGCGTGCTGGACGCCTGCGCCGCCCCCGGCGGCAAGACCGCGCACCTGCTGGAGCGGCACGATCTCGCGCTGACCGCCGTGGATCTGGCGCCCGAGCGGCTGATGCGCGTGCAGCAGAACCTTGCGCGACTTGGCCTCACGGCGCGCGTGCTGGCCGCCGACGCCGCGTCCCCGTCGGACTGGTGGGACGGCCGCGCCTTCGACCGCATCCTGCTCGATGCCCCCTGCACGGCGTCCGGCGTGGTGCGCCGTCACCCCGACGGCCGCTGGCTCAAGCGTGCCGACGATGCAACAGGGCTGGCACGGCAGCAAAGACGTCTGTTGGAGTCGCTTTGGCCCTTGCTGCGACCCGGTGGTAAATTGCTCTACGCCACCTGCAGCCTATTCGGGGCGGAAAATCGGGAGGTCGTGCACGCCTTCCTGGAACACCACCCCGAGGCTGTGGAAGAACCGCTGGACCTGCCCGGCGGCAGGCATGGACAACTGCTGCCGGACAGCCATCACGACGGATTCTTCTATGCCCGCCTGGTCAAGACGTAGGTTCCTCGGCACCGCCGCGCTGTGCGCCGCGGCGGCCTGTCTGCCCGGGCGGGCGGCGGCGGAGGGCATCGTCCTGGTGAAGGCCGAACTCGATCTGCACGGCGAGATCTGGCAGCTCTCCGGCGGCTATGACATCCAGCTCTCCTCGACGCTGGAGGACGCCCTGCGCCGTGGCGTGCAGCTGACCTTCGTGCAGGCCTTCCAGGCACGTCGTCCGCGAACCTACTGGCTCGCCGAGGACATCGCCGACCTCACCAGGGTGATGCGCGTGTCTTACAACGCCCTGCTGCGCCAGTATTACGCAACGGTGAGCGGGCACACCACCACGCATGCCAGCCTGGGCGAACTGCTCGACTACATCGGCGACTTTGGCAACTGGGCGGTGCTGCACCAGTCCCAGATCAACCGCAAACACACCTACGTGCTGTCGGTGCGCATGTACCTGGACACCTCCCAGCTGCCCAAGCCCCTGCAGGTCAACGCCGTGGGCTCGCAGCGCTGGCAGCTCGACAGCGGCTGGCGGGAGTGGAACTTCCGGCCATGAGGGCGCGGCGGGCATGATCTACCTGCTGTTCGGCGGCTTCATCGCGGGCGCGGCGCTCATCGCGTTGCTGTCGCTGGCCGCGGCCGACACCGCCTTGTTCGCCGAGGACTTCCCGCTGCTGTTGTTTCTGAACGTGGGTGCCGTGGTCGCCTTGGTGTTGCTGATCGGCTATCAGATCGTGCTGCTGCGCCGGCGCATCCGCGCCGGGATGTTCGGCGCCAAGCTGACCGCGCGCCTGACCCGGCTGTTCGTGCTGATGGCCCTGGGGCCCGGTCTGGTGGTGTACGCGGTCTCGGTCCAGTTCCTCATCAAGTCCATCGAGTCCTGGTTCGACGTGCGCATGGAACGGGCCCTGGAGGGGGGGCTGTCGCTGGGCCAGTCGGCCCTGGAGTATCTGGAGCGCGATCTCATCAAGAAGGCGGAGACCCTGGCGCAGCAGTTGTCCGACCAATCCGTGGCCGTGCAGTTGAATCGCCTCAACGAGCTGCGCGAGGCGGCGGGCGTGCAGGAGGCGGCGCTGTTCGGCGCCGACGGCCGCCTGCTGGGCTTCGCCTCGGCGGACAAGGGCGGCTTCGCGCCGCCGGTGCTGGACCAGGGGGCGCTCTGGCAGGTCCGTCTGCAGCAGCCGTGGTCGCGGGTGGAGGCGATCCCGGGCGGCTCGAACCTGGTGGTGAAGGTGGCCGCCCCCGTCAACGTGATCTCGCTCGCCGACCCGCTGCGTATCCTGCAGGTGATCCAGCCGGTGCCCGGCAATCTCGCCCAGGCCGCCCTGCAGGTGGAGGCGGCGCGCAGTCAGTACCAGGAGCTGGCGGTCTCGCGGGTGGGACTGAAGCGGCTCTACGGCCTGTCCCTCACCCTGACCCTGGCCATCGCCCTGTTCACCGCCATCTCGCTCGCCTTCATGCTCTCCGCGCGGCTGGCCGCCCCGCTTCGCGTGCTCGCCCGCGGCACGCGCGCGGTCGCCCGCGGCGACTACAGCCCGGTGCACGCGGTCACCAGCCGGGACGAGCTGGGCATGCTCACGCAGTCCTTCAACCGCATGACGCAGCAGCTCGCCGATGCGCGCAATGCGGCGCAGGCGCATCAGGATCGCCTGCTCGAGGCCAAGGCCTATCTGGAGGGGGTGCTCTCGCGTCTGACCGCCGGGGTGGTCACCCTGGACCACAACCTGATGGTGCGCATCGTCAATCCCGCGGCGGCGGCGATACTCGGCCGGGAACGCAGCGAGCTGGAAGGCCGCCCACTCGAGCAGTGGGGGGGCGAGGACGATCCCCTGCAGCATCTGGCGCTCGCCATCCGGGAGCACTTCCAGCGCATGCCCAAGACGAGCTGGCAGGGGCAATGGGAGTATCAGCGCGGTGAGGCGCAGCGCATCCTGGTCATGCGCGGCGCGCCCCTCACCCCGCACGAGACGCCGGACTATGCCCTGGTCATCGACGACGTTACCCAGCTGGTGCAGGCCCAGCGCGACGCCGCCTGGGGCGAAGTGGCACGGCGTCTCGCGCACGAGATAAAGAACCCGCTCACCCCCATCCAGCTCTCCGCCGAGCGGCTGCAGGTGAAGCTGGCCGACCGTCTGGACGAGGCCTCGCGCCAGACCCTCAAACGCTCGACCGAGACCATCATCAACCAGGTTGCGGCGCTGAAGGGACTGGTGGACGCCTTCTCCCAATATGCGAAACTACCGGCTCCGCGCATCGAACGCCTGGATCTGAACGCCTTGATCAAGGAAGTGGCCGTGCTCTACGAGGGGCATCGACCTTTGAGCCTCGAGCTGTCGCCAGGGCTGCCGCCGGTGGCGGGAGACCCCGCCCTGTTGCGCCAGTTGCTGCACAATCTGCTCAAGAACGCTGACGAGGCCCTGGTCGACGTGGCCGAGCCCCGTGTCGAGGTGACCACCCGACGGGTGGAGGAGGGGGTGGAGATGTGCGTCGCCGACAACGGCCCGGGCTTTCCCGAACAGCTCTTCAGCCGCCTGTTCGAGCCCTACGCGACCACCAAGGCCAAGGGGACCGGTCTGGGCCTGGCCGTGGTGCGCAAGATCGTGGAAGAACATCACGGTGTGATCGAGGTGCGTAACGTGGAGGGGGGCGGGGCACAGGTCTGCGTGACGCTGCCCCTCCTGGAGCATAAGCATGAGTGAAATACTGGTGGTGGACGACGAACCGGGCATCCGTACCCTGGTCCAGGAGATCCTGGAGGAGGAGGGCTACGAGGTGCGTCTGGCGGAAAACGGCGAGGCCGCCCGCCGGGCCATGCAGGACAAGGCGCCCGATCTGGTGCTGCTGGACATCTGGATGCCGGACCTGGACGGTATCAGCCTGCTCAAGGAATGGGTGAGCACCGGCCAGGCCAACATGCCGGTGGTCATGATGTCCGGCCACGGCACCATCCACACCGCGGTCGAGGCGACCCGCCTGGGCGCCTTCGACTTCCTGGAAAAGCCGGTGCCCTACAAACGCCTGCTGGAGACGGTGGAACGGGCCCTGCGCCAGACGCCGAGACCCCCCGCCATGCCGGATGCAATCCCCGAGCTGGGCAACAGTGAGGCGGTCCGCCTGCTCATCCAGAAGCTCAAGCATGCCGCCGGCAGCGGGGCACCCATCCTGCTGTCGTGCGAACGCGGTGCCGGCGCCGAGGCCTGCGCGCGGTTCCTGCACCTGCCCAGGACGCCCCTGGTGGAGGTGAAGGAGCTATCCCGACTGGCGGACACCCCGCAGCAGCTGCTCGCCGAGGCGAAGGGGGGGCTGCTCTTCGTGCCCGAGGTCGGCGAGTTGACCCCCTTTCAGCAGCGGGGGCTCGAGATGGTGTTGGCGAAGGCGCGCGACTACACCGTGCGAGTGGTCTGCGCCAGCTCCATCAATCTGGCGGAAAAGGCGGCCCAGGGCAGTTATTCGCGCGACCTCTACAACCTTCTTGCCCGCATCGCGGTGCGTGTGCCGCCCCTGCGCGAGCATCCGGAGGACATCGCGCCGCTGGCCCGGCAAATCCTCGCTGAGGAGGCGGCCAAATATGGCGAGCCCCCCGCCATGCTCAGCGACGAGGCGCTGCAGGCCCTGGCCGCCTATGACTGGCCGGGCAATCTGGACGAACTGCGCAACGTGCTGACCAGCCTGGCGCTGGCCGCACACGGGGCGCGCATCGAGGCCAAGGACGTGCACGCCATGCCGGGTCTGCCCCAGCGCAATCCGCCCGTGGCCATGGGGATCAGGCTGGACATCCCGCTCAAGGAGGCGCGCGACGCCTTCGAACGGGTCTATCTGAACGCGCTGCTCGACGAATGCGGCTGGGCGGTGAGCAAGGCGGCCGCGCGCGCCGGCATGGAGCGCACGGCCTTCTACCGCAAGTTGAAGAGCCTGGGCATCGAGTTGCCGAACAAGCACGAGTCGTCCTGAGCCCGCGCGTCGCTCGCGTTCTACGATGAAGATCATCATCCTCGGCGCCGGCCAGGTGGGCTCCAACCTCGCCGCCAGCCTGGTCTCGGAGGCCAACGACATCACGGTGGTGGACGTGGACGCCGCCAAGCTCGCCGAGCTGCAGGACCGCTACGACCTGCGCACCATCGTCGGCCACGGCGCCCACCCGTCGGTGCTGCGCGCCGCCGGTGCGCAAGACGCCGATATGCTGGTGGCGGTCACACAGTCGGACGAGACCAACATGGTGGCCTGCAAGCTGGCCGCCGCCCTGTTCAACATCCCCACCAAGATCGCGCGCATTCGGGCGATGGACTACATGAAAAATCCGCAGCTCTTCGCGCCCGAGAACATGGCGGTGGACTACACCATCAGCCCCGAGCAGGAGATCACGAACTATCTGCGCCGCCTCATCGACTACCCGGAGGCGCTGCAGGTGGTCGACTTCGCCGAGAGCCGCATCCGTCTCGTGGTGGTCAAGGCGCGGCGCGGCGGTCCCCTGGTCGGGCAGGAACTCAAAGACCTGCGCCGACACCTGCCGGAGCTCGATGCGCGGGTGGCGGCCATCTATCGCCGCGACCGTGCCATCGTGCCGGAGGGCAGGACCGTCATCGAGGACGGCGACGAGGTCTTCTTCATCGCCGCCACCGAGAACATCCGGGCGGTGATGAAGGAGATGCGTCATGCCGACCAGTCGGTGCGGCGGGTGATGATCGCCGGCGGCGGCAACATCGGCAGCCGGCTGGCCGCCGCCCTGGAGGACGACTACGAGGTCAAGCTGATGGACCTCAACAAGCAGCGCGCCGAAGTGCTCGCCCAGCGGCTTCGACACACGCTCGTCCTGGTGGGCGACGCCACCGACGAGGAGCTGCTCCTGCAGGAGAACGTCGATGAGATGGACGTCTTCTGTGCGCTCACCAACGACGACGAGGACAACATCATGTCCTGCCTGCTGGCCAAGCGCATGGGGGTGCGCAAGGTCATCGCGCTGATCAACCGTCCCACCTACGTCGACCTGTTGCAGGGCGGCGAGATCGACATCGCCCTGTCCCCGGCTCAGGCCACCATCGGGCCGCTGCTCACACACATCCGGCGCGGTGACGTGACGGTGGTGCACAGCCTGCGCCGGGGGGCGGCCGAGGCCATGGAGGCAGTGGTGCACGGCGACGAGAAGAGCTCGAAACTGGTCGGGCGCCGCATCGAACAGGTCCCCCTGCCGGAGGGGGCGAGCATAGGTGCCATCCTGCGCGGCGAGACGGTGATCATCGCCCACCACGACACGCTGATCCGGCCGGAGGACCACCTCATCATCTTCGTGCCCAACAAGCGGCAGGTGCCCAAGGTCGAGCGCCTGTTCCAGGTCAACCTGGGCTTCTTTTGAAGCTGGGGCGCACAACCATGCTCTTCCAGACCTCTGACGCCTGACATGCACCGCCTGGCCCCCATCCTGCATGTGCTGGGCCTGATCGTCACGGTTTTCGGGCTGTCCATGCTGCTGCCCCTGACGGTCTCCCGGCTCGAGGGCGACGATGCGCAACGTGCCTATGACGAGGCCCTGGCCGTCACCCTGGTCACCGGTCTTGTGCTGTGGCTCGTCTCCCGCCGCCACTATCGCGAGATGCGCAGCCGCGACGGCTTCCTGCTGGTGGTGCTGGTCTGGTCCATCCTGCCCCTGTTCGCCTCACTGCCGCTCATGTTCTACCTGCCGGGGCTGAGTTTCACCGATGCCTACTTCGAGGCCATGTCCGGACTCACGGCTACCGGGGCGACGGTGCTGGCGGGGCTGGACGACCTGCCCAAGTCCATCAACCTGTGGCGCACGCAGCTACACTGGCTGGGCGGCATGGGCGTCATCGTGCTGGCGGTGGCCATCCTGCCGCTGCTGGGCGTGGGGGGTCGGCAGATGTTCAAGGCCGAGGTGCCCACGCCCATGAAAGATACCAAGCTCACGCCGCGCATGACCGAGACGGCGAAGGGGTTGTGGCTCGTGTACATCCTACTCACCGCCGCCTGCATGCTGGCCTACCACCTGGGCGGCATGACCTGGCTGGATGCGCTCATCCATGCCTTCAGCACCATGGCCCTGGGCGGGTTTTCCGCCTATGACGCCAGCCTGGGGTATTTCGACTCGGTCACGCTGGAAGTCATCACCATGGTCTTCGCGCTGCTCGCGGCGATGAACTTCGCCAGCCATTTCCTCTTCCTGCGCAGCCGCAGCTTCCGCGTCTACCTGACCGACGCCGAGATCCGCGTCTTCCTGAGCGTGGTGCTCGCGAGCTGCCTGGGCGTCGCCCTCTACCTCTGGGCCAAGGACGTCTATCTGGACTTTCCCAGTGCCCTGCGCTACGCCGCCTTCAACACCATCTCGCTCGCCACCTCGCTCGGCTATGTCAACGACGACTACAACGCCTGGCCTTATTTCGCCGCCCTGTGGATGCTCTTCCTGGGCAGCTTCGCCGCCTGCTCCGGCTCCACCGGCGGCGGCATCAAGATGATACGTGCCAAGCTCCTCTACAAGCAGCTCTATCGGGAACTGATCAAGCTCATGCATCCCAACGCGCAAACCCCCACCAAGCTGGGCGAGCACGTCGTGCCCAACAAGATCATCTATGCCGTGCTGGCCTTCTTCTTCGTCTATGTGGCCAGCATCGTCCTCTTCACCTTGGCCCTGGCCGCCTCGGGGCTGGATGTGTTCACGTCCTTCACCGCCGTCGTGGCCACCCTCAACAACACCGGGCCCGGTCTGGGCCAGGTCGGCCCTGCCACCAACTATGCCGTGCTGAACGATTTCCAGACCTGGCTCTGTACCCTCGCCATGCTCATGGGGCGGCTGGAACTGTTCACCCTGCTGGTGGTCCTCACCCCTGCGTTCTGGAGGAAATGAGTGTCGGCGCTGGCCACTTTCGAAAAGCTGCTGGCGCAGGGGCGGGACGACGCCCTCCTGCGCTATGCCCTGGGCAACGAATACCTCAAGGCGGGCCGAGTCGAGGAGGCCGTCGTGCATCTGCGCCAGGCGGTCAGCCACGATCCGCGCTACTCGGCCGCCTGGAAGCTGCTGGGCCGGGCCCTGACCGACACGGGGGCGCTGACCGAGGCGCTGGAGGCCTACCGCCATGGCATCGCTGCGGCCGAGAGCAAAGGCGACGTGCAGGCCGCCAAGGAGATGAAGGTGTTCGCGCGACGCCTCGAGAAGCAGCTCGCGGCAGGCGGATGACGTTCCCCGCGGCCTTGGGCTAACATCGCCCCATCATCAGTCTGTCAGGAGTAACGACCATGGCACGCATGGTGCAATGCATCAAACTGGGCCGCGAGGCCGAAGGCATGGATTTCCCACCCTATCCGGGCGAGCTGGGCAAGCGCATCTTCGAGAACGTCTCCAAAGAGGCCTGGGCGGGCTGGATTCGGTTGCAGACCATGATCATCAACGAGAACCGGCTCAACCTCGCCGACGCCCAGCACCGCAAATACCTCATGGAGCAGGCCGAGAAATACTTCTTCGGCGAGGGTGTGGGCGCCCCCCAAGGCTACGTCCCGACCAAGTGAAGCCGGCCATGCCCGAGCCCACCACCGATTTCGGCTACCAGACCGTCCCCGAACACGAGAAGGCCAATCGGGTCGCCGAGGTGTTCCATTCCGTAGCACAACGCTACGACCTTATGAACGACCTCATGTCGCTGGGCCTGCACCGGCTGTGGAAGCATTTCCTGGCCGGCCAGGCGGCCTTGCGGCCGGGCATGCGCTGCCTCGACATCGCCGGCGGTACCGGCGACATCGCCCGGCTGCTCTCCGACGGCGTCGGCGAGACGGGCGAGGTCTGGCTGACCGACATCAACGGCTCCATGTTGAGCGTCGGCCGCGACCGCATGCTGGACGAGGGGCGGCTGCTGCCCTGCGTGCAGTGCGACGCCGAGCGGCTGCCTTTTCCGGCCGACTACTTCGACCGCGTCACCGTGGCCTTTGGGCTGCGCAACATGACGCACAAGGAGCTGGCGCTCAAGGAGATGCTGAGGGTGCTCAAACCCGGCGGCAAGCTGCTGGTGCTGGAATTCTCCCGCGTGGCCAAACCCCTGGCGCCGCTCTATGACCTCTATTCCTTCCAGGTCTTGCCCAGGATGGGGCAGCTCGTGGCCAAGGACGCCGCGAGCTATCGCTATCTGGCCGAGTCCATCCGCATGCACCCCGACCAGGCGACCCTCAAGGCGATGATGGAACAGGCCGGGTTCTCCCGGGTGGACTACTTCAACCTCACCCTGGGCGTGGTGGCCCTGCACACCGGCTACAAGTTCTGATCCCCTGATGTCCCTCGGATTGCAGCTCGGCCATAAGTTGGCCTTGAGACCGACGGGGTTGATGTGACGATGTACACGTGTCGGCCAGAAGGCCACCCTGCGGCACTGACCACCGCCAGGGCCATGGTCCCATGCACGGTGCGGGTTTGACCCGGCCCACGCGACTACAACAGACCCTGCAACCGCCGCGCCAGCGCCTCCCCCGCAGCCGCCACATCCAGATCGACCCCCAGATCCCGCAGCCGCGTGACCGCCAGGCCCGCATAGCCACAGGGATTGATCGCCGCAAACGGCGTCAGGTCGAGGTCCACGTTGAGCGCCAGACCGTGATAGGTGCAGCCGTTGCGCACGCGCAGGCCCAAGGCGGCAACCTTGGCCAACCGCCCCTCGCACCCTCGACGGAGCAGGTCACGCGCAGGGGCCGGAGCATTGCCCCCCTGACAAGGGGGGTGGCCCGAAGGGCCGGGGGGTTTACTGTTCATCGCGGCGTCTGCGTCCGGCAACGCCACATACACCCCCGGCGCCCCGGCAAGCCGCTGCGCCTGCACGCCAGCGTCCACCAGCAGATCGATCACCGCCTGTTCCAGGCGACGCACCAGTTCCTTCACCCCATAGCCGCGGCGCTTCAGGTCCACCAGCACGTATACCACCGCCTGCCCCGGTCCGTGATACGTCACCTGGCCGCCGCGGTCGCAGGCGATCACCGGCACACCGACATCCGCCAGCAGATGCTCGCGCCTGCCCGCCTGGCCCAGGGTGAACACCGGCGTATGCTCCAGCAGCCAGAGCTCGTCCGGCGTGTCGGGACCGCGCGCGGTGGTGAAGTCGCGCATGGCCTGCCAGGTCGGTTCGTATTCGACAAAACCGAGGCGCCGCAGCAGGAACCCGCCTTCACCCTGAAGGGGTTTCACGGGGCTGCCTAAATCCAGGACAACGGTTGCCATCATGCGAGCAGCGGGTTCGCCGGCGCCTGGCGATCCCGGCGGGTTGCACCACCCGACACACCGCACCGTATCCCGGTAGCGTCAGAAATTCTGTGTGCTGAGGTCGGGTTAAAAAATCTCAGTTCAGTGCATTCGTAAATCGTTCGCCGAACAGGATGGCGAACTGGTTAGCCGCCTGTTTCCAGGTAATGGGTGGCATCTTCCAATCTTTCTCGATATTGCGCAAGGCCAGGTACAGCAATTTGCTGGCTGCCTCATCGCTGGGGAAATGTCCCCGGTTCTTCACGATCTTGCGCAGTTGCATGTGCAGGCTCTCGATGGCATTCGTGGTGTAGATGATTTTGCGCACGTCGGGCGGGTAGCTGAAGAACGGAATCACCTGTTCCCACTGGCGCTGCCACATCGTCGCCACCGTCGGGAATTTCCTTCCCCATTCGCCCTGGGCAAAGGCTTCCAGTGCGGTTGCGGCAGTCTCGGCGGTGGCGGCCTGGTAGATCGGTTTCAAGGCCGCAGCCAAGCGCTTGCGCTCCTGCCAACTCGCCAGATTCAGCTCGTTCTCATCTCGACGGCATCGTTGCCTGGACCCAGACGCGCCAGACCAATGGCTTCCCCGAAGCCATCAACGGCCTGTTTCAGGCCGCCAAACGCAACTCGCGCGGCTATGGCAGTTTCTCCA
>JBBIKZ010000008.1:0-38717 GCA_037445185.1 Hydrogenophilales bacterium | reverse complement strand
AAGGCCGACTCGATGCCCTGCTGGCGCAAAACCAGCCGCTGTCCACGCTCTATACGCTGAAAGAGCAGTTGCAACGCCTGTGGCATCAACCCGCCTCGCCGGCCGAAATGGCGGCCCGCCTGGATGACTGGTGCGGCATGGCCAAGGCGGCGAAGATCACCGGTCTGACGGCCTTCGTGAAGACCTTGCAGGCCCATCGCACCGGCATCTGTGCGTACGCCGATCACCCGATCACCACCGCCCGCCTCGAAGCCGGCAACGTGGCCATCGGCCTGTTGCGTCGTCGTGCCAGGGGATTTCGAGATATCGAGTCCCTCAAGCTCAAAATCCTCCAGCTCAACACCCAGGACACCCCGTCGTTCCTCTACGCCATACCGCCCAGCCATACCTCACAGGCGTCAGGCCGCAGGGGGATAAGTAACGTAGGAAAACCGTGAAGAGCCGATTATTTGCTCTCTACAGGGAGGGCGAATGCATATTGAAACACAGCCACGGACTGAGATAAACTCAGGAGATTCGATCCAATCCATGTAGAAGGATTTGCATGCCCAGCGTACGCGTCAAGGAAAACGAGCCTTTCGAAGTCGCCCTGCGCCGCTTCAAGCGCACCATCGAGAAGACGGGGCTGCTCACCGAGCTGCGCGCCCGCGAGTACTACGAAAAGCCCACGCAGGCGCGCAAGCGCAAGCTCGCCGCCGCCGTCAAGCGTCAGCACAAGCGTCTGCGCAGCCAGCAACTCCCGCCCAAGCTGTACTGATCGCCGCAACGCCGGCTCCCGCCGCATGTCGCTCAAGACCCGCATCGGCGAGGACATGAAGGCTGCGCTGCGCGGCCGCGAGAGCGAGCGTCTGTCCGCCATCCGGTTGCTGCTCGCCGCGATCAGGCAGCGCGAGATCGATGAGCGGGCGGAGCTCGACGACGGCGGCGTGATCGCCGTGGTCGACAAGCTGATCAAACAGCGCCGCGACGCCATCAGCCAATATACCGCCGCCGGCCGCCAGGACCTGGCGGAACGGGAACGGTTCGAGGTCGAGGTGCTCTCGGCCTATCTGCCCCAGCCCCTGAACGCGGAGGAGATCGCCGCCCTGGTGGCGCAGGCGGTCACCGAGACCGGTGCGGTCTCCGCCCGCGACATGGGCAAGGTCATGAGCTGGCTCAAACCCAGGCTCGCCGGTCGGGCCGACATGACCGCCGTCTCGGCCCAGGTCAAGGCGGCACTGTCCTGACCGTGGACTAGAATCCTGGATATGGCCAGGATTCCTGAAGACTTCATCCAGCAACTGCTCGACCGCACCGACATCGTCGATGTGATCGAGCGCCACGTCCCCCTCAGGAAGGCCGGCGCCAACTACCAGGCGCGTTGCCCTTTCCACAGCGAGAAGACCCCCTCCTTCACGGTGAGCCCGACCAAGCAGTTCTACCACTGCTTCGGCTGCGGCGCCCACGGCACGGCCATCACCTTCCTCATGGAGCACGCCGGCATGGGCTTCGTCGACGCGGTGAAGGAACTGGCCGCGCGGGTCGGGATGCAGGTGCCGGACGCGTCGGATGCCGACGTCGAGGCGGAACATCACCGCGAGCGCCTGTACGAGGTCATGGCGCGGGCCGAGCAGTATTACCGTGAGGCGCTGAAGACCAGCCCACGGGCCGTCGACTATCTCAAGGGACGCGGCCTCACGGGGCAGACGGCGGTGCGCTTCGGGCTCGGATACGCGCCGGACGACTGGCAGCCGCTCGCGCACGCATACGCCGACTACGGCGACGCGCTGTTGGAGGAGGCCGGCCTGGTCATCCGTGGCGAGGGCGGCAGGCGTTATGACCGCTTCCGCGGGCGGGTGATGTTCCCGATCCGCAACGAGCGGGGCCGGGTGATCGCCTTCGGCGGCCGGGTGATCGGCAGCGGCGAGCCCAAATACTTGAACTCGCCGCAGACGCCCCTGTTCTCCAAGGGCCGCGAGCTCTACGGCCTGTTCGAGCATCGACGCGCCATCCAGCAGGCGGGCGAGGTGCTGGTGGTGGAAGGCTACATGGATGTGGTCATGCTGTCCCAGCACGGCGTGGACAACGCCGTCGCCACCCTTGGCACCGCCGTCACGACGGAACAGGTGCGGCGGCTTTTTCGCCTCGCCGACAGCGTCGTGTTCGCCTTCGATGGCGATGCCGCCGGGCGCAAGGCGGCCTGGCGTGCGCTCGAGAATGCCCTGCCCCAGTTGCCGGACGGCAAGCGGGCCGGATTTCTCTTCCTGCCCGAAGGCGAGGACCCGGATAGCTACATCCGCAGCCAGGGCGAGGCGGCCTTCCGCCAGCTCGTCGCCCGGGCCATTCCCCTGTCGGATTTCCTGATCGGCAGCCTGACCCAGAGGTCCGAACTCGCTTCCCAGGAGGGCCGGGTCAAGCTCGTCAAGCTGGCGGAGCCCTATCTGCGCCAGCTCGGCCAGGCCCCTCTGCTCGCTGGCGCCCTGCGACAGCGGCTGGCCGAACTCACCGGACTGCCGCCCGAGCGCCGCGCCTTTCCGGACAATCGCGGTCCGCGGCCACGCCCGGCGCGGGTCCCGCAGGTGCGCCCCTCACCCTGGCGCACGGCCCTGTTGGCCGTGCTTCAGGACCCCGGCCTGGCGCGCCAGCTCGGCAGCCTGCACGACGATCCGGCACCCGAGGCGCAGTTGCTGCGCGAGGTGCTCGACGCCCTGCATCGCGCGCCGCATATGAACCGCACCCGTGACGTGATCGAGCACTTCCGCGGCCGACCGCAACAGGCCGCCCTGGAGCAATACGGTGCCCACCTGATCGCCCGCGGGGCGGACTACGACGCCGAGGCCGATCTGCACTGGGCCCTGCGCAAGATCGAACAACAGCAGCGGCGCAGGGAATTGCAGCGCCTGAGCCGCAAACCCCTCGCCGAACTCACCATCGAGGAGCAGCGTCGGCTGCGCGCCGCCGCGCAAGACGGGAAACTGCTGTCTGGCACGGATGTCAATAATCCTGATGATTAAATCGGCAGCCGTTTTCATGTATGATCGAATATTTTCTCGAACCTCTCTTGCGAGTCATTTGAGCGATGTCTACCCAGAAAAAGTCGGTCCAGACCAAGCCCTCCCCCCCCACCAAGCCGGCAGCCACATCCGCCGCTAAGAAACACGCCGGGCCGCCCCAAGCGTCCGAGGCTCCCGCACGGCGCGCGGGCGGGGCTCAGACCGGCGCTGGGAGCGCCGTCGACGCCCCGGCCAAGGCGGCGGTCAAGGCCGCCAGCAAGGCTGCGGTCAAACCGGCCGCGACCAAACAGCCCGCCAAGACGCAGCCCGCCAAGGTCCAGGACGCGGTCGGGACCCAGCCCGCATCGCCCAAGGCCCAGCCAGGCACCCAGCCCGAGGCGCCGGCGCGCGGCCGGCCGGGCAGAAAGGCCGGCTCGAAGTCGGCAACGGTGAAGCAATCAGCCGCGCAAAACCTGGTCAACGCCCTGCAGGGAGAAGGCAAGGCCGACCAGGAAGACCGGCGCACGCGCCTGAAGACCCTGATCCTGCTGGGCAAGGAGCGGGGCTATCTCACCTACGCCGAGATCAACGATCACCTGCCCGACGACATGCTCGATGCCGAGCAGATCGAGGGCATCATCAGCATGATCAACGACATGGGCATCCAGGTCTACGACGAGGCACCGGACGCCGAGACCCTGCTCATGGCCGAGAGCGCTGCCCCCGTGGCCGACGAGGATGTGGTGGAGGAGGCCGAGGCCGCCCTGTCCAGCGTCGACTCCGAATTCGGCCGCACCACCGACCCGGTGCGCATGTACATGCGCGAGATGGGCACGGTGGAGCTGCTCACCCGCGAAGGCGAGATCGAGATCGCCAAGCGCATCGAGGAAGGCCTCAAGCACATGGTGCAGGCCATCTCCGCCTGCCCGCTGACCATCGCCCAGATCCTGGACATGGCGGAGAAGGTGCGCCGCGACGAGATGCGCATCGACGAGCTGGTCGACGGCCTGATGGACAGTCAGGGCGAAGACATCAGCATGGAACTGGCCGAGTCCGAGCTCGGCACGGGTGAGGAGGATGAGGAAGAGGGTGAAGAAGGCGGGGGCGGCGGCATGATCGCGGCCAGCCTGGCCCAGCTCAAAGCCGACTCCCTCGAGCGTTTCGACGCCATCCGCAAGTGCTTCGACAAGATGCGCGTCGCCCGCAACCGGCAGGGACTCGACAGCAAGCCGTACAAGAAGCTGCAGGAAGACATCTCCAACCACCTGATGGGCATCCGCTTCACCGCGCGCCAGGTGGAAAACCTGTGCGAGACCGTGCGCAGCCTGGTGGAGGAGGTGCGCTCGCACGAGCGCGCCATCATGGACATCGCCGTCAACAAGTGCGGCATGCCGCGCGCTCACTTCATCAAGGTCTTCCCCGGCAACGAGGGCAATCCGGACTGGATCGCCAGCGAGATCGCCACGAAGAAACCCTACGCCGAGCTGCTCGCCCGGCACCAGTACGACATCAACGATCACCAGCGCAAGCTGGCCGAACTGCAGGAAAGGGTGGGGCTTCCGGTGAAGGAACTGAAGGACATCAACAAGCAGATGTCCACCGGCGAGGCCAAGGCACGGCGTGCCAAGCGCGAGATGATCGAGGCCAACCTGCGCCTGGTGATCTCCATCGCCAAGAAGTACACCAACCGCGGGCTGCAGTTCCTCGACCTGATACAGGAGGGCAACATCGGCCTGATGAAGGCGGTGGACAAGTTCGAATACCGCCGCGGCTACAAGTTCTCGACCTACGCCACCTGGTGGATCCGGCAAGCCATCACGCGCTCGATCGCCGACCAGGCGCGCACCATCCGCATCCCGGTGCACATGATCGAGACCATCAACAAGATGAACCGCATCAGCCGGCAGATCCTGCAGGAAACCGGCGTGGAGCCCGATCCCGCCACCCTGGCGCTCAAGATGGAGATGCCCGAGGAGAAGATCCGCAAGATCATGAAGATCTCCAAGGAGCCGATCTCCATGGAGACCCCCATCGGCGACGACGAGGACAGCCACCTGGGCGACTTCATCGAGGACTCGACCACCATCGCCCCGGCGGAGGCCGCCATGTATTCCAGCCTGCAGTACGTGACCCAGGAGATCCTCGACTCCCTGACGCCGCGCGAGGCCAAGGTGCTGCGCATGCGCTTCGGCATCGAGATGAACACCGACCACACCCTGGAGGAGGTCGGCAAGCAGTTCGACGTGACGCGTGAGCGCATCCGCCAGATCGAGGCCAAGGCGCTGCGCAAGCTGCGTCACCCCTCCCGTTCCGAGCGGCTGCGCAGCTTCCTGGACTGATCCATTGCCGGGGCGGGCACCCCCGCCCCAGCGGGCCTCTAGCTCATGCTTGGTTAGAGCAGCGGACTCATAATCCGTTGGTGCTGGGTTCGACTCCCAGGGGGCCCACCAGATTTGCCTGCAAAGAGAGGCCGTCAGGCCGGATCGACCGCAAAGCTCGGGGAGCGTCCATCTTGCACACAGACAGCCTGGTCGAGATCAAGGGGCTGCGCTTCGCCTACGGCGAGCGTTTAATCCTCAAAGACGTCAACATGGCCATCCCGCGCGGCCGCGTGGTGGCCGTGCTGGGCGCGAGCGGCTGCGGCAAGTCCACCCTGCTCAAGCTCATCGGCGGCGAGGAGAGGCCCGACAGCGGCGCGGTCGTCGTGGATGGTCAGATCGTGCACGAACTCGACAACGACGGGCTATACAGGCTGCGGCGCAAGATGGGCCGGATGTTCCAGGAAAGCGGCCTGTTCAGCGACCTCACCGTGTTCGAGAACATCGCCTTCCCTATGCGTGAGCACACCGACCTGCCGGAGGAGATGATCCGCGACCTGGTGTTGATGAAGCTACACGCGGTGGGGCTGCGCGGCACGCACGGCATGAACACCGGCGAGCTCTCCGGCGGCATGTCGCGCCGGGTGGCGCTGGCGCGTGCGATCGCCCTGGATCCCATGCTGATCATGTACGACGAGCCCTTCGCCGGCCTGGACCCGATCTCGCTCGACGTCATCGCCAACATCATCCGGCGCTTGAACGACGCCCTGGGGGTCACCAGCATCGTGGTGACCTATGACGTGGCCGAATCCCTCAAGGTGGCGGATTACGCCTATTTCCTCAACGACGGCGTCGTCGTCGCACACGGCCCGGTTGCGCAGATGCGGCATTCGGACCATCCCTTCGTGCACCAGTTCGTCAACGGGGAACCAAACGGACCGGTGCGCTTCCACTACCCGGCGCCGTCGCTGGCGCAGGACCTGGGCCTGTAGACCGGACCGTAGGCCGGGCGTAGGTCGACCTTCAGGCCGACAACCGTAATTCGCAACAACAACCCCCTCGGCCCGAAGGCCGCCCCAGAGGCGATGGGTGTCTGCGCCCTGCGCTCGTCAGCTAACGCAGAGACTGCTGCATGGTGTAGACACACAGTGCCATGAGCGGCTGCGGCAGGATACCCAGCAACAGCACCCCGACACCGTTCACCGACAGCAGCAGCCGGGCATCTCCGGCCGGCGCGGCGGCCTGATCCTGACCATGCGGGCTGTCGAAATACATCAGCTTGACCACGCGCAGGTAGTAGTAGGCACCAATGAGGGAGAACAGCACCGCCAGCACGGCCAGCCAGGTCCACCCCGCCCCGACCAGGGCCTGCAGGACGATGAGCTTGGCGTGAAAGCCGACGAAGGGGGGCAGCCCCGCCATGGACAGCATGAGGATGCCCATCAGCGCCGCCAGCCAGGGCGCGCGGTCATTGAGGCCCTTGTAGTCGTCCAGGCTCTCCGCCTCGAAGCCGGCACGCGAGAGGTGGACGACCAGGCCGAAGGCGCCCAGGCTCATGATCACGTAGGCGATGACGTAGTACAGCGCCGAGGTGTAGCCGGAGAATGTGCCGGTCAACACTCCCAGCAGCAGGAAGCCCATGTGCGAGATGGTCGAGTAGGCCAGCATGCGCTTGATATTGGTCTGCATGATGGCGGCCAGGTTGCCGATGGCGAGGCTCAATACCGCCATCACCGCCAACATCTGCTGCCATTCGCCATGGGCCGGCTGCAGGCCGTCGGCCAAGAGCCGCATGACGAAGGCGAAGGCGGCCAGCTTGGGCGCCGAACCGATGAACAGGGTCACCGCCGAGGGGGCGCCGTGGTAGATGTCGGGCACCCACATGTGGAAGGGGGCCGCGCCCAGCTTGAAGCCGAGACCGGCCACCAGGAAGACGAGACCGAAGGCGAGGACCACCTTGTTTTCCACGCCGCCGGAGAGCACCTCGGCCATCCTGGCGAGCTCCAGGGTGCCGGTCAGCCCGTAGAGCATCGCCATGCCGTAGAGCAACAGCCCCGAGGCGAGCGCGCCCAGCACGAAGTATTTCATCGCCGCCTCCACCGCCTGGACGGAGTCGCGCTGCAGCGCCACCATGGCATAGAGGGAGAGCGACAGCAGTTCCAGCCCCAGATAGAGGGTGAGGAGGTGGCTGGCGGAGATCATCACCATCATGCCGAGCACGGCGAAGAGCAGCAGGGCGAAATACTCGCCGCGCATGAGCGCGCGGTCGGCCAGGTACTGGCGGGAATAGATCACGGCGGCGATGCCGGCCATGTAGGTCGTGAGCTTGAGCAGATCGGCCATGGCGTCGTCGACGAACATGCCGCTGAAGGTGTAGGCGGTCTCGCCGCCGCCGGTGAAGGCCGTCACCCCGGCCGCCGCCAGCAGGGTGAGCAGGGTCAGCACATAGCCGGCGACACGGGGCTCGGCGCCCTCCCCCGACGCGGACGGATTGCGGGCGCGCGGGTCGTAAGCCTCGACCACGAGCACCACGCAGGCCATCACCAGCACCAGGATTTCCGGGATGGCGGGTAGCAGATCGGGCATGGGGACGTTCATCGCTTGACTCATGTCTCGGGGGCTTAATAGACCAGCTTGCTCACTGCGACGTGGTCGAGCAGGTGGTTGACGGAGGCGTGCATCACCTCGGTGAGCGGCAGCGGATAGAGCCCTAGGGCGAGGACACACACTGCCAGCAATGCCAGCACCAGGAACTCGCGCCCGTCGAGGTCCTTGAGGGCGGCCACCTGGGCATTGGCCACAGGCCCGAAGATGACCCGTTTGTACATCCACAGGGTGTAGGCGGCGCCGAAGATCAGGGTCAGCCCGGCAGCCAGCGCCCACCAGAAGCTCGCCTGGACGGTGCCGAGGATGACCATGAACTCGCCGACGAAGCCGCTGGTGCCCGGCAGCCCCGCATTGGCCATGGCGAAGAGCATGAAGAAGGCGGCGAAGCGGGGCATGGAGTTCGCCACGCCGCCGTAGTCGGCGATCTGGCGCGAGTGCACGCGGTCGTACATGACCCCGACGCAGAGGAACAGCGCCCCCGAGACGAAGCCGTGCGAGATCATCTGCACCAGCCCGCCCTCGATACCGAGCGGGTTGAAGACGAAGAAGCCCAGCGTGACGAAGCCCATGTGGGCGATGGAGGAGTAGGCGATGAGCTTTTTCATGTCCGCCTGCACCAGGGCCACCAAGCCGATGTAGACGATGGCCACCAGGGACAGCGCCACCATGAGCCAGGTGAGCTCGTGCGCGGCGTCCGGCACGATGGGCAGCACGAAGCGCAGGAAGCCGTAGGCGCCGACCTTCAGCGTGATCGCCGCCAGCACCACCGAGCCGCCGGTGGGCGCCTCGGTGTGGGCGTCCGGCAACCAGGTGTGCACGGGCCACATCGGCACCTTGACGGCGAAGGCGAAGAAGAAGGCGACGAAGAGCAGCAGCTGGGCCGCCATGGTGAGCGGCAGCTTGTGCCAGCCGAGGATGTCGAAGCTGCCGCCGGCCTGGAAGTAGAGGTAGAGCACGGCGACCAGCATGAGCAGGGAGCCCAGCAGGGTGTAGAGGAAGAACTTGATCGCCGCATAGACGCGATTCGGCCCGCCCCACATGCCGATGATGAGGTAGAGCGGGATCAGCATGGCCTCGAAGAAGACGTAGAACAGGATGCCGTCCAGGGCGGCGAAGACGCCGTTGAGCAGTCCCGACTGGATCAGGAAGGCGGCCATGTACTGTGCCACCTTGTGCTGGATCACCACCCAGCCGGCCAGCACCACGAGCACCGTGGTGAAGCTGTTGAGCAGGACGAAGGGCATGGAGATGCCGTCCACGCCGAGGTGGTAGTGGATGTTGAAGGCCGGGATCCAGCTCGTCCGCTCCACGAACTGCATCTCGTGGCTCGCGGCATCGAAACCGGTCCACAAGGGAACGGCCACCAGGAACCCCAGCACCGCACCGATCAGGGCCAGGGTGCGCGTGCCGTCGGCGCGCAGGTCATCCTTGCCGAGGGCGAGCACCGCAAGGCCCGCCACGATGGGCACCCAGATGGTGAGGCTTAAGATTCCGATTCCTTCGAGCATCAAGTCATCCTGAGCGGTTTGTTCTTATCGCGTCGCCGACCTCAATCCACGAACCAGGTCACCAGCAGGGCTACGCCGATGATCATGGCGAAGGCGTAGTGGTAGATGTAGCCGGATTGCAGGTGACGCACCACCGCCGCCACCCTCGCCACCACGCGGGCGGAGCCGTTCACCAGCACGCCGTCGATGGCGAAGACGTCGCCCCAGCGCCACAGCCGGCCACCCAGCCAACGCGCGCCGCCGGCGAAGAACCAGTCGTTGAAGTCGTCGCAGCCGTACTTGCGCGCGAGGATGGTGTAGAGAACGCCCGCTCGGCGCCGGATCTTCTCTGGCAGGTCACGGCGCACCAGATAGAGATACCAGGCAGTGGCGACGCCTGCCACCGCCAGCCAGAACGGCAGGCTCGTGAGCCCGTGCAACACCATGGCCCCGGCGCCGTGGAAATCGGCGGCGAGCCGTTGCATGGCCGGATGGGCGGCATGGTCGACGTGGATGGCGTTGCCGAAGAAGCCGCCGAAGAGCATGGGCTCGATGTAGGCCCAGCCGGCATAGATCGAGGGGATGGCGAGCAGGATGAGCGGCAGCGTCACCACCCAGGGCGACTCACGCGGTGTGCTGTGGCCGCCGTGGTGGCGGCCGTGCTGGTCATCGTCCTTGCCGCCTTCCTGGTCATGGCCGGCATGGGCGGTGCGGAAGCGCTCGGGACCATGGAAGACCAGGAAGTACATGCGGAAGGAATAGAAGGCGGTGACGAAGACGCCGGCGGTGACGGCGAAGGCAGCGAAGCCCGCGCCCCAGAGGTCGGAGGCGTAGGTGGCGAGGATGATGGCGTCCTTGGAGAAGAAGCCAGAGAGGCCGGGCGTGCCGATCAGCGCCAGCGAGCCGATGAGCAGGGTCACCCAGGTGATGGGCATGTACTTGCGCAGCCCCCCCATGTTGCGGATGTCCTGGTCGTGGTGCATGCCGATGATGACCGAGCCGGCGGCCAGGAACAGCAGGGCCTTGAAGAAGGCGTGCGTCATCAGGTGGAAGATGGCCACGGAATAGGCCGACACGCCCAGGGCCACGGTCATGTAACCGAGCTGCGACAGCGTGGAATAGGCCACCACCCGCTTGATGTCGTTCTGCACCATGCCGAGCAGGCCCATGAACAGCGCGGTGATGGCGCCGATGACCATGACGAAGGCAAGCGCCGTGTCTGACAGCTCGAACAGGGGGCTCATGCGCGCCACCATGAAGATGCCGGCGGTGACCATGGTGGCGGCATGGATGAGCGCCGAGATCGGTGTGGGACCCTCCATGGAGTCGGGCAGCCACACGTGCAGCGGGAACTGGGCGCTCTTGCCCATGGCGCCGATGAAGAGCAGGATGCAGATCACCGACATCAGCGCCCAGGGGTGGCCATCGATCAGGGTGATCGTCTCCTGGGCGAGCTGGGGTGCGCGCTGGAACACCTCGGCATAGTCCAGGGTGCCGAAATGGACCCAGATGAGACCGATGCCGAGCAGAAAGCCCAGGTCACCCACGCGGTTGACCAAAAAGGCCTTGAGGTTGGCGTAGATGGCCGACTCGCGCGTGTACCAGAAGCCGATGAGCAGGTAGGACACCAGACCCACCGCCTCCCAGCCGAAGAAGAGTTGCAGGAAGTTGTTGCTCATGACCAGCATGAGCATGGCGAAGGTAAAGAGCGCGATATAGCTGAAGAAGCGCTGGTAGCCGGGGTCGTCGGCCATGTAGCCGATGGTGTAGACGTGCACGCACAGCGACACGAAGGTCACCACCAGCATCATCAGCGCGGTCAGCGGGTCGATGAGGAAGCCCACCTCCAGCCTGAGGTCGCCCGAGACGAGCCAGGTATAGACCGGGCCGTTGAAGGTGTTGCCGGCCAGCACGTCCTGGAAGATGACGAGGGAGGCGAGGAAGGCGATGAGCACCCCCAGGATGGTGACGGTGTGCGCGCCGACCCGGCCGATCGTCCTGCCGAACAGGCCGGCGATGACCGCCCCGGCAAGCGGCGCCAGGGGCACGACGAGGTAGAGCGTCTTCATGTCCATGGCCGTCATCCCTTGAGGCTGTCGAGGTCTTCGACGTTGATGCTGCGCCGCGCGCGGAACAACGCCACCAGGATGGCCAGGCCGATGGCCGACTCGGCCGCCGCCACGGTGAGGATGAAGAAGACGAAGATCTGGCCTGCCGTGTCGTTGAGGAAGTGCGAGAAGGCGATGAAGTTGATGTTCACCGCCAGCAGCATCAACTCGATGGCCATCAGCAGGACGATGATGTTCTTGCGGTTCAAGAAGATGCCCAGCACGCTGATGGCGAACAGCACCGAGCCCAGCACGAGGTAGTGGTTGAGCCCGATCATGCCGCGTCCCCCCCAGCGCTGGATTCGGGCTTTTGGGGCGCGCCCGCGTAGGGCGGAGCAGTGCCTGCCGCAGGCAGGTGCGACCCCGGAGCGGGATGCAGAAGCCCCATGGCAGTCTGTTCAATGACGGTTCTCATGCCGCGTCCCCCCCAGCGCTGGATTCGGGCTTTTGGGGCTTCAGGTTGACCATGCGTATCCTGCCCTCGCGCTTGACCTTGACCTGCTGGGCCGGATCCACCCACTTGAGCCCCTGCCGCCGGCGCAGGGTGAGGGCGATGGCGGCGACGATGGCCACCAGCAGGATCACCGCCGCGAGCTCGAAGGGATAGACGTATTCGGTGTAGAGCAGCCGCCCCAGCTCCTTGGTGTTGCTGTAGTCGGCGGGCTTGGGTTCGGGCGCGGTCAGGCCGAAGGTCTCGCCGCCCAGCACCAGGATCATCTGCACCACCATGAGCCCCGCCACCAGGGCGGCGATCGGCAGGTAATCCCAGAAGTGCTGGCGGATCTGCTCGAGGTTGATGTCCAGCATCATGACCACGAACAGGAACAGCACCATCACCGCCCCCACATAGACCAGCACCAGTGTGATGGCGAGGAATTCGGCCTCGAGCAGCAGCCACAGGCCGGCGGCGGTGAAAAAGGCGAGCACCAGGGCGAGCGCCGCATGCACCGGATTGCGGGCGGTGATGACCCGCACGCCGGCGAGGAGCAGGATCGCGGCGAAGAAATAGAAGACGACGGCGGAAAATTCCATTGTGGAGCGGGGCGTTCGTTATCTGATCGGGTTCGGTCGGGCGCTATCGGTATCGGGCGTCCTCGGCCTTCATGCGGGCGATCTCGGCCTCGTACTTGTCGCCCACGGCCAGCAGCATCTCCTTGGTGTAGTAAAGATCGCCGCGCTTCTCGCCGTGATAGTCGATGATGTGGGTCTCGACGATGGCGTCCACCGGGCAGGCCTCCTCGCAGAAGCCGCAGAAGATGCACTTGGTCAGATCGATGTCGTAGCGCGTGGTGCGCCGGGTGCCGTCCTCGCGCTGCTCGGACTCGATGTGGATGGCCAATGCGGGGCAGACCGCCTCGCACAGCTTGCAGGCGATGCAGCGCTCCTCGCCGTTGGGATAGCGGCGCTGGGCATGCAGGCCGCGGAAGCGCGGGCTCATGGGCGTGCGCTCTTCGGGAAACTGGATGGTGATCTTGCGCGCGAACAGATAGCGCCCGGTGAGCGACATGCCCCGGAGCAATTCCGTCAGCAGAAAGGTGTCGAAGAACTGCTTGATGCGGCTGAGCATTCCGACCTCCTAGTGGAACAGGTAGCCGAGCGGGGTCTGCATGGCCAGCCCGATGACCATAATCCACACCAGGGTCACCGGGATGAACACCTTCCAGCCCAGGCGCATGATCTGGTCATAGCGGTAGCGCGGGAAGGTGGCGCGGAACCAGAGGAAGAGCAGGAGGATGAAGCTGACCTTCAACGCCAGCCAGAAAAAGCCGTCCGGCAGCCCCGGCAGGGGGGAGAGCCAGCCGCCCAGGAACATGATGCTGGTGAGGGTGGACACCAGGATCATGTTGGCGTACTCGGCCAGGAAGAACACGGCGAAGGCCATGCCGGAATAGTCGACGTGGAAGCCGGCGACGATCTCGCTCTCGCCCTCGGCCACGTCGAAGGGTGCCCGGTTGGTCTCCGCCACGCCCGCGATGAGATAGACCAGAAAGAGGGGGAACAGCGGCAGCCAGTACCACTGCCAGAAACCGCCCGCCTGCGCCTGGACGATCTCGACCAAGTTGAGGCTTTGCGCGCTCATCAACACGCCGACCAGGGCGAAGCCCATGGCGATCTCGTAGGAGACGATCTGCGCCGCCGAGCGCAGGCTGCCCAGGAAGGCGTACTTGGAGTTGGACGCCCAGCCGGCGACGATGACGCCGTAAACCCCCATCGAGGTGATGGCCATGATGTAGAGCAGACCGGCGTCGATATTGGCCAGCACCAGCCGATCGGTGAAGGGGATGACGGCCCAGGCGGCCATGGCCGGGGCGATGGCCAGCACCGGGGCCAGCAGGAACAGGCCCTTGCTCGCCCCGGAGGGGATCACGATCTCTTTGGTCAGGAGCTTGACCGCGTCGGCAATGGGCTGTCCCAGCCCCCAGAGCTTGCGGCCGAAGAAACCCACCCGGTTGGGGCCCATGCGCACCTGCATCCAGCCGATGATCTTGCGCTCGGCATAGGTGAGATAGGCCACCGCGGTGAGCAGCGGCAGGACGATGGCGATGATCTTGACCAGGGTCCAGACCGGCGTCCAGGCGGGTCCGAGAAGGTCTTGGAAGAACTCCATCACATCTTCTCCAGACTGAGTGTGCCGAAGCGCGGACCCAGACGGGAGGTCAGGGGATGGGCGCCGGCCACGCGCACCACCTCCTCGGGCAGCCGATCATCGCGTTGCAGCTTGAGGATGGTCTCGCCCTCGCCCTGGCGGACCTTCACCGGCTTGTCCACCGTGAGGCCCAGGCGCTGGATGAGCGCCCCGTGCGCCCAGCAGGCCGCCGCCGCCTCGCCGTCATGGGTGGCCTGCAGGGCCGGGGCACGGCGGGTGAGCGGGTCGAGCTGGTAGATCGGCGTCTCGCCCAGGCGCTCCAGGCCCGGCAGGGCCGTGAGGGACCTGATCGCCACGGCGCCGATGGCGTTGTCGAGGCGCGCGCGGATGCCGGCCTCGCCCTCCGGCAGGGCCTCGGCCAAGACCGCCTCGGCCGTGTCGTGTTCGAAGCCGGCGAGCCCGAGCAGATTGCCCAGCACCCGCAGCACCTTCCACGCCGGCCGTGTCTCGCCCAGCGGGGGGACACAGGCCTGGAAGGACTGCAACCGGCCCTCCATGTTGACAAAGCTGCCGGCCGTCTCGGTAAACGGCGCGATGGGCAGCATGACATGGGCATAGGCGCTCGCCCGGTCCTTGAACGGGGTGAGGGCCACCACCAGCTCGGCCGCCTCCAAGGCGGCCCGCGCCTGCACGGGGTCGGCGGCGTCCAGCTCCGGTTCGCTGCCCAGCAGGACATAGGCCTTGCGCGGCTGCCGCAGCATGGCGAGCGCATCCAGGCCGCCCGTGCCGGGCCGGCAACCGACCACGTCGGCGCCGACGGCGTTCGCGGCGGCGGGCAGGAAGCCGAGCGTGGCGCCGCTCGCCCGGGCGATGGCCTGGGCCAGGGCGTGCAGCTCCGTCGCCGCCGGATGCTGTTGTGCGTAGGCCCCGAGCAGGACGGCCGTGCGGCCGCCGGCGAGCAGGCTCTGGGCGATCGCCCTGGCGGTGTCCGTGGGGATGACGCCGTCGAGCGCGAGCGCACCGACATCCCGGCCCGCCTCGCGCAATGCCTTGGCCACCTGGGCCAGGGCGGCCACCAGGCCGGATGGCTTGACGATCAGACGGTGGGCGACCCGGCAGAGCAGATCGTCGTCGGTCGCATGCACCACGTTCAACTCGGCACCGGCCTTGACCGCCTTGCGCAGACGCTGGGCGAGCAAGGGCTGCTCCTTGCGCACGGTGGAGCCGACGAGCAGCACGCGATCGAGCCGTTCCACCTCGGCGATGGGCAGCCCAAGCCAGGGCACGCCGGTCGCAGCGGCGGGATCGGCCCGCTCCAGCCGGTGGTCGAGGTGTGGCGAGCCCAGCGCGCGCGCGAGTTTTTGCGTGAGATAGAGCTCCTCCACGGTCTGGTGCGGCGAGGCCAGGAAGCCGACCGCATCCGGCCCGTGGGCGTCGATCAGGACCTTGAGCGCGCCCACGACCTGGTTGAGCGCCTTCTGCCAGTCCACCTCGACCCAGTTTTCTCCGTCCCGGACCATGGGCCTGGTCAGCCTGGACGCGGCATCGAGGGCCTCGTAGCTGTAGCGGTCGCGGTCGGCCAGCCAGCACTCGTTGACCGCCTCGTTCTCGCGCGGCAGCACCCGGTACACCCGCTTGTCCTTGACGTGCACCTCCACATTGGCGCCCAGGCTGTCGTGCGGACTGATGGACGCCCGGCGGGTGAGCTCCCAGGTGCGTGCGCTGTAGCGGAAGGGCTTGGAGGTGAGCGCCCCGACCGGGCACAGGTCGATGACGTTGCCCGAGAGCTCGGAGGTGACCTGGCGCTCCAGAAAGGGCATCACCTCGGTATGCTCGCCGCGGCCGGGCATGCCCAACTCCATCAGCCCGGCGATCTCCTGGCCGAAGCGCACGCAGCGGCTGCAATGGATGCAGCGCGTCATGTCGGTGGCGATGAGCGGCCCCAGCGCCTTGTCTTTCACCACCCGCTTGGGCTCGGCATAGCGCGAGCGGCTGCCCCCGTAGCCCACTGCGAGGTCCTGCAGCTGGCACTCGCCGCCCTGGTCGCAGATCGGGCAGTCGAGCGGGTGGTTGATGAGCAGGAGCTCCATCACCCCCTTCTGGGCGCGGATCGCCTTGTCGGAGTGGGTGTGCACCACCATGCCGTCGGTGACCGGCGTGGCGCAGGCAGGCAAGGGCTTGGGCGCCTTTTCCACCTCCACCAGGCACATGCGGCAGTTGGCGGCGATGGACAGCTTCTTATGGTAGCAGAAATGCGGGATGAAGATGCCCAGGGCATGGGCCGCGTCCATCACCGTCGCACCCTGGGCGACCTCGATCTGTTTGCCGTCGATGTGGATTACGGGCATGTCAGGCACCCACCATGCATTGCTTGTGCTCGATGTGGTACTCGAATTCGGTGCGGAAATGGCGGATGAAGCTCTGCACCGGGCCGACCGCCGCATCGCCCAGGGCGCAGATGGTGCGCCCGGCGATGTTATCGCCCACGTTCATGAGCAGATCGAGGTCCTCGAGCCGGCCCTTGCCATGCTCGATGCGATGCACGACGCGATACATCCAGCCCGTGCCCTCGCGGCAGGGCGTGCACTGGCCGCAGGACTCCTCGTAGTAGAAGTAGGCGAGCCGCTCTAGCGCCCGCACCATGCACACCGTCTCGTCCATGACGATCACCGCCCCGGAGCCCAGCATGGACCCGGCCTTGGCGAGGGCATCGAAGTCCATGGTCAGGTCCATCATCACCTCGGCCGGCAGCACCGGCGCGGAGGAGCCGCCGGGGATGACGGCCTTGAGCCTGTGTCCGTTGCGTACCCCGCCGGCCATCTCGAGCAGTTCGGCAAAGGGGGTGCCGAGCTGCACCTCGTAATTGCCCGGCCGGTTGACGTGGCCGGAGACCGAGAAGATCTTGGTGCCGCCGTTGTTGGGCTTGCCCAGCTCGAGGAAGGCCTGGCCGCCGAAGCGCAGGATCCAGGGGATGGAGGCCAGGGTCTCGGTGTTGTTGATGGTGGTGGGCTTGCCGTAGAGCCCATAGCTGGCCGGGAAGGGCGGCTTGAAGCGCGGCTGCCCCTTCTTGCCCTCGAGGGACTCCAGCAGGGCGGTCTCCTCGCCGCAGATGTAGGCGCCGTAGCCATGGTGGGCGTGGATGTCGAAGTCCCAGCCGCTGCCGAGGATGTTCTTGCCCAGATAACCCGCCCTGCGCGCCTCGCCCAAGGCCTGCTCGAACAGCTCGTAACAGTCCCAGATCTCGCCGTGGATGTAGTTGTAGCCCGCCGTGGCACCCAGCGTGTAGCCGGCGATGAGCATGCCCTCGATCAGCTGGTGCGGGTTGTAGCGCAGGATGTCACGGTCCTTGAAGGTGCCGGGCTCGCCCTCGTCCGAGTTGCAGACGATGTACTTGTCGCCCGGGAAGGCGCGCGGCATGAAGCTCCATTTGAGCCCGGTCGGAAAGCCCGCCCCGCCCCGCCCGCGCAAGGCGGAGAGCTTGATCTCGTTGATGATGGTCTCGGGCGGCGTGCGCTCGGCGAGGATCTTCTTGAGGACCTCGTAGCCGCCATGGGCGACATAGGTCTCGAGCGACGCCGGATTGGGCAGATCGAAGGTCCAGGAGCAGACCTTGGTGTGCTTGCCGTCGAGCTTCATTTCATCTCGTCCAGCAAGCTGTCCACCTGCTCGGGCGTGAGCTTGACATGCATCTTGTGGTTGTTGTGCAGGCACAGCGGCCCGTCACCGCAGGCGCCCATGCACTCGCCCTCCTCGAGGGTGTAGCGGCCGTCGGCGGTGGTCTCGCCGAAGCCGATGCCCAGCCGCTGCTTGAGGTGCTCGGCGATCTCACCCGCCCCCTGCAGCTGGCAGGGCAGATTGGTGCACAGGGTGATCTTGTGGCGACCGCAAGGCTTCAGCTCGTACATATTGTAGAAGGTCGCCACCTCGTACACGGCGATGGGCGGCATGCCCAGATACTGGGCCACGAACTCGATGGTCTCGGGGGCGAGCCAGCCCTTCTCCACCTGGGCGATGCGCAGCGCGCTCATCACGGCCGACTGCTTCTGGTCGGCCGGGTACTTGGCGATTTCGCGGTCGATCTGGGCGAGGGCGTCGGGGGTCAGCATGTTCACACTCGGTCACTCAGCGGTCGATGTCCCCGAAGACGATGTCGATGGTGCCGATGATGGCCACCACGTCGGCGATCATGTGGCCGCGCGCGAGCTCGTCCAGCGCGGCCAGGTGGGTGAAGCCGGCCGGGCGGATCTTCATCCGGTAGGGCTTGTTGGCGCCGTCCGAGACGAGGTAGATGCCGAACTCGCCCTTGGGGTGTTCGACGGCGGCATAGGCCTCGCCCTCGGGCACGTGCATGCCCTCGGTGAAGAGCTTGAAGTGGTGGATCAGCTCTTCCATGTTGCGCTTCATGGCCTCGCGCGATGGCGGTGCCACCTTGTGGTTGTCGACCATGACCGGGCCGGGGTTCTTCTTCAGCCAGTCCACGCACTGGCGGACGATGCGGTTGGCCTGCCGCATCTCCTCGATGCGCACCAGATAGCGGTCGTAGCAGTCGCCGCTCCTGCCCACCGGGATCTCGAAATCCAGGCGGTCGTAGACCTCATAGGGCTGGTGCCTGCGCAGGTCCCACACCACCCCCGAGCCGCGCAGCATGGGGCCGGTGAAGCCCAGCGCCTTCGCCCGCTCGGGCGAGACCACGCCGATGCCTACGGTGCGCTGCTTCCAGATGCGGTTGTCGGTGAGCAGCGTCTCGTACTCGTCGACACAGGCCGGGAAGCGGTCGGTGAAGTCCTCGATGAAATCGAGCAGGCTGCCCTGCCGGTTTTCATTGAGCCGCCTGAGCTCGGCCTCGTCCTTGTAGGGGCTAGCGGTGTACTGGGGCATGCGGTTGGGCAGGTCGCGATAGACCCCGCCCGGCCGGTAATAGGCGGCGTGCATGCGCGCCCCCGAGACGGCCTCGTACATGTCCATGATGTCCTCCCGCTCGCGGAAGGCGTAGAGGAAGACGGTCATGGCGCCGATGTCCAGCGCGTGCGCACCCAGCCACATGAGGTGGTTGAGGATGCGGGTCAGTTCATCGAACATGACCCGGATGTACTGGGCGCGGATGGGCGGCTCGATGCCCAGCAGCTTTTCGATGGCCATGACATAGGCGTGCTCGTTGCACATCATGGACACGTAATCGAGCCGGTCCATGTAGGGCACCGACTGCAGGAAGGTCTTGTGCTCGGCGAGCTTCTCGGTGGCACGGTGCAACAGCCCCACGTGCGGGTCGGCGCGCTCGATCACCTCGCCATCGAGCTCCAGCACCAGCCTGAGCACCCCGTGCGCCGCCGGATGCTGCGGCCCAAAATTCAGCGTGTAATTGCGGATCTCAGCCATGCTCAGAGGCTCTTGACCGAAGGCAAGGTGTGCATACCCGAAGGATGCAGCTGAATTTCAGCGCAGGCTAACGTGAGCGCCGCGAACGTTAAGGCCGCAGGCCGGCCGGAGCTAAAATTCAGCGTGTAATTGCGGATCTCAGCCATGCTCAGAGGCTCTTGACCGAAGGCAAGGTGTGCATACCCGAAGGATGCAGCTGAATTTCAGCGCAGGCTAACGTGAGCGCCGCGAACGTTAAGGCCGCAGGCCGGCCGGAGCTAAAATTCAGCGTGTAATTGCGGATCTCAGCCACGGCCGGCAGCCCCGTAGTTATCCTCGCGCACGATGCGCGGGGTCACCTCGCGCGGATCGATCGTGACCGGCTGGTAGATGACCCGCCGCAACTGTGGGTCGTAGCGCATCTCGACCTGACCGGAGAGGGGGAAGTCCTTGCGGAAGGGGTGGCCGATGAAGCCGTAATCGGTGAGCAGCCGCCGTAGATCGGGATGACCTTCGAAGACGATGCCGTAGAGGTCGAACGCCTCCCGCTCGAACCAATTGGCCGCCGGCCAGATGTCGACCAGCGAGGGCAGCATCGGCAGGTCATCGTCGGCGCAGAACGCACGCACCCGCAGGCGATGGTTGCGCGCAATCGACAGCAGGTGCAGCACCACCGCAAAGCGCCTGCCCTGCCATGCCCCGTCCTTGTAAGCGGAGTAGTCCACACCGCACAGATCGATCAGCATGTCGAAGGCGAGCGTGGGCTCGTCGTGCAGACGGCGGGCGACGTCGAGCCAGTCTTGGGGACCGACCTCGATGGTCACCTCGCCCAGGGCCACGCGGCTGGCGGCGATCTTTTCGCCTAATGTCTCTTGCAGGCGCGCAGCCAAGGCTTGCGGTGTCAACGGCATGTCGTCGTCTGTCCTCAGCGGGCGATGGTGTTGGTACGGCGGATCTTTTTCTGCAGCTGGATCAGGCCGTAGAGCAGGGCCTCGGCCGTGGGCGGGCAGCCCGGCACATAGACATCCACCGGCACGATGCGGTCACAGCCGCGCACCACGGAATAGGAGTAATGGTAATAACCGCCGCCGTTGGCGCAGGAACCCATGGACAGCACCCAGCGCGGCTCGGCCATCTGGTCGTAGACCTTACGCAAGGCCGGCGCCATCTTGTTGGTGAGCGTCCCGGCGACGATCATCAGGTCGGACTGCCGCGGGCTGGGGCGGAAGACGATGCCGAAGCGGTCCATATCATAGCGCGACGCACCGGCGTGCATCATCTCCACCGCGCAGCAGGCGAGCCCGAAGGTCATGGGCCAGAGCGAGCCGGTCTTGGCCCAGTTGATCACCGAGTCCGCAGTGGTGGTGACGAAGCCTTTCTCCAAGATGCCCTCTATGCTCATAGCCGCCTCTGCCTCACGTCGTCATTCCCATTCCAAGGCGCCCTTCATCCACTCATAGACGAAGCCCACCACCAGGATGGTCAGAAAGACCACCATCGCCCAGAAACCGAAGGCGCCGATGTCCTCCAAGACCACGGCCCAAGGGAAGAGGAAGGCGATCTCCAGGTCGAACAGTATGAACAAGATGGCCACCAGGTAGTAGCGCACATCGAACTTCATGCGCGCATCCTCGAAGGCCTCGAAACCGCATTCGTAGGGGGAGAGTTTTTCGGCATCCGGGCGGTTGGGCGAGAGCGCCCAGCCAAAGAGCATGGGACCAATGCCGACGGCCAGACCCACCAGGATGAACAACAGAATCGGGAAATAGTTTTCCAGCATGCGGTCTAGTGGTCAGCAGGTGGCAATCGCGAGCATGCAGTCTATTCGGCGACGCTTGCGGGTGTCAAGCCAAGAAAAAACAAAAAACCCATTGTTATCAATGGGTTATTAAATGGACGACGGGGTCCATAAGAAATTTCGATGGTGCCGACGGCGAGACTCGAACTCGCACGCGTTTCCGCACTGCCCCCTCAAGACAGCGTGTCTACCAATTCCACCACGTCGGCATGTACAAATCCGCGCTCGTGCGGGACATTGCTCACCTCGGGATCTCGACCGGCTTGCCCTGCCCCCCCTGGGCCGGCGGCGCAGGGGCTGCCGGCGCCGCCGGCTGGGTCGGCACGGGCGCGGGCTTGACGGCCTCCGCCTTCTCGCTGGAGAAGTAAGTGAGCCCCAGGCTGGTCAGAAAGAACATGGTGGCGAGCACGGCCGTGGTGCGGGACAGGAAGTTGGCCGACCCCGAGGCGCCGAAGAGGCTGCCCGAGGCGCCGCTGCCGAAGGCCGCACCCATGTCGGCACCCTTGCCATGCTGCAGCAGGACCAGGGCGATGACGCCGAGCGCCACCAAGATATGCAGGATCCAGACGATCAGTTCCACGATACGAACATTCCTCAAGCCGCCCGGCAGATGGCCAGGAACTCCTCCGCATTCAGTGAGGCACCGCCGATCAGGCCGCCGTCGATGTCGGGCTGTGCGAACAGCTCCGCCGCATTGCTGGCCTTGACGCTGCCACCGTATTGGATGATCAGATGCTCTGCCACCTCCGCGTCCAGGGCGCGAATCTTGCCGCGTATGAAGGCATGCACGGCCTGCGCCTGCTCGGGACTGGCCGTCCGGCCGGTGCCTATGGCCCACACCGGCTCGTAGGCGATGACGGCATTGGCCAGCGAGATGACCCCCGACTTGTTCAACACGGCATCCAGTTGACGTCCGACCACTGCCTCCGTGACGCCGGCTTCGCGCTCCTCCAGGGTCTCGCCGACGCAGAGGATGGGGATCAAGCCCGCGGTCTGGGCGGCGGCGTACTTCTCGGCCACCAGCGCGTCGCTCTCGCCGTACAGGGCACGCCGCTCGGAGTGACCGACGATGACATAGCGACACTCGAAATCGTTGAGCATCTGGGCGGACACCTCGCCGGTATAGGCCCCCTTGGCGTGCTGGCTCAAGTTCTGCGCGCCCCACGCCACCCGCGAGCCGGCCAGCTTGGTCTTGGTCTGGTGCAGATAGGGAAACGGCACGCAGACGGCGACATCGGCCTTGACCTCACCCATGCCGGCCAGGATGCCAGCCAGCAGGGCATCGTTGTCGACCAGATTGCCGTGCATCTTCCAGTTGCCGGCGACGAGTTTGCGACGCATGGCTCACCACTCACCAAATAAATTATGAATATTAGTCCCTGCAGCTGCGTGGGTCAAATCGGCCGCCCACTCGGCACCCCTATCCTTCCTGCATGCAGGCGTCCACCGGCGCCGTCAAGGCAGACCGGGGGTTGGCCTGGCGGTTTTCTGTCTGCAGGCCGGCCGACGACTGCTCCACAGTTGAACGCTGACGGCTATGGGCCTGGCCAGGCACTGCCCCGCCGGGATCAGTCCTCGACCTGGTCGAAGTACTTGGAGAAGCGCCGCTGTGTGAGATGGCGATCGACGCGCCAGTCGGACAACAGGGCCATAGCTAGCTCATAGGCCTTGGGAGACATATCATACAGGCGCGTGAGGACGAAAGGCTGACCGTTTTCCAGGGCCTCGCACAACTCGCGTAGGATGAGCGCGCCCTGCTCATCCTTGTTCTTGCGCACGTATTTCGCGACAGACTTGACAGCGTTAGCCATGGTCCCGGCTCCTCGTCGACGATCCTGCGAGGTCAGACCGCAGGCGAATCTAACCCTGATTTGCCATGGGGCATACGCTGAATGAGTGACTACGCGGGCGCACCCAGCGTAGCGCGGTGCTAGCACTTTCGCCGACCTGCTTTACCGGTTAGGGTCGCTGCGCACGTTGCGCCTTGAGTTTATCCCGCTCGCCAATTGTTCGAGCGTTTCCTTGCATTGGCCTATGCCTTCTTGGGCATACGGTCATGCCAGAAGATATGGCCGCCACGCTGCCAAGGGTCAGCACATGCCCCAAGGACAGATCAGGCTTGGATGATACATAGACCAGCCATGCTTTGTATGACATTTATATGTCGTTTTTATGACAACCGATGTCAGGGCATCGCCGACACCTCGTGCAGACCGGTCCGGAGGTGCCATCAACCGAAGCGGCCGGTGATGTAGTCTTCTGTCTGCTTGTTCTTCGGTTTGACGAACAACTCGTCCGTGGGCCCAAACTCGATCAACTCACCCAGATACATGAAGGCGGTGTAGTCGGAGACTCGCGCCGCCTGCTGCATGTTATGAGTGACGATGAGGATGGTGACCTTCTCTTTCAATTCCGCCACCAGCTCTTCGATGCTGGCGGTGGCGATGGGGTCGAGGGCGGAGGTGGGTTCATCGAAGAGCAGGATTTCCGGATCGGCGGCCAGGGCGCGAGCGATGCAAAGGCGCTGCTGCTGTCCGCCGGAGAGGTTGAAGGCGAGGTCCGCGAGCCGGTCCTTGACTTCCTCCCACAGGGCGGCACTGCGCAGCGCCGCTTCCACCCGCTCGTCGAGCACGCCTTTGCGATTCTCGCCGCGCACCCTGAGCCCGTAGGCGACATTGTCATAGATCGATTTGGGGAAGGGGTTGGGCTTTTGGAACACCATCGCCACACGCATGCGCACCTCGATAGGGTCGACCCCCGGGGAGATCATGTTCACGTTGTCCGGATAGAGCATGATCTCGCCTTCGTAGCGGTTGCCCGGGTACAGGTCGTGCATGCGGTTGAAGCTGCGCAACAGGGTGGACTTGCCACAGCCGGAGGGACCGATAAGTGCGGTCACCTTGTGTTCCGCGATGGGCAGATTGATGTTCTTCAGGGCATGGTTCGAACCGTAGTAGAAGTTGAATGCCCGCGTCTCGGCCTTGAGCGACCCAAGCTCGGGGTACAGGTGTGCGGTCATGGGGTTCACCACTTGATGTTTTTGCGAATGCGGTAGCGCAACCAGATCGCGAGGGCGTTCATCGCCAGGGTGGCAATGATGATGACGATGCCCGTGGCGGCGGCGTTTTCCAGAAAGGCGGGCTGTGGGCGCGAGACCCAGTTGAACATCTGGATGGGCAGTACGCTAAAGGGCGAGAACAGCCAGTCAAACGGACCGGCCATCTGGTCTGTGGCTGGATCGATGGTAAAGGGAGCGGGAGGCAGGAAGGCGATGAAGGTGAGCGCACCAATGGTGATGACCGGCGCGGTCTCACCGATGGCGCGGGCCAGGCCGATGATGACGCCGGTCAGGATACCCCCCATGGCATAGGGGACGAGGTGTTCGCTCACCACCTGCCAGCGCGTCGCCCCCAAGGCATAGGCCGCCTCGCGTATGGCGATGGGTATGGCGCGCAGTGACTCGCGGGTGGCGATGATGATGACTGGCAGGATCAAGAGCGCCAGCGTCAGGCCGGCCGAGAGGATGCTTTGGCCGAAGTCCAGAATATAGACGAACAGACCCAGGGCGAGCAGGCCATAGACGATGGATGGCACCCCTGCGAGGTTGGTGACGTTGACTTCGATCAGGTCGGTCACCCAATTGCGCGGCGCGTATTCCTCCAGATAGATCGCCGCCGCCACACCCAAAGGCACGGCGGCGAAGACGGTCACCAACATGACCAGGGTGGTGCCAACCCAGGCGGAGAGGATGCCCGCCTCGGAGGCGTGGCGCGAGGGAAAGTTCATGAAAAAGTCGGGGGTCAGGCGCCCGTAGCCGTCGATGATCAGGTCGATGAACAGTGCCAATAGGGTCACCACCCCCACCAGGGTGGCGAGCAAGCCGATGATGCCGAACAGGATGTCGTAGCGTTTGTGTCGCGCGATGAGCTCGCGCAGGGTGTGCAGTTCGGTCGGGTGCATCAGTAGGCCTCGCGGAAGCGCCGGCGCAACAGGTGGCCGAGGATGTTGAACACCAGGGTCATCAATACCAGCACCAGGCCGGCAGCGAAGATGCTCTGGTAGGCGATGCTGCCATGTGGCAGATCGCCCATGGCGACCTGGACGATGTATGCGGTGATGGTGGCAGCGGGCTCACGCGGATCCCAGGTGAAGTTGGGCTGCTGGCCGGCGGCAACGGCGACCACCATGGTCTCGCCCACCGCGCGGGAAATACCCAGGATGAAGGCGGCCAGCACGCCAGAGATGGCCGCCGGCAGCACCACGCCAACGGCGGTCTGGAAACGGGTCGCCCCCACGGCATAAGCGCCCTCGCGCAGACTCATGGGCACGGCGCGCATGGCGTCCTCCGACACGGAGGAGACATAGGGGATGATCATGATGCCGATGACGATGCCCGGCCCGAGCATGTTGAAACCCGGCAGGTCGGGCATGAAGGTCTGCAGCAAGGGCGTGACGAGCAGCAGGGCGAAATAGCCATAGACCACCGTCGGCACCCCCTCGAGCAGCTCCAGGAAGGGTTTGACGGTCTCGCGCACGCTGTGCGGCGCGAATTCGGACAGATAGATGGCAATGATCACGCCGATGGGCACAGCCACGCACAAGGCCACCCCCGTGGTGACCAGGGTACCGGCCAGCAGCGGCAGGATGCCGTACTGGGGGTTTTCGAACATGGGCGTCCACTGGGTGTTGGTGAGGAATTCCACCAGGGAGACGTGTTCGAAAAAACCCACGGCTTCGTACAACAGGATGGCGACGATGGCCGTCGTGGTCGCCACGGCCGACAGCGCCGCCAGGAACAACACGATCTCGATGCCCTTCTCTTTGGCCTTACGCAGCCTCTTTTCCGATAGCCGGTGGCTTTGCGTGTTCATGCTGACGCCTGCGGTTTGGGTGGCGAAATTATCCACATCTGCCTCGCTCGAGACAAAAAAAAGAGAGAGGGCCGGGCCCTCCCTCCTGACTGCCCTGTGGGTCAGTGTTTGCCCTCGCGCGCGAGCAGTTCTTCCACGCTCACCCCCACCTCGGCCTCACCGCCGAAGGCCGTGCCGAGCTTGCGTTTTTTGAAGTTGTCCAAAGCCATGGTGTAGGCCTTGGCGGGCAGGTCCACATAGCCCACCTCTTTGGACAGCTTGGCGCCATGCTTCAGGTAATACTCGATGAAGGCCGCCACCTCGGGGTTGTCGGCGGATTTGGCGTTGACGTAGATGAAGATGGGACGGGACAGGGGCTGGTAGGTACCCTTGTTCACCGTCTCGATGGAGGGCAGCACGGCGGGCGAGTCGGCGTCCACCTTGATGGCCACGGCCTTGACCTTGTCGGCGTTCTCGACATAGTAGGCCAGACCGAGGTAGCCAATGGCGTTGGGGTCACGGGAGACGAATTGGATGGTGACGTTGTCGTCCTCGGTGGCCATGTAGTCACCCCGGCTGGACTTGGCCTTACCGACGATGGCTTCGGTAAAGTAGTCGAAGGTCCCAGAGTCGGCACCAGCGCCGGCGAGTTTCAGGGAGGCATTGGGGAAGCCCGCGCGAATCTGGTTCCAGTTGTTGACTTTACCTTGGGCGGCCGGCTCGTACATCTTCTTGAGCTCCGCCACGGTCAACTCAGTGGCCCAAGTGTTTTTGGGGTTGACGATCACGGTCAGGGCGTCGAAGGCGACCGGCAGCTCGATGTAGGAGATGCCGTTCTTCTTGCAGCCTTCCATCTCTTTTTTCAGGATGGGGCGTGACGCATTGGAGATGTCGATCTCACCGCGGCAGAACTTCTTGAAGCCGCCACCGGTACCGGAGATGCCGACGGTGACCTTGGTCTTGCCCTTGACCGACTTCTGGAATTCCTCGGCCACGGCCTCGGTGATGGGATAGACGGTCGAGGAACCATCCACCTTGACCAGACCGGCCTGGGCGGTAGGGGCGAGGGCGGCACCGGCCAGCAAGCCGGCGACAGCGGTCAGCTTGAACAAAAAGTTAGCGTTTCTACGCATGGTTGGCCTCTTTGGGTTGGGTTGAAGACATGGCCATGTTAGTGCGCGAGTATTACATGAAAATGACTGCCACCCTTCGCCGGTGCGGTGCCGCTTTAACAGGAGTGTCATATTTCATCCCTAAGATGGCCGCGTTGTTAACCCTAACCCACAGGAGCCATCGAGCATGAAATCCCTATCCCGCCTCATCGCTGCCACCGCCCTCGTCACCCTGGCCGGCTGTGCCACGGGTGGCAAATCCGCTGCCGAACTCAGGCCAGGCAAGTTCGTCACCTATACCTGCGAGGGAAACAAGACCTTCCAGGTGCGTTTTGACGCTGAGGTCGGCACCGCCCGCATCCGCACCCACCAAGGCTCCGCCGAGCTGAGCAAAGGCGCACGCGGCCTATACCGCGATGACGATGGCATGTGGGTACTGAGCCTGGTCGACGGCAAGGGCACGGAGTTGGTGCACAAGGGTAAGGCCGCTTACAAAAACTGCGCGGCGCAATAACCCCGGCTCTACCCGCCTCAGGGCCGCCACAGGCGGCCTTTTTCTCGTCTTGCGCGGCGCGAGCGATCAGCCCCGTGCGGCCAATTCGACGGCCTTGGCAATGCGCTCAGCATACTGACACACCTGCGCTTCATCGCGCCCTTCGACCATCACCCGGATGAGCGGCTCGGTGCCCGAAGCACGCAACACGACCCGGCCTGCGGTGCCCAGGGCATGTTCCACCTCGGTGACAGCCTCGCGTATGGGCGCCTGGCCATCGAGTTTGAACCCCTTGTCGACCCGCACATTGATCAAGACCTGAGGATAGGTCGGACAGGCGCGCACGTAGTGCGCCAGGGTGTTGCCCGAACGGCGCAATGCCGCCAAGACCTGCAGCGCCGAAATGATGCCGTCGCCCGTTGTGTGCTTGTCCAGACACAGGATGTGGCCGGAGGTCTCTCCCCCTAGCGTCCAGCCACGTTCGATCAGCTGCTCGAGGACGTAGCGGTCGCCCACCTTGGCACGCACGAAGTCACACCCCAATTCGCGCAACGCCAGCTCGGTGCCCAAGTTGGTCATCAGGGTGCCGACCACACCGCCTTTGAGTTCACCACTGTCTTTGCGATGACGGGCAATGGCGTAGAGAAGACGATCACCATCGGCAATCTGGCCGGTGTCATCGGCCATCATCAGCCGATCGCCATCGCCATCCAAGGCCACGCCCATGTCTGCCCGATGCTTGCGTACCGCGCGGGCCAAGGCCACGGTGTGGATGGCGCCACACTCCTTGTTGATGTTGAGTCCGTCGGGTTCGGCGCCGATGGTAATGACGTCTGCCCCCAGTTCGTGGAAGACATGGGGGGCGATGTGATAGGCCGCACCGTGGGCGCAATCCACGACGATGCGCACCCCCCGCAGATCTAGGTCGTTGGGAAAGGTGCTTTTGCAGAACTCGATGTAGCGGCCGGCCGCATCGTCGACCCGCTTGGAGCGTCCAATATGTTTTGGGCCGACGGTCTTGATCGGGCTTTCCATGGCCTCTTCGATCGCCAGCTCGATATCGTCCGCCAGCTTGGTGCCGGCGGCGGAGAAGAACTTGATACCGTTGTCCTCATAGGGGTTGTGCGAGGCGGAGATGACCACGCCGGCCTGTAGGCGCAAGGCGCGCGTCAGGTAGGCCACGCCGGGCGTGGGCATGGGTCCGGTCAGGCGCACGTCGACGCCGGCGGCGGTGAACCCCGCCTGCAGGGCCGCCTCCAGCATGTAGCCGGACACCCGCGTGTCCTTGCCGATGAGCACCGCCGGCCGCTCACCATGCAGGGCATCGTGCCCCTGCGCCGCCAGGACCCGGCCGGCGGCATAACCCAGGCGCATGACCATGCCGGGCGTGATGGGGTCCTCACCCACCCGGCCGCGCACACCGTCGGTACCGAAAAACCTTCTGCTCAATTGCCCTCTCCCAGAATCCGCCAGATCTTCAAGGCGTCGACCGTCTCCCGCACATCGTGCACCCTGACCACCGCAGCGCCGTTGCGGACCGCCAGGATGGCGGCAAGCACGCTGGGGATCAGGCGCTCGTCCGTCGGCCGGTCGGTGAGCGCCCCCAGCATGGACTTGCGCGACACACCGACCAGCACGGGGGCGATATCGGCCAAGTGCGACAATCGCTTGAACAGGGCGAGATTGTGCCCGAGGTCCTTGCCAAAGCCAAAGCCGGGATCGATCAGGATGCGCTCGCGGGCGATGCCCGCCGCCAGGGCCGCCTCGACCCGCATCTTGAGGAAGGCGGTCACCTCCGCGACGACGTCCTGGTAATGCGGCGCGCGCTGCATGGTGCGTGGCTCGCCCTGCATGTGCATGAGGCATACCCCCGCGCCGCTGGCCGCGACGATCTCGAGCGCCTGCGGGGCGCGCAGGGCCTGGACGTCGTTGATCATGTCCGCCCCGGCCGCCAGCGCCGCCTGCATGACCGCCGGCTTCATGGTGTCCACGGACAGGGCGACGCCCGCATCGCGCAGACCCTCGATCACCGGGATCACGCGCGCGAGCTCTTCATCCACGCTGACCGGCTCGGCGCCTGGGCGGGTCGACTCACCGCCGATATCGAGGATGTCGGCGCCCGCCGCCTTGAGCGCCAAGCCGTGCTCGATGGCGGCCTGCGTGCTGAGATAGCGGCCACCGTCGGAGAAGGAGTCCGGCGTGACGTTGACGATACCCATGACCAGGGGTCGGTCCAGGGCAAAGCGGTAACGACCGCAACGAAACATGCGCCCCCTCATAAACCAAGAGCGCGGCAAGCGGCCGCGCCCCGGCTGCAACCTAACACCTCAACCCGAACGCTGCGCCTCAGGTCTCTTCCGCCGGCGTGGTGGTCGCCGCCGGCGCGCTGGGGGTCTTGTCGCGTGTCGCCGGGGGCGGTGCCACCGGCTTGGGCGGACGCGGCTCGCGGCCGGCCATGATGTCGTCGATCTGCTCGGCGTCGATGGTCTCCCACTTGAGTAGGGCCTGCGCCATCGCCTCGATCTTGTCGCGGTTGTCCTCGATCAGCTTGCGCGCGCGCGCATACTGCTCGTCGATGATCCGCCGCACCTCGGCGTCCACCTTGCACATGGTCTCCTCGGAGACGTTCCTGTGGGTGGTGATGGAGCGGCCGAGGAAGATCTCACCCTCCTCCTCGCCGTAGACCATGGTGCCCATCTCCTCGGACATGCCCCACTGCGTGACCATGCGCCGGGCGAGATCGGTGGCGCGCTGGAAGTCGTTCGAGGCCCCGGTGGTCATCTGGTTCATGAACACCTCCTCGGCGATGCGCCCGCCGAAGAGCACGGCGATGGTGGAGAGGATGCGCTCCTTGTCCAAGCTGTAGCGGTCGGTCTCGGGCAACTGCATGGTCACCCCCAGGGCACGGCCGCGCGGGATGATGGTCACCTTGTGCACCGGGTCCGTCTTGGGCAGCAGCTTCGCCACCAGGGCGTGTCCCGACTCGTGGTAGGCGGTATTGCGCCGCTCCTCCTCCGGCATGACGATGGACCGGCGCTCCGCACCCATGATGATCTTGTCCTTGGCGCGCTCGAAGTCCTCCATGTCCACCACTCGCTTGTTGGCGCGGGCGGCGAACAGGGCGGCCTCGTTCACCAGGTTGGCGAGATCCGCCCCGGAAAAGCCGGGTGTGCCGCGGGCGATGATGTCCGCCTTGACGTCCTGGCTGACCGGCACCTTGCGCATGTGCACGAGCAGGATCTGCTCGCGGCCACGGATGTCGGGCAGGGGCACCACGACCTGACGGTCGAAGCGACCGGGGCGCAGCAGCGCCGGGTCGAGCACGTCAGGCCGGTTGGTGGCGGCGATGACGATGATGCCCTGGTTGGCCTCGAAGCCGTCCATTTCGACCAGCAACTGGTTCAGCGTCTGCTCGCGCTCGTCGTTGCCACCGCCCAATCCCGCGCCGCGCTGGCGTCCGACGGCGTCGATCTCGTCGATGAAGATGATACACGGCGCATGCTTCTTGGCCTGCTCGAACATGTCGCGCACCCGCGCCGCGCCCACGCCGACGAACATCTCGACGAAGTCGGAGCCGGAGATGCTGAAGAAGGGCACCTTGGCCTCGCCGGCGATGGCCTTGGCAAGCAGGGTCTTGCCGGTGCCGGGCGAACCCACCATCAGCACGCCGCGTGGAATGCGCCCGCCGAGCTTCTGGAATTTGGACGGGTCGCGCAGGAACTCGACCAGCTCGGCCACTTCCTCCTTGGCCTCGTCGCAGCCGGCGACATCGGCGAAGGTGACCGTGTTGCTCGACTCGTCGAGCATCCTCGCCCGGCTCTTGCCGAAGGAGAAGGCGCCGCCGCGGCCGCCGCCCTGCATCTGGCGCATGAAGAAGATCCACACGCCGATCAAGAGCAGCATCGGGAACCAGGAGATGAAGATGCTCATCAGCATGGACGGCTGCTCTTCCGGCTTGGCCTCGACCACGACGCCGTACTTGAGCAGGTCGGAGACCAGCCAGGGATCGGACGGGGCGTAGGTGGTAAAACGGCGGCCATCGGCGCGCACGCCCTTGAGCACTTGGCCCTCGATGGTGACCTTGGCCACCTGGCCCTGACGCACCTCCTCGATGAACTGGGAATAGTCCACCTGGGCCTGGGTGGGCTGACGGGTACCGAACTGGTTGAACACCGTCATGAGGATGAGGGCGATGACCAGCCAGATGGCGACGTTCTTGAATAGATTGTTCAATTTCACTCCTTTACCGACCCGCGCCGGTGATTTGGCCTAACTTATTGCAAAGCGACCGCAGGATCAACCTCGCGTCGTTCACGCGCCAGCAGATACACCTCACGGCTGCGGTCTCGCGACGCCCCCGGCTTGCGCGCCTGAACGGACTTGAACAGGCTGCGCATGGCACGCACGTACGCCTCGAACCCGCTGCCCTGGAAAACTTTGACCAGGAAGGCGCCCTTGGGTTGCAAACAGCGCGCGGCAAACGCCAGGGCCAGCTCCGCCAGGGCGTAGGCCTTGGCCTGATCCGCCACGTCGACGCCACTGATGTTGGGGGCCATGTCGCAGATGACAAGGTCGACCGGTCTGCCGCCCAGGGCGTCTCGGATGCGATCGAGCGTCGCCGCTTCGGAAAAGTCACCCTGTATGTATTCCACCCCGGGCAGACCGGTCATGGGCAGCAGATCGACCCCGACGATGCGCCCTGTGCCCTTGAGGCGCTGTGCGACCACCTGGCACCAGCCACCGGGCGCGCAGCCCAAGTCCACCACGGTCATGCCCGGCCTGAGCAGGCGGTCGCGGTCGTCGATCTCCATCAGCTTGAAGGCGGCCCTGGAGCGATAACCCTGCTCCCTGGCCTGACGCACGTAGGGATCGTGTACGTGTCTGTGGTGCCACGCGCGGGTCTTGGCCTGGCGATTCATATATCATTCCAAACTTTGCAGGGACGCCCCATGCTTGAGCTCTCACCCGCCCAGCGCAAGTATCTGAAGGCGCTGGCGCATGATCTGAAACCCGTCGTCATGATCGGTGCAAACGGGCTGACCGAGGCGGTCTTGCGGGAGGCCGCCCGCAGTCTCGATGCCCACGAGCTCATCAAGATCCGCGTACTCAATGACGACCGTGCGGCGCGGGAGTCGTACATGCTGGCGATCTGTGAGGCCTTGGGGGCCGCCCGCGTGCAGCACATCGGCAAGCTGCTGCTGATCTACCGGCCTGCCGAGCCGCCAGTCATCCAACTGCCCTGAACCCAGATTCGTCATTAGGCCGGTCGGTGCCTACGCTGGTCACTCGGGCAGGCATAAAGGCCTCGCCATCATCGCGTACCCTAACGACGAATCTGGGTTGAACCGGCCTTGGCGATCAGGACCAGGCCGAGCAAGGACTGCACGAGATAGACCGCGCTGGATAGGCCATGCCAGCTCTGGAAGCGATCGCGAAACAGGCTGTGCATGACGTCCTGGGGCAGGGCCTGCGCCTTGAGCCCCTCCATGACGGGCTGGATGCCGAAGCGCTGGCCCAGGGTCAGCAGCAGCATGACCAGAACGATCCAGAAAAAGGCCTGTTTCAGGCTGCCGCCGCCGTGACGGAACAGACGGTGGAGCAGCAGGTAGACCCCGCAGGCCATGCCCACGTAAGCGATCAGCGTGAACATCCGGCCCGCCAGCATACCGGCCAAGGCGCGGTCCTCCAGCTGATAGAACAACACCGGTGCGGCCAGGTAGCCGATGGCGAAGAGCCCCCCCACCCAGAGCGCGACCGCCCAGGCGGCGAGCAGGTCGGGCAGCCGTTTCATGCGCCGCTCATGCGGGCCGAGCCGTGGCGGGGCACCACGGCGTTACTGTCGGCGTCATACGCGCCGCGGCCGCCCATTTCCGCTCAGATGTATTGCACATCGAGGATCTCGAAATGGCGCAGTCCACCCGGCGCATGCACGTCGGCGACGTCGCCGGCATACTTGCCGATGAGCGCCCGGGCGATGGGGGAACTCACCGAGATCTTGCCCTCCTTGATGTCCGCCTCGTCGTCGCCGACGATCTGATAACGCACCTCGTCGCCGGACTCGGCGTCCACCAGCACCACCGTGGCCCCGAACACCACCCGACCGTCGGCATCCAGATGCCTCGGGTCGATGATCTGGGCGTTGGCGAGCTTGCTCTCCAAGTCCTTGATCCGCCCTTCGATGAAGCCTTGCCTCTCCTTGGCGGCATCGTATTCGGCATTCTCGGACAAGTCGCCGTGGGAGCGCGCCTCGGCGATGGCGGCGATGACCTGGGGGCGATCCACGGTCTTCAGGCGGTGGAGCTCCTCGCGCAGCTTCTGCGCCCCGATGACGGTCAAGGGAACCTTGCTCATGATCCTCCAGATTTGGGTTGGTATGCCTCAGGCGAGCCGCTGATGTAGCGACTGCAGGCTGTAGACGGTGATGTCCCGACGCCCCTTCATGCCCATGCAGGCGGCCATGGCACCGGCCAGGGTGGTGAAATAGGGGATGTTGGCGGCGAGCGCCGCGGTGCGGATGGAATAGGAATCCTTGATCGCCCGCTTGTCTTCCACCACGTTGACGATCAACTGGATGTCACCGTTCTTGATGGCATCGACGATGTGGGGACGCCCCTCCGCCACCTTGTTCACGGGTGTGACGGGCAGCCCCGCCGCGGCGATGACCGCCGCCGTGCCCTTGGTGGCCAGCAGCTTGAAACCCAGTTCATGCAGCTCGCGCGCGATCGTCACGACCTGCGGGTGCTCGGGGTTGCGCACCGACAGACAGGCATTGCCGGCGCGCGGCAGCTTGACGCTGGCCGCATACTGGGACTTCAGGAAGGCCTCGCCGAAGGTCTCGCCCACCCCCATCACCTCGCCGGTGGACTTCATCTCCGGCCCGAGCAGGGGGTCGACCCCGGGGAACTTGCGGAACGGGAAGACGGCCTCCTTGACCGCAAAGTAGGGCGGAATGGTCTCGTGCTCGGCCCCCTGCTCCACCAGTGTGCGGCCGGTCATGCAGCGCACGGCCACCTTGGCCAGCGGCCGCCCGGTGGCCTTGGACACATAGGGCACGGTGCGCGAGGCGCGCGGGTTGACCTCCAGCACGTACACCTCCTCGCCCTTGATAGCGAACTGCACATTCATCAGCCCCACCACCCCCAGACCTCGGGCCAGGGCCGCGGTCTGTCGGCGCAGCTCGTCCTGTAAGGCGGGCGACAGGCTGTAGGGCGGCAGCGAACAGGCCGAATCACCCGAATGCACGCCGGCCTGTTCGATGTGCTGCATGATCCCGCCGATGACCACGCGCGTGCCGTCCGACACGGCGTCCACGTCGACTTCGATGGCGTCGTTGAGGAAACGGTCGAGCAGCACCGGTGAGTCGTTCGACACCTTGACCGCCTCGCGCATGTAGCGCATGAGATCCGCCTCCTCACGCACGATCTCCATGGCGCGCCCGCCCAGCACATAGGAGGGGCGCACCACCAGCGGATAGCCGATCTCGGCGGCCATGGCCAGGGCCTCCTCCGAGTCGCGCGCGCAGCGGTTGGGCGGCTGCCTGAGACCGAGCGCGTCGATGAGCTGCTGGAAACGCTCCCGGTCCTCGGCACGGTCGATGGCGTCCGGGCTGGTGCCGATGATGGGCACGCCGTTCTTTTCGAGATCACGCGCCAGCTTCAACGGCGTCTGCCCGCCGTATTGGACGATCACCCCCCAGGGCCGCTCGATGCGCACGATCTCCAGCACGTCCTCCAAGGTGAGGGGCTCGAAGTAGAGCCGGTCCGAGGTGTCATAGTCGGTGGAGACCGTCTCGGGGTTGCAGTTGACCATGATGGTCTCGAAACCATCCTCGCGGCAGGCCTGGGCGGCATGCACACAGCAATAATCGAACTCGATGCCCTGGCCGATGCGGTTCGGCCCGCCCCCCAGCACCATGATCTTCCTGCGCGCCGTGGGCTGGGCCTCGCACTCCTCCTCATAGGTCGAATACAGGTAGGCGGTGGCGGTGGCGAACTCGGCCGCGCAGGTATCGACCCGCTTGTACACGGGGTAGATGCCCCAATCCCAGCGCCGGGCGCGCACGGCATCCTCCGTGCTCCCCAACAGCCGCGCCAGGCGCCGGTCGGAGAAACCGTTGCGCTTGAGACGATAGAGTTCGTCGCGCGCGAGGCTGTCCAGCGTGCGCCCCCGCAACGCGTCCTCCTGCCGCACCAGGTCCTGGATCTGGGCGAGAAACCAGGGGTCGATCCGGGAATAGGCATGCACCGCCTCCAGGCTCATCCCCATGCGGAAGGCGTCGGCCACGTACCACAGCCGCTCGGCGCCCGGATTGCCCAGCTCGGCCTCGATCTCGTCCTCGTCGCGCGACTTCTCGTCCAAGCCGTCCGCCCCGGTCTCCAGCCCGCGCAGGGCCTTTTGCAGCGACTCCTGAAAGGTGCGTCCTATGGCCATCACCTCGCCGACCGACTTCATCTGGGTGGTGAGCCGGTCGTTGGCCTTGGGAAACTTCTCGAAGGCGAAACGCGGCACCTTGGTGACCACATAATCGATGGCGGGTTCGAAGGAGGCCGGCGTCAAGCCGCCGGTGATCTCGTTCTTCAGCTCGTCCAGGGTGTAGCCCACCGCCAGCTTGGCCGCCACCTTCGCGATGGGGAAGCCGGTGGCCTTGGAGGCCAGGGCCGATGAGCGCGACACGCGCGGGTTCATCTCGATCACGATCATGCGACCGTCCGCCGGATTGATGGCGAACTGGACGTTCGAGCCGCCCGTGTCGACACCGATCTCGCGCAGCACTGCGATGGAGGCGTCGCGCATGAGCTGGTATTCGCGGTCGGTCAGCGTCTGGGCCGGCGCCACGGTGATGGAGTCGCCGGTGTGCACCCCCATGGGGTCCAGGTTTTCGATCGAGCAGACGATGATGCAGTTGTCGGCCCGGTCCCGCACCACCTCCATCTCGAATTCCTTCCAGCCGATCAAGGACTCCTCGATCAGCAGTTCACGGGTCGGCGACGCCTCCAGGCCGCGCTCGCAGATGGCGACGAATTCCTCCATGTTGTAGGCGATGCCACCCCCGCTGCCGCCCAGGGTGAAGGACGGCCGGATGATCACCGGGAAACCGATGCCGGCCTGCACCTGCATGGCCTCCTCCAGGCTGTGTGCGATGCCCGAACGCGCCGACCCCAGGCCGATGCGGGTCATGGCCTGTTTGAACTTCTCCCGGTCTTCCGCCTTGTCGATCGCCTCGCGTGTGGCACCGATCAACTCCACCCCGTAGCGCGCCAGCACGCCGTGCTTGGCGAGGTCCAAGGCACAATTGAGCGCGGTCTGTCCGCCCATGGTCGGCAGCAGGGCGTCAGGGCGCTCACGGTCGATGATGGCCTCCACCGTCTGCCAGTTGATGGGCTCGACATAGGTGGCATCGGCCATCTCCGGGTCGGTCATGATGGTGGCCGGGTTGGAATTGACCAGGATGACACGATAGCCCTCCTCGCGCAGGGCCTTGCAGGCCTGGGCCCCGGAATAGTCGAACTCGCAGGCCTGCCCGATGACGATGGGGCCCGCACCGATGATCAGGATGGAGTGGATATCGGTGCGCTTAGGCATGTCCTGACTTGTGCGCCTGCATGAGCCGGACGAAGCGGTCGAACAAATAGCTCATGTCGTGTGGACCGGGGCTCGCCTCGGGGTGGCCTTGGAAGCTGAAGGCGGGCACGTCGGTGCGGGCGATGCCCTGCAGCGAGCCGTCGAACAACGACACGTGCGTGGCCCTGAGGCGCTCGGGCAGCGTGGCCGTATCCACGGCAAAGCCGTGATTTTGGCTGGTAATCATCACCCGCTTGGTATCCAGGTCCAGGACCGGATGGTTGGCGCCGTGGTGACCGAATTTCATCTTCACCGTCTTCGCGCCGGAGGCAAGTCCCAGGAGCTGATGTCCCAAACAGATGCCATACAGCGGCAGTCCCGCGGCCAGAAACTCCCGGATGGCGCGGATGGCATAGTCGCATGGCTCAGGGTCGCCCGGCCCGTTGGACAGGAACACCCCATCCGGCCGCAGATCGAAGACCTCGCGGGCGCTCGTATGGGCCGGCACCACGGTCACCTTGCAGCCGCGGCTGACCAGCATACGGAGTATGTTGCGCTTGATGCCAAAGTCGTAGGCCACGATATGAAAGCGCGGCGCGGGGCCAGCCTGAAAGCCTCTGCCCAAGGCCCACTCGCCTTCCTGCCAGACATGAGGCGCCGTGCAGGTCACCACCCGAGCGAGATCCTGGCCCGCCATGTCCGGACACGCACGCGCTTGAGCGATCGCCTCGGCCTCGTCGATATGCCCTGCCATGATGCAACCGTTTTGCGCCCCCTTCTCGCGCAGCAGCCGCGTCAGCCGCCGCGTATCCACACCCGCGATTGCGGTCACCCCATGGGCTCGTAGGTATTCGCTCAAGGGGCGGGCCATGCGGAAATTGCTCGGCCTGAGCGGCAGGTCACGTATGACCAAACCCGCCACATGCACGCGGTCGGATTCTTCATCCTCGGGGTTGGTCCCCACGTTACCGATATGAGGATAGGTCAGGGTGACGATCTGCCTGCAGTAGGACGGATCGGTCAGGATCTCCTGATAACCCGTCATGGCAGTGTTGAACACCACCTCGCCCACGCCCAACCCCAACGCGCCGATCGCGTAGCCTCGGAAGACGGAACCGTCAGCCAGCGCGAGGATGGCAGGTGAAAGCGATGACAAGGCAACTCCTGGTCTGGACATGACAAGCGGGACAGGCTCGCGCCCATCCCGCTCCAAGTTGTTGCAAGTATACCCCCATCGGACATCAGGCTCAACGCATCGGACAGCCCCGTGACGGCTGCCAGGGGTGGTTGCGGACATCGCTGGCATTGTCCCATGACCTGCAGCCCTGATGTGCGTCAGTGTTGTCGCCTCGTGCTGGGTGAGGGGTGGTGTGGGGTGTTGGGGGGTAGGGTCAGTGGGGGTATGGAAATGGCAACGCCCTGCGTGGTGCAGGGCGTTGCGTGTGGAGGGGGGTCTGGCGATGACCTAC
>JBBIKZ010000007.1:0-40294 GCA_037445185.1 Hydrogenophilales bacterium | reverse complement strand
CGCGCACAGACCCGAAAGCGGGCGCGTAGCGGCCTCACCTTCCGGGTGAGCGTGCTCGGAGGCGCAAACGTCAGGTTCCATGCGTCTTTGCGAAGGCCAAGGAGCGGTCAACTGAGGTTTTTAGGATAATCACCGTCTCGGATGTTTCCTGCTTCCCTCGCCCGACACCCCCGATGCACAAACTCTGGCTGACCTTCGCCCAGCTGGTTGCGGCCGCCGCCATGCTGCTGGCAGCCCTGCTCGCGCTGGACCGGCTCTTTCCCGGCTTGCTGCCGCGCAACGGCTCGGAGGTGACCATCCAGGAAGTGGCGCACGAGGGGGCCGCGCACACGGTCTCCACGTTTGCCGATGCGGCCCGCAAGGCCCTGCCCTCGGTGGTGAACATCAACACCACCAAGCAGGTGAGGTTGCCGCAGCACCCTTTGATGAACGACCCCTTCTTCCGCCGTTACTTCGGCCAGGGCGAGGACAGCCGTCCGCAGCGGGTATCCAATCTGGGCTCGGGGGTGATCGTCAGCCCAGACGGCTACATCCTGACCAACCACCACGTCGTGGAGGCAGCGGACGAGATCCAGGTGTCGCTGCCGGACGGCCGCAACCTGCCGGCGGAACTGGTCGGCACCGACCCCGACACCGACCTGGCGGTGTTGCGGGTCAGGCAGTCTGGGCTGCACGCCATCACCTTCGCCAAATCGGACAGCGTGCAGGTGGGGGATGTGGTCCTCGCCATCGGCAACCCCTTCGGCGTGGGACAGACGGTGACCATGGGCATCGTCAGCGGCCTGAACCGCAGCCATCTGGGCATCAACACCTTCGAGAACTTCATCCAGACCGATGCCGCCATCAACCCCGGCAACTCCGGCGGCGCGCTGGTCGATGCGGCCGGGCATCTGGTCGGCATCAATACCGCCATCTTCTCGCGCAGCGGCGGCAACCTGGGCATCGGCTTCGCCATCCCGGTGTCGCTGACCCGCCAGGTGATGCAGCAGATCATCACGCATGGCAGCGTGACACGCGGCTGGGTGGGGATAGAGGTCCAGGACATCACGCCGGAGATCGCCGATTCCTTCAATCTGCCAAGCACCGACGGCGCGCTCATCGCCGGCGTGCTGCGCGGCGGGCCGGCCGACAAGGCAGGCATCCGGCCGGGGGACATCCTGGTCAAGGTCAACGACAAGCCGGTGGCCGACTCATCCTCCCTGCTCAACCTCATCGCCGCCCTGCCGCCGGGCAGTGTGGTCGCGCTGGGTATCATCCGCAAGGCGGCCAACCTGCAGGTCATGGCCAGGGTAGACAAGCGCCCGGTCATGCGGCGCGCAAGCGAGGAATAGCAGCACGCTCACCAGGGCTGCGGATTGGCCAGGGTGGCGCGCCAGAGCGGGGAACCGGTGGCGGCGGCGCGCGCCGACGCCAGGGCCTTGCCGCCCCGTCTGGCCAGGCCGGGGCCGCCGGCTGTCTGGGTGACGCCGGCCAGCAGCGCGGCGGGCGCGGGGGTGGGGCCATCCTCCCAGGGATCGGCTTGGCGCGATGCGAGCAGGCCGGCCTCCTCCATGCGGAAATCCTTGCCGTCGTGGAACCGCTTCCAGCCGGCGTCGAGCAGGGCATGCAGAAAATCCCTGGCCTTCGCTCCACCCGAGAGCGCGGCATAGCGGGACACCCCATAGGCCAGATAGGCGTAATCCTCCAGCTCCGCCCCGGCCAGGGCCCTGCCGCCCGACACCCCCTTGATCAGCCGTCGGCCATCCCAGAGGCGGGTGCGCACGAAGGCATAGAGGGCGTCCGCATCCTTGCGGTAGCGCGCATCGACGCGTGCCGCCGCGGAGAGGGCGGCCAGCGCCAGCCCATTCCAACCGGTCAACACCTTCGCATCGCGCGGGATCACCCGCTGTTGCCTGACGGTTTTCAGCCTGGCCAGTACCGTCTCCAGGCGGGCGCGCGCCTCAGCGCTGGCCGGGCGCACCTCATGGGGCAGGTAGCCGAGGTCGAACACCGCCGCCCGGTCCAGGCCCCAGACGCGCGTGACCAAGGCATAGTCGTCCGGTGTCAGGATGCGCCGGAGGTCCTCGCGGTCCCAGAGATAGCCGCCGCCTTCCCCCTCCTTGTCATCCAGGGCCGACAGACTGGCCACCAGCCCGTCGGCGGCGCTGCCCCGCGTGACCCCCATCTCGGCCAGCATGAAATCCACCGTCTCGAGCCCGATGCGCCGGTAGCGCGGCGCCTTCAGCACCTCGGCCGCGCGCAGATAGAGCAAGGCCAACTGGGCGTTGTCGTAGAGCATCTTCTCGAAGTGCGGTTCGTGCCAGTCCGGATCGACCGTGTAGCGGAAGAAACCGCCCGCCACATGGTCGCGCAACCCGCCGGTGATCATCTGCCCGAGGGTCAGGTGCAACATCTCGTCCAGGGCGGGGTCCGGCTTGCGGGCATGTATCTCCAGCAGGGCCATCAGTTGGGGGACCATGGGGAACTTGGCGGTCTGGCCGAAGCCGCCGCGCAGCATGTCGGCCTCGGCCTTGGCCATGGTGACAAAGGCCCGCGGCAGGTCGGCGATCACCTGGCGTGTGGGGGGTGTCGCCGCCTCCCGGGCCAGGCGGGAGAGGGTGTCCGACTCGCGGCGCCAGCGCTCGGCCAGGGCCTTGGAGACCTCCAGGAACTCGTCTCTGGGCGCGTAGGGGATGGCGAACAGAGGATAGCCCTCGGGGGTCAGAAAGACGTTGAGCGGCCAGCCGGCCACCCCCCGTGTGCGCTTGGAAAAGGCTTGCAGGGCGGCGTCCAGGCCGGCATTCACCTCCCGGTCTACCTTGACGGCGATGAAGTTCGCATTGACGAACGCGGCCACGTTCGCATCCGCCCAGGTCTCACGCTGCATGACGTGGCACCAGTGGCAGGCGTAATAGCCCAGCGACACCAGGATCAGCCGATTGCCGCGCCGCGCCTCCGCGAGCGCCTCGAGCCCCCACTGCCGCCAGTGCACCGGATCCTTCGCGTGCTGGGCGAGGTAGGGGGAGGGGTGGTCGGCCAGGCGATTGCCGGCCTGCAACATCGCTGGAAGCAGCGGGGCGGTGACCAGCATCAGCAACAGCGGTGCCAAGCGGCTCAAGTCGAGACGCAACCAGCCGTAAATACGGGAGATAGCCATGACATCGATCCTGTCCGAGATCGTCAGCCGCATGATAGCCAATACCCGGCGAGCACGGTCTGCCGGCGGCCTCACCGGCCGTGTCGGCGGTAGGGGTGCGGACACCCCGCGGCTTTTGCCATGCCGCGCCCGGTCGCCGCGGCATGTCTCGCCGGCATCGAGCGGACCGGGTCCGCGCCCGCTGCGATCATGATCGACCCCACCCGCGCAGGCCATGCTCGATCAGCCGCCGTGGGCCGCGATGGGCACGGACCGGCGTCCGCACAGCCTTGCCCATGGTCAGCGGGAGGCAGCGCATCGTGAACAGACCCGGCGCCGGCCTGCTCAGGCGTCTCGCCCCGCGCCGCTTCACCCATCAGCTGGCGCTCCTCAACGTCGTGGCGCTGGCCCTGGGCGTCGGCATGTATGCCGCCTACAGCCTCATGGCGCAGGCCGACACGGACGTCAGTCGCCTGATAAAAGGGTTGGAAGCGCATACACACAGCCTCGCCGGCAGCGCGGCCGGCCACATTTTGGCCGCCCTGTTGGCGGGCTTGGTCGGCATCGGCCTCATCCTGCTCTATCTGCGCCGGCCGGTGGCGGTGATCCGGGAGGTGACCGAGTTCGCGCGCCGCATGATCCGCCAGCCGGGGCAGAAGCTGCCTGACCGGCCCGCGCCCAGGGAGGTGGAAGACCTGGTCACCGCCCTCAACGAGGCCTCCGTCTGGCTCCATGCCAAGGAGCGCGCGCTCACCGCCGCCAACGAACGCCTGCAGGCGGTGTTCGACAACATCACCGATGGCCTGCTCACCGTCAACGCGGACGGCATGATCGAAAGTGCCAACCAGGGCGCCGCCGATCTGTTCGCTTGCAGCCGGCAGAGTCTGGTCGGCCGCATGCTGCCTCACCTCCTGCCGGATTGGGACCATCTGACCCTGCGCGCGGTTGACGCCCGCCTCACCCTGGAGACCGTGGCGCTGGACCGTCATGGACGCCGCCTTCCGGTGGCGCTGACGGTCAATGGCTTTCACCTCGACGATCTGCCCTACCGTGTCGTCGCGGTGCGCGACATCAGCGCGCGCAAGGCGGCGGAAGAGCAGCTGCGTCAGGCCAAGGAGGCGGCCGAGGCCGCCAACCACATGAAGAGCATGTTCCTGGCCAACGTGAGCCACGAGATCCGCACGCCCCTGAACGACATCCTGGGCATGATCGACCTGACCCTGGATACCGCGCTGCAGCCGCAGCAGCGTGCATACCTCGGCCTGGTCAAGGTCTCCGCCCAGCACCTGCTCTCCGTCATCAACGACATCCTGGACTTCTCCAAGATCGAGGCCGGCAAGCTCTGCATCAGCCCGGAGCCGTTCCAACCGAGGGACCTGTTCGAACGCACCCTGCGCAGCCTGGAACTGCGTGTCCGGGAGAAGGGGTTGGGTCTGTGGCTGGAGCTCGCGGAGGATCTGCCAACCTACATCGAGGCGGACGGCGAGCGCCTGCGTCAGGTGCTGGTCAACCTCGTCGGCAACGCCATCAAGTTCACCCACGCTGGCGGCATCACCGTGAGCGTCGACCGCCAGCACTGTGTCGAGCCCCACTGCCTGCACGTGTGCGTGGAGGACACGGGCATCGGCATCCCCACCGAGAAGATCGGCGCCATCTTCGATGCCTTCAGCCAGGCCGACGGCTCGATCGCGCGCGAATACGGCGGCACCGGCCTGGGGCTCACCATCACTAGCCGGCTGGTGGAGTTGATGAGCGGACACATCTGGGTGGACAGTCAGGTCGGGGAGGGATCGCGCTTTCACTTCACCCTGCGCTACACACCCGTGTCGAGCGTCCCGCCGTCTCGGGACACCCTCTTGGCCCGTCCTCTCGCCTCCGGGCTGAACATCCCGCCCGACGAGGCGGTAGGTGAGGCGAGCAGAGACTCGCCGGCAGACGACCTGCCCGATGCGGCCATCAGCTCAGCCTCGCCGGAACCACCACGCGACCCATCCCGGCTCGGCAACGCGGCCATTCCGGTCTGATATCCGGGCGTGATGCGCCCGAAGCGAAGCCATAGTAGCCCTCGGCAATATCGACCCGTGGTGGCGGTGACCGTATCAGACGTGGTTACGCCACTCCGTGTCCTCGGAATCGAACAGGCGGTTCGACTCGTGCGGGCCCCAGGTGCCGGCCGGATAGGTGTGGATGAAGTCGCGCTCGGTGGCCCAGTATTTGAGGATGGGGTCCACTACCCGCCAGGCCCATTCCACCTCGTCGAAGCGGATGAACAGCGTGCGGTCGCCTTCGATGACATCGAGCAGGAGCGCCTCGTAGGCATCGAGCGGCCGCTCCTCGGGGCTGCGGTAGCTGGCGTTGAGCTTGACCACCCGCGTGTCCATGCCCAGGCCGGGCTGTTTGGCGTGGATCTCCATGTGCATGCACTCGCTGGGCTGGATGGAGAGCACGATCCAATTCGGCTCCAGGGTCTCCAGGGGGGTCTCGCGGAAGAGCTGCTGCGGCGGGTGGCGCAGCCGGATGGCGATCATGGACAGCTGCTCCTTCATGCGCTTGCCGGTGCGCAGGTAGAACGGCACCCCCCGCCAGCGCCAGTTGTCGATGTAAAACTTGGCGGCGGCATAGGTCTCGGTCACGGAGTTGGGCTCCACCCCCGCCTCGCTCTGATAGCCCGGCACCTGCTCGCCCCGTATGGTGCCCGCCGTGTACTGGGCGCGGAAGGCGTGCGCGTGCACGGCGCGCTTGGCGATGGGGCGGATGGAGCGCAGCACCTTGACCTTCTCATCGCGCAGGGCGTCGGCCTCGAGGGCGGGCGGGGGCTCCATGGCCACCAGGGTGAGCAGCTGCATGAGGTGGTTCTGCAGCATGTCACGCATGGCGCCGGCCTTGTCGTAGTAGTCGGCACGCTTGTCGATGCCGACCTCCTCAGCCACCGTAATCTGCACGTGGTCGATGAAATTGCGGTTCCACAGCGGCTCGATGAGCGTGTTGGCGAAGCGGAAGACGAGCAGGTTCTGCACCGTCTCCTTGCCCATGTAGTGATCGATGCGGAAGATCTGCTCCTCCTCGAAGTAACGGTGCAAGAGCTCGTTGAGGACGATGGCCGATTCGATGTCTTCGCCGAAGGGCTTTTCCACCACGATGCGGTGCAGACCGCGCGGCTTGGAAAGGCCCACCGCGTCCAGGTTCTTGATCACCGGCGGGAAGTCGTTGGGCTTGATGGCGAGATAGAAGACGATGTTGGAGCAGGCCCCCAGCTTGGGCTTGGCCAGCAGCTCCTTCAGCCGCACATAGGACTGCGGGTCGTGCAGCTCGCCTCGCAGGTAATCGAAGCGATTGGCGAAGCGCTCCAGCGCCTCGCCATCGGTCTTGATCCGGTCGGCGAGCACCGCCTTCATGTGCGCGCGCCAGGCCGCATCGTCCCACTCACGCCGGGCGAAGGCGATGAAGTTGAGGCTGACCGGCAGCTTGCCCGCCTGCTCCAGGCGGTAGAGTGCCGGCAGCAGTTTGGTGGAGGCGAGGTTGCCGGTGGCGCCGAAGATGACGAAATTGCACGGTGGCAGAGGCATTTCCAGGTCGAGCATCGCACACTCCTCGTCGTGACGCGGGCCGCAGGCGGCTGGTCGCCGCGTGCTCAGCCCTCCCCTCGCACCGCATGGCCGCCAAAGCCCTTGCGCATCATGGCCAGCAGCTTGTTGGCGTAGTCGCCCCGCCCCTGGCTGGCGAAGCGCATCATCAGGGCGAGCGACATCACCGGGGTGGGCACGCCCTGCTCGACGGCCTCGAGCGCGGTCCAGCGGCCCTCGCCGGAATCGGCCACGAAGGGCTCGATGTCGGCGAGCGTCTGATCCGCCTTGAGAAAATCCGCCGTGAGGTCGAGCAGCCAGGAGCGCACCACCGAACCGTGTCGCCAAAGCTCGGCGATGGCGGCGAGATCCAGGCCGTACTCCTCCTTGGCCCGCATCAGCGCAAACCCCTCGGCGAAGGCCTGCATCATGCCGTACTCGATGCCGTTGTGGACCATCTTCACGAACTGGCCGGCCCCGGACGGACCCACATGCAGCCAGCCCCGATCGGCGGCCGGCGCCAGGATCTTGAGATAAGGGCCAAGCCGCGCCACGGCTTGCGCGCGCCCACCGGCCATCAGGCAATAGCCGTTCTCTAGCCCCCAGATACCACCCGAAACCCCGACATCGACGAAGGCGAGCCCCCGTGCCTCGGCCACTGCTGCACGTCGTTGGGCGTCCTTGTAATAGCCATTGGCGCCATCCACCAGCAGGTCCCCGGGCGAGAGCAGTTCGCACAGCGTGTTCACGGCGCGCTCGGTCGCCTCCCCCGCCGGCAGCATGAGCCAGACCACCCGCGGCGTGGCGAGCCCCGCCACCATCTCCTCCAGGCTGCGGCAGGCGACGACGTGCGCCTCCTCGTCGGCGATCCTGCGGGCGATTTCGAAACTGCGGTTATAGGCCAGCACCCGCACCCCACCCCGCGACAAGCGCCGGGCCATGTTGCCACCCATGCGCCCCAAACCGTACAGACCGATCTCCAGCATGCCGCCTCCCGGGAACGATGAACGATGCGCCTACTATATCGACTGGGACGGGAAATTGCTGTACGCGGTCATGCCCGAACTGACGGCATCGGGCGCAACAGCCGGGCCGCCGGACGGGCGGGCGTCACATCGGCCATGCGGACCGGGCGAACGACCGGACGCCGGGACTCGTTTCGCCGCGGCTCGGCTGCGAGAGGCTCGCGGCGTGATCAGACCTTGATGTAGACCCAGCCCTGCTGTAGGCGATGGATGATCTCGCCCACCGCCGAGGCGACCAGCCTGGCCTCGGGCAGCAGCACGACCTGCTTGCCCTCGCGCTGGTAGCGGGCGACGGTATTGCCGCAGGCGACGAAGGCCACGTTGGTGTGCTGCTGGGCGAGCCGGTTGATGCGGTCGCTGTAGGGCGTGACGTCCGCCCGCAGCATGTCCAGTCCGCCGCTGTGCACCACGATCTCCACCCGCCGTCGCTGCGGGTCGTGCGCCAGGAGCGATTCCGCCAACCCCAGCGCCCGTTCGAATACGGCCTGATCGCTGGTGTCCACGTGCAGTACGAGTTTGTCGGGATCGATCTGGCGGGTCAGCGCCACGGGGCGGTAACCCTCGGGCAGGCCCACCAGACGGTCGAAACCCGGCGGCCGGTGATAGCGCTCGTTGGCCAACCACCCGCCGATCAGCCCGCAGGCGAGGAAAAGCATCGCGGCGATGGCCTGGCGCAGCGTATTCCAGTCACGCCCGCTCGAGCGGCCATGGCCAGGCGGACTGACCGCCTGATAGCTCCCCTTGACCATCTCCTTCAGGCTGCGCAGGCCGCATGCCTCGGCCTTGAGCTCGGGGTCGTGCTCCATCTGCCGCAGGAATTCCAGTCGTTCGTCACCAGTCAGCTCGCCGTCGATGAAGGCGTTGAGACGCTCCCGCGAATAGTGGTCTTTCACTTGATCCTCCTGATCTGGCTGCGGCGCGCGTCCGATTCCTGCGCCAGCAGGCGCGACTTGAGCGCCTGGCGCGCACGCGACAGGCGGCTCATCACGGTACCCACCGGCACATCCAGGATGCGCGCTACGTCCGCATAGCTCATTTCCTCGATGTCTACCAGGGTGATGACCTGGCGCTGGGCCAGGGGCAGGGCGGCGATGGCTGCGCGCACCTGCTGGCAGGTCTGGCGTCGTTCGCAATCGCCGTCGGGCCCGGGGCGCGGATCGAAGATCACTTCGTCGAGTTCGTCCACATCGCTGAACGCCCGCCGCGCGCGTAGATGGTCGCGCCAGCAGTTGTTCAGGATGGTGAACAACCAGACGCCCACCGCCTCGGACTCGCGCAGCTGGCTGATGCGCCCCAAGGCCTTGGTCAGGGCCTCCTGGGTGAGGTCGTCGGCCAGATGGGCATCGTGACACCAGGCATAGGCCATCCTGTAGAGCTTGGGGCGCATGCCCTCGATGCGCTTGCGCGTGGGATTCGACCATAGCAAGGTCATGGCGTCGATCACCGGTTGTCTCCTTGGGCGCCTGTCGTCGCGATCCAGCCGTGACTGAGACGAATGACAGGGCCAGTTTATTCCAGCGCAACGCAACAAAGTTGGAATGAAGGGTTCGGCGCGCCCGTCTATGCACACTGTACAGTTGCCGAAGTGGCCGTGACTGTATAGGAGCCCTTACTGACATCCTTGATTGGAGGAACGACATGATACGCAATGCACTCATCGCCACCGCCCTCGTGTTCGGACTGACCGGTTGCGCCACCGCCGGCCCCGCTGCCGACAGCAAGCAGGAGAAGGTGGTCTACCACATCAACGATTCGGCCGTTGCGCGTCTCGCTATGCGCAACGTGCAGAACCACATCACGGCCAACCCAGAGGCGAAGATCGTGGTGGTGACGCACGGCAAGGGCATCGATTTCCTGCTCGATGACGCCAAGGACGAAAAGGGCGAACCCTACCAGCCCCAGGTCGCCGGGCTGAAGGACAAGGGTGTCGACTTCCGTGTCTGCCGCAACACGCTCACTGGGCGCAAGCTCGATGAGAAGGCCGTCATCCTGGATGCCACCGTGGTGCCTTCCGGCGTGGCTGAGATCGGCAGGCTGCAGGCCAAGGAAGGTTACGTCTACCTCAAGCCCTGATCCCGCGCGCACCGGTAACGGTGCGCCTCACCCCTGGCGCGCCTGTTGGGGCGCGGTCACCGAGGAGACGCCACGGCGTCTCCTTTTTGTTGCCCGCCCACGACCGGCCTGGCATCAGGATCAGGACACAGCCTGTTTCCACCCCAGCACAGCGGTCATCGCCGGGGTGGGTGAGCAGCCTCACGATTCAATGTTATAAAGAGGCCTGGCCGGAGAGACCCTGACAACAACCTGGGCGCCCCGCCCCCCCGGCCTGACGTCAATCTGCATCCGATGATGAAAGTCCTCTACGCCACCTCCGAGGCCCGGCCATTGATCAAGACCGGTGGTCTGGCCGATGTCTCCGGCGCCCTGCCCGCCGCCCTGCGAGAGGGCGGCGTCGACTGCCGGCTGCTGCTGCCCGGCTATCATCCGGTCATGACGGGGGCAACGGATCAGCGCGTGATCGCGCGTTTCGACGATCTGCCCGGCTACGGCGAGGTGAGAGTGCTGGAGGCACGCATGCCGGATACTGGCGTGCCGCTGTACATCGTCGATTATCCCTGGCATTACCAGCGTGACGGCGGCCCCTACCAGGATGTCAGCGGGCACGACTATCCCGACAACGCCTGGCGTTTCGCCCTGCTCTCGCGCATTGCCGCCCTGCTGGCCACCCCCCTCTCGCCCCTGGAATGGCGCCCCGACGTGCTGCACTGCAACGACTGGCAGACTGGGCTCGCGCCGGCCTACCGACATTTCATCGGCAGCGGCGCCCCCACCCTCATGACCATACACAACCTCGCCTACCAGGGCATCTTCCCGCCTGATCTCGTCGTGCCCCTGGGACTGCCGGCGAGCAGCTTCCAGATGGAGGGGGTTGAATACTACGGAAATTTTTCTTTCCTCAAGGCGGGCCTCTACTACGCCGACAGGATCAGCACCGTGAGCCCGACCTATGCCGAGGAGATCCAGCGCGCGCCCCTGGGCATGGGTATGGAAGGGCTACTGGCGAGCCGACGCGATCGCCTCTCTGGCATCCTCAATGGCATCGACATGGCTGACTGGAATCCCTCCAGTGATCTGCACCTGCCTTGCGCCTATTCGTGCAAGGCGCCGGCTGACAAGAAACGCTGCAAACTCAGCTTGCAAAGAGACCTGAATCTGGAGGCCGGCAATGATCCCCCCCTGTTCGGCGTCATTTCGCGGCTGACCTATCAAAAGGGCGTCGACCTCATACTCGCGATCGCCGAGCGCCTGGTGGCCGAGGGGGCGCAGCTGGCCATCCTGGGCAAGGGCGAGGTGGCCATCGAGCAGGCCTGTCTCGCCCTGGCGGCGCGCCACCCCGGCCGGATCGCCTGCGTCATCGGCTATGACGAGGGCCTGTCGCACCGCATCGAGGCGGGTTCGGACATCTTCCTGATGCCGTCGCGCTTCGAACCCTGCGGGCTGAACCAGATGTACAGCCAGCGCTACGGTGCGGTGCCGGTGGTCTATGCCACGGGGGGACTGAAGGATACGGTCGAGGACGACGTCACCGGCTTCGTCTTCAGCGAGCCATCGGCCGACTGCCTGTGGCAAGCCGTGCGGCGCGCCCTGTCCTTGTACCACGACAAGCCGGCCTGGCGCAGGATGATGCGGGCGGGCATGCAGAAAGACTTCAGCTGGGAGGCGAGCGCCAACCTGTACACCTGGCTGTACAAGCTCCTGATGCTGGCGCACTGAGCGGCTGGGGACAAGCCGGCAGCGCGGCAGGACGACTCGGGATTGTCCCTAAGGTCGCCGGCAGGGCGACGGCTCGGGGGTCGATGTCCGAATCGACCAGCCGGGTCAATCGAAGGGGTGACGCCGCACGATGGTCTCCTCCCGATCAGGGCCGGTGGAGACGAGGTCGATGGGCACCTCGCACAGCCGTTCCAGCCTGTCCAGATAATTGCGCGCCGCAGGCGGGAGGTCGTCGTAGTGTTTGACGCCGACGGTGCTCTCCTTCCAGCCGGGCATTTCCTCGTAGACCGGCTCGCAGTCGGCCAGGGTCTCGGCCCCCACCGGCAGGATGTCACAGAGCTGGCCATCCAGGCGGTAGCCGGTGCAGATGCGCACCGTTTCCATGCCGTCCAGCACGTCGAGCTTGGTGACACACAGGCCCGACACGCCGTTGATCTGGATGGCGCGCTTGAGCGCCGCCGCGTCGAACCAGCCGCAGCGACGCGGCCGGCCCGTCGTGGCACCGAACTCGTGCCCGCGCTCCGCCAGCCAGCGGCCGTTGTCGTCGAACAACTCGGTAGGGAAAGGACCCGAACCGACACGGGTGGTATAGGCCTTGGTGATGCCCAACACATAGTGCAGGGTCGCCGGGCCCATGCCGCTGCCGGTGGCGGCGCCACCGGCGGTGCAGTTGGACGAGGTCACGAACGGATAGGTCCCGTGGTCGATGTCTAGCAGCGTGCCCTGGGCCCCCTCGAACAACAGGCTCTCGCCGCGCCGGTTGGCCTCATACAGCAGCCGCGGCACATCGCCCACCATGGGCTTGATCTTCTCCGCCAGCGCCATGGTCTCGTCCAGGGTCTTGTGGAAATCCACCGTCTCCCACTGGAAATAGTGCTTGAGCACGTAGTTGTGATAGTCCAGCACCTCACCCAGCTTGGCGGCAAAGCGCTCGCGGTGGAACAGGTCCTGCATGCGGATGGCACGGCGCGCGACCTTGTCCTCGTAAGCCGGGCCGATGCCGCGACCGGTGGTGCCGATCCTGCCCGCCCCTTTGGCCGCCTCGCGCGCATGATCCAGGGCGACATGATGCGGCAGGATCAGCGGACAGGCCTCGGAGATGGTGAGCCGCTCGGTCACGGCGATGCCGTTGCCCTCGAGCATGTGGACCTCCTCCACCAGCGCCTGCGGGGAGCAGACCACGCCGTTGCCGATGTAACAACGCACGTTCTCGCGCAGGATGCCGGAGGGGATGAGGTGCAACACCGTCTTCTTGCCGCCGATCACCAGGGTGTGTCCGGCATTGTGCCCCCCCTGGAAGCGCACCACCCCCTGGGCGCGGTCGGTGAGCCAGTCGACGATCTTGCCCTTGCCTTCATCGCCCCACTGGGTGCCGATGACCACCACGTTCTTCATGTTTGCCCCTTGTCGATACATGTGTGAAACAGGCGCTCAGGCCAGGGGCCTGATCCGCCATACGCCTTCTTCCTGCACCAGGATCCGGTCGCAACCGGATTCGGCGCGATGGGCCTCCTGACCCGGCAATTCCGTCACCACCCGCTCGCCGGACGCTCTGAGCGCCGCCACGCGTGCGCGCAGGTCCGCATCCGCGGCGTATGGCGCGAGGATCCCCTGGCGCGGTTCGGGTGCCGCGAGGCCGTTGACCACTCGGCGCAGATCCAGGCTGAAACCGGTGGCCGGGCGGGCACGGCCGAAGATGGCCCCGGCGCCATCGTAGCGTCCGCCCAGCGCGATGGCCTGGGCCTGACCGCCGGCATAGGCGGCGAACATGGCCCCGTTGTGATAGCCATAGCCGCGCAGGTCGGCGAGGTCGATCATGAGGTTGATGCCGCGATCGACCTCGATGAGGCGCGCCAGATCCGCCAATGCCTGTGCGATGCCGGGCAGATCCGGCAGGGTGCGTCGCGCCCGCGCAAGTATCTCGGCTCCCCCATACAACTCCGGCAAAAGGCAGAACGCTCCGGCCAGAGGGCCAGCCATGCCAGCGGTGAGCCCCTCCAGCGTGGGGATGTCCTTGGCCTGCAGGGCGAGGAACAAGGCCTGCTCGACGTCTTCGGACAATCCGGCGAAGCCGGCCAGTGCCTGGAAGATGCCGACATGGCCCAGGCTGACGCGCAGCTCCGGCAAGCCGGTCGCCTGGAGGGCGCACAACAGCAGGTCGAGGATCTCCGTGTCGGCCTCGATGCCGGCATGGCCGAACAGCTCCGCCCCGACCTGCAGCAATTCCCGGCTGTGCGTGAGTGCGGCCGGCCGGGTGTGCAGCGCCGCGCCGGCATAGCACAGACGGGTCACCCCCTGGCGATTGAGCAGATGGGCGTCGATGCGCGCGACCTGCGGCGTGATATCGGCCCGCACCCCGAGCATACGCCCGGAGAGTCCGTCCACCACCTTGAAGGTCTTCAGGTCGAGGTCCTGGGCCACGCCGGTCAGGAGGGATTCCAGGTACTCCATCAGGGGCGGGCACACCGGCTCGTAGCCCCAGGTCTCGAAGAGGTCCAGCAGGCGGCGACGCATGGCCTCCACCTGGCGCGCATACGGCGGCAGGATGTCCTCGAAATATTCCGGTAGCAGCCAGGCGTGGCTCATTGCGTCAGGATGAGGAGCAGGAGTCCGGCCAGCATGGACACCAGCCCCATGAAGCGCAGTTGCCCGTCCCTGAGCCGGATCATGCGGCTGAAGGCCTCGCGCCAGACGGCAGGGGCCAGGAAGGGCAGCACGCCCTCCAGCACCAGCATCAGGGCAAGCGCCGGCACGAAGATCTCCCCCAGGCCCACCGTGTTGCCGTGATTACTTGCCGCCGCGCGGGGACTTCATGTAGCGGAAGAAGTCCGAATTGGGCTGTAGCACCAGGATGTCGTTCTTACCGCGGAAGCTCGAACGATAGGCCTCCATGCTGCGATAGAAGGCGTAGAACTCGGGATTGCGGCCGAAGGCCTCGGCATAGATGGCCGCGGCCCGGGCATCCCCCTCACCCTTGATGCGCTGCGCATCCCGGTAGGCCTCGGCGATGATCACCTCGCGCTGTCGGTCGGCGTCGGCGCGGATCTTTTCCGCCTCGGCGGCGCCGGTCGACCTCAGCTCGTTGGCCACCCGCTTGCGCTCCGCCTCCATGCGGCGGTAGACCGACTCGCTCACTTCGGTCGGCAGGTCGACCCGCTTGATGCGAACGTCGGTCACCTGCACGCCGAAGCGGCGCGCGTCGGCGTCCGCGTTCTTGCGCAGCACCTCCATGATGCTGTCGCGCTCGCCGGAGACCACATCGTGCACCGTGCGACGGCCGAATTCGGCGCGCATGCCGTCGTTCACGGTCTGGGCGAGCCGGTTCATGGCGCGGTTCTCGTCGCCGTTGAAGCTCACGTAGAAGCGATCGACGTCGATGATGCGCCACTTGACGAAGTAATCCACCAATACGTTCTTCTTCTCCGAGGTGATGAAGCGTTCCGGCGTGCTGGCATCCAGGGTGAGGATGCGGATGTCGAAATAGCGGACGTTCTGCAGCAGCGGGATCTTGAAATACAGACCCGGCTCTTTCTTGACGCTGACGATCTCACCCAACTGGAAGACCAGGGCGGCCTGCCGCTGGTCGACGGTAAACAGCGACAGCGACAGCAGGATCAGGCCGGCGAGCACGGCCACCACGATGTTGCCGATGTTCTTCATGGCCGCTCCTCCCGCTCGCGACTGCGGAATGCGTCTCGTGAACGTAACAGATCGTCGCTCTTGGCCGCAGGCTGGACACTCTCGGGCGGCAGTTGCGCCGTTTCCGTGGCCACGGCGGCGCCGGCGGCCTGCATCAGCTTGTCGAGCGGGAGGAAGAGCAGATTGCCGCCCTTGTCATCGATGAGCACCTTGGTGGTGTTGGACAGCACCTGCTGCATCCCCTCCTGATACAGACGCTCCCGCGTCACCTGCGGCGCCTTGTTGTATTCCGCCAGGATCTTCTTGAAGCGCTCGGCCTCACCGACGGCATTGGCCTCGACCCGCTGTTTGTAGCCGTTGGCCTCTTCGATCAGCCGGGCGGCCACACCACTCGCCCGTGGGATGACGTCATTGGCATAGGCCTGGCCCTCGTTTTTGAGCCGCTCACGGTCCTGGCCGGCCTTGACCGCATCGTCGAAGGCCGCCTGCACCTGCTCCGGCGGCTGGGCGTTCTGCAGGTTGACCTTGCTGATCTGGATGCCGGTGCGGTAGCGGTCATGGATCTGCTGCATGAGCTTGGTCACCCGGTCGGCGATCTCCGCGCGCCCCTCATAGAGCACGAAGTCCATCTTGCTCTTGCCGACGATCTCGCGGATCGCCGTCTCGGCAATCTGCATGGCCGCCTCGTCAGGATTGCGTGTCATGAAGAGATAGTCTTCGGGGTCCTTCAGGATGTACTGCACCGAGAGCTGAAGGTCGATGATGTTCTCGTCGTCGGTCAGCATGAGGGACTCCGACAGGACCTTGGACTTGACGTTGTTGCGGTAACCCACCTCGACCGTGCGCACCTGCTCGACGTTGACCACCTCCACCGACTCGATGGGATAAGGCAGGTGCCAGCGCGGGCCGGGCTGGGTGGTCTCGACATACTTGCCGAAGCGCAGCACCACCCCCCGCTCACCGGCGTCGACGATGTAGAAGCCGCTGGCAAGCCAGATGGCCACCACGATGCCGACGATCAGGCCGGCGCCGCCCGGCAGCCTGAAGCCGTCGCCCCGGCTCGGCGTGCCGCCGCCACCGCCGCGACGGCCGAACATGGCGCTCAGACGCTCGTTGAACCGCCGCCAGAGCTCGTCGAGATCAGGCGGGCCGCCGTCACTGCGGTTGCCCCATTGGGGATCATTCCATGCCATCTGCCGTGATTTCCGCTGCTGTGGTTTCCACGTCTTGTTCCGAATCAGGATGCCGCGCCCTGGCGAATTCGATCAGGGCCTGCTTGAGCAGGGCCGTGCCCAGCCCGGTGCGGGCGCTCAGGTGGACGCTGGCGATGTTACCACACTCATCCCGCGTCAAATGGGGCTTCGCACCGGTCAGATCGATCTTGTTCATGACCAGGATCTGGGGCACCGGTTCCGCGCCGATCTCCGTCAACACCTTGTTCACCTCCTCCATCTGACGCTGGCGATTCGGGCTGGCGCTGTCCACCACGTGCAGCAAAACGTCGGCATGCACCGTCTCCTCCAAGGTGGCATGGAAGGCCGCCACCAGGCTGTGCGGCAGGCGCGTGATGAAGCCGACCGTGTCGGAGAGCACCACCTGACCGGCCTCGGGCAGCCACAGCTTGCGCGTGGTCGTATCCAGCGTGGCAAAGAGCTGATCGGCGGCATAGACGCCGGCATGGGTGAGGCGGTTGAACAGCGTGGACTTGCCGGCGTTGGTGTAACCGACCAGGGATGCCGAGAGCACCCCCCCGCGGTGGCGGGCGCGGCGCTGGATGGCGCGGCTCTGCTCCAGCTTGGCGAGCTTGCCCTCGATGGTCTTGATCTTGCCGGCGATCAGGCGCCGGTCGATCTCCAGCTGGGTCTCACCCGGTCCACCGCGCAGGCCGATACCGCCGCGTTGCCGCTCGAGGTGCGTCCAGCCCCGCACCAGCCGGGTGGCGTAGTGGCGTAGCCGAGCCAGCTCGACTTGCAGCTTGCCCGCACCGCTGCGGGCGCGCTGGGCGAAGATGTCGAGGATCAGGGCGGTGCGGTCGAGCACCCGACACTGCAGGGTCTTTTCCAGATTACGCTCCTGCAGCGGCGAGAGGTCGTTGTTGAAGATCGCCAGACCGGCCGCAGTCTCGACCACGGCGCGACCGATCTCCTCGACCTTGCCGGAACCGGCATAGGTGGATGCGTCGGGCTTGTGCCGGCGCCCCTGCACCACGCGGGTCACCTCCAGCCCGGCACTTTGGGCGAGGAGCACCAGTTCCGCGAGGCTGTCGGCGTGATCCGCATCGCCGAGATCGATGCTGACCAACACCGCCCTCGGCCGATCAGACGTGCCTCGATCCACCGCCGCCGGCCGCTTCCTGTCCATCCCCGCCGCGGGCACGCCGGGGAGCGGCCCGGCGGTCATCGATCATGCAGCAGGCGGGGCGTCCTCTTCCTGCCGGTAGTTGACCGGACGCGCCGGCACCACGGTAGAGATCGCATGTTTGTAGACCATTTGGGTGACGGCGTTCTTGAGCAGGACCACGTACTGGTCGAAGTTGTCGATATGCCCCTGCAGCTTGATGCCGTTGACCAGATAGACGGAGACCTGAACCTGCTCCTGCCTGAGCGCGTTCAGAAACGGGTCTTGTAGTTGTTGCCCTTTGCTCATCGTGGCACCGTGAATTTGTAATTGGAAATAAATAATAACCGATATTGGGGGTACGCAGCATTGGAGCATGACCCGACGCGGATGTTCCCGGTCGCGCAGATCACCGGCAGGCCACCGGCTGGGCATGCCGATCTTTCAGGCCCCCCAATGCGGGGTGGCGATGCCCTCTCCCAGATCGGCCTCGATCAGCCGCTGGCGCACCTCCAGCAGTTTCTCCAGCAACTGCGGTTCGCGACGTGCATAGGCCTCAGCGTCCGGGACCCGTCTGACCACCACGCCGAGCAACTCCGTGATGGCGTTGCCGATCGAGTTCTGGCTGATGGTGACGATGATCTGGCCACGGTCGTTGCGGTAGATGAGCTGCTTGAAGGCGGGCTGCCAGCGGATGGCGTTGGCGTAGCGCGCGTCGCGGATGCAACGGTCGCGCACCATCTTGGCGGTCTTGAGGAAGTCGTTGTTGAACAGCAGCCGCTCCTCGACCAGCTCGGGGAAGTAGATGTCCTTGGGCATGGGTGAGTTGCGCGTCGAGACTTGACCGAAGAAGGTGCGGTAGAAGTCGAGGAAGCCCTTGAGGATGGTGTCGTATTCGCGCCAGAAGCGCACCTGCTTCAGGGCCTCGGCGCCGCCTTGCACCTCCCAGCTCGGCAGCCCCTGCGGGTAGCCGGTGAGTGCGATGCGGCAGGAGCCGGCCTGGCAGGGGCGCAGGAGCCGGAGATCGAGCCCATCGAAGAAGGCGCGGTAAACCTCGCGCATGTGCGCCTGGAACAGCGAGTGCTGGCCGCCATCGGTCAGGTTGGGGTTGTCCGCGTCGGCTAGCGGGGCCTGGGCAAGCTCGGCCTTGTCGAAGACGATGAAGTGATTGTGCAGCATGCGAATCGACGGCACGCCGGGCGAGGTGAGCGGCCAGGTCGCGTCCAGGCTCGCCTCGCCGGTGAGCACGAGGTGGGCAGCGGGGTCCGGATACAACTCCAGCATGTAGTCGAAGATGATCTGGTTCATGCGGTTCCAGACGTTCTTCACGTGTTCCGGCACCTGGGTGCGGCGTACCGGTCGGCCAAGGGGGTCGAGGATGCTGCGCGAGGTGTTGTAGATGATGGAGGTGTCGAACTCGTTGCTGTGGCCCAGGGCCTTGCGGTAGAGCAACAGGCCCTCCGGGTTCTGCAGCAGGCCGTTGTTGTGCACCAGGTCGTTGAGGTTCTCGGTGCTGTTGAAGAACTCGTTGGGCTTCATCCCCTCGGGCACCTCCAGGGGGATGGGGCGATAGGGCGTGACGATCTCGCGCGGGCCGGTTTGCATGGGTCTGAACTCGTTGACAGGGTTGGATGACCGGGCACGGGGCGTCGCAAGGCGCCGCCGCGACCGGTCGCTGGCATGGCGAGATTGCAACATGCGCAGCAGTTATCCTGCAAAGAGGGGCTTTTTATCGCTGCATTGGCGGCATTGATGCCCGGTCCGACGTCAGGGCGCTCCAGCCTTCTCGTCCCGCCGCCGCAGGCAGGCCGAGCGTGATGCGGCCCGGCAGCGCTATCATGTCGTCATGCCATCCCTGTCCTCCAGCATACGGCGGCTTGCGGCCGCGGCGATGGGCTGCCTCTTTGGCCCGGCCCTGGCCGCGCAGCTCAGTGCCGGCCCCATGCTGGGTCATGTCACCAGCCGCACCGCCGACATCTGGGTGCAGGCCGACGCTGCGGCCGAGCTCGTGATCGAATACTGGCCCGCCGCCCTCCCCGAGCAACGGCGGCGTGCGCCCGGCGTCCGGCTCGACGCGGCGTCGGATTACACCGCGCGCCTGAGTCTGGTCGGTCTGCAGGCCGGCACGGATTACGCGTACCAGCTCTATCTCGACGGGGAAGCGGTCCAGCCGGGCGTGAGCCTGCGCTTCCGGACACAGACACCCTGGCTGGGCCAGGAGACGCCGGCCGACCTCACCGTCTATCTGGGCTCCTGCGCCTATGTCAATGACCCCGCGGTCGACCGGCCTGGCCGGCCGTACGGCGGCGGCTATCAGGTCTTCCCCAGCATCGCCCGGCAGGCGGCCGCCAACCCGAGGCCCAAGCTCATGCTCTGGCTGGGCGACAACATCTATCTGCGCGAGGCGGACTACGAGTCGCCCTGGGGGATGAACGCCCGCTACCGCCACGCGCGCAGCCTGCCCGAGCTGCAACCGCTGCTTGCGGCGCTGCCGCATTACGCGATCTGGGACGACCATGACTACGGCCCGAACGACGCCAACCGCAGCTTCGTGTTCAAGGACGAGAGCCTGCGCCTGTTCCGCCGCTACTGGGCCAACCCGAGCTACGGACTGGAGGGTGTGCCGGGCACCTTCACGATGTTTTCCGTCCAGGACGCGGAGTTCTTCCTGCTCGACAACCGCTCCTACCGGGCGGCTGACCGGACGGAGCAGGCCAAGGAGGAACTCGACCTGCTGCGCGAGGCGCGGGACTGGGCGCTGGGCCAGAACCCCATCACCCGGCTGCTGGGCCGGCGCTATTTCGGCACGCAGCCGCCCTTGCTGGGCGAGAACAAGGTGATGTTCGGCGCCGAGCAGCTCGACTGGCTGAAACAGGCGCTCATCCAGTCGCGCGCCACCTTCAAGTTCATCGCCGCCGGCAGTCAGCTCCTGAACGAAGGCCATCCCTTCGAGGGCTGGCATAACTTCCCCCTCGAGCGCGAACCCTTCCTCGCCTGGCTCAAGCGTCAGAACATCCCGGGTGTGGTCTTCCTCTCGGGCGACCGCCATCACACCGAGCTCCTGCGGCGCGAGTCGAGGGACTTCTATCCGCTGTATGAACTGACCTGCTCGCCGCTGACCTCCTCTGCCCGCGCGCCCCAGGACAAAGAAATCAACAACCCTCTGCGTGTCAAGGGGACCCTGGTGACCCAGCGCAACCATTGCAGCATCGACATCCTCGGGCCACTGGGCGAGCGCAGACTGGTGATGCGGAGCCTGGACGGCCATGGCCGGGTGCTGTGGGAGCGCGTGCTGCGTGCATCCGAGCTCAGGTGGCCGCAGCCAGCGCAGGAATAGCGCGCCGACTCAGAACTTGTGAAAGTTTTCGTCGCGAGCGGCCCGAGGTTGAAGCGAGAAGCGCAGTCGTACGATCGGTACGGCAAGCATCGCGGCTTCTAGATCGGGACGCGCAGCAGAAAAATCCACGAGTGCTCAGCCGCCGAAGGTCTTGCGGCGGTGGCGCCGTTCCCGGCGCGTCTTGTTGGCCTGCCGCTGGGTCAGCGGCTTGGGCTTGCGATCCTCGTAGGGATTGACGTTCGCCCTGAGCTCCACCCTGAGCGGCGTGCCCTGCAGGTGGAAGGCCTCGCGGAAGCTGTTCTCCAGATAACGCCGGTAATCGTTGCCGATGCCTTCCAGGTGGTTGCCGTGGATGACGATGACGGGCGGGTTCTGACCGCCCTGGTGTGCATACTTGGGCTTGGGGCGGAACAGGCCCGACTTGTGCGGGGCATGGCGCGCGACCGCCTCGTGCAGCACGCGGGTGAGCTTGGGCGTGGGCAGCTTCGCCATGGCCGCGGCATAGGCCTCGTCCACGGACTTGAGCACGTCGCCCACACCGCTGCCGGTGAGGGCCGAGATGAAGTGAAAGCGGGCGAAAGACAGGAAGTCCATGCGGCGCATGAGCTCGCGCTTGACCTGGTCACGCCGGTAGGGGTCGAGGCCGTCCCACTTGTTCACCGCCACCACCATGGCGCGCCCCGCCTCCAGGATGAAGCCGGCCAGGTGGGCGTCCTGATCGACGATGTCCTGACGCGCATCGAGCACCAGCACCACCACGTTGGCGTCCTCGATGGCCTGCAGGGTCTTGATGACGGAGAACTTCTCCACCGCCTCGATCACCCGCCCCTTGCGGCGCACGCCGGCGGTGTCGATGAGGGTGTAGTTGCGCCCGTTGCGCTCGAAATCGACGTAGATGGCGTCGCGTGTCGTGCCCGGCTGGTCGAAGGCGATCACGCGCTCCTCCCCCACCAGGGTATTGACCAGGGTGGACTTGCCCACGTTGGGCCGGCCGACGATGGCGATCTTGGGGCGGTCCTCCGCGACCGCCTCCTCCGCCTCGGCGGGGAAGCCCTGCAGGACCCGATGCATGAGCTCTCGTACCCCCTCGCCATGGGCCCCCGAGATGGCATGCGGCTCACCCAGGCCCAGCTCGTGAAACTCCGCCACGGTCTGGTCGCTGGGCATGCCCTCGGTCTTGTTCACCGCCAGATGGACGGGACGGCCGGTGCGACGCAGACGCTCGGCGATCAACTTGTCCTGGGGGGTGAGACCGCCGCGGCCGTCGACCAGAAAGATGATGGCGTCGGCTTCGTCCACCGCCTGCAGGGTCTGCCGGGCCATCTCGACCAGGATGCCGCTGTCGGCCACCGGCTCGAAGCCGCCCGTGTCCACCACCAGATAGGGTTTGTCCCCCACCCGGCCATGACCGTAATGCCGGTCCCGCGTGAGCCCGGGCAGGTCGTGCACCAGCGCGTCGCGGGTCTTGGTCAGCCGGTTGAACAGCGTGGACTTGCCCACGTTGGGCCGGCCGACCAGTACGATGGTGGGTTTCATTCAGCCGTCGGGCGTCAGGCTACAGGTTTCAGCAGCCATCAGCGCGTCTTCGGCGCGGCGACTTGATCTGTACCCTGAACCCTGTCCCCTGCAACCTGGAACGCGTAGACCCCGCCGTTGGCCGTCTGCACGACGATCGCCTGAGCCGTGGCGATCGGCGCGGCCGTGATCGCGCTACCGTCGGTGGCGATGCGGGCGGCAAAGGCGCCGGTGTCGGCATCGAGCAGATGCACCTGACCCTGATAGTCGCCCACCACGACGTGACGCCCGAGGGGCAGGGGCGTGGACAGGCGCCGGTCGCGCAGCTTGTCCTGCTTCCAGGGACTCACGCCGCGCTCGCGGTCGAAGGCGTGCAGCGTGTCGGCGCTGTCCGCCGCATAGAGCTGGCGCGCGTCCATGGCCACGCCACGCAGGACGGACAGCTCGCGCCCCCATACCCCTTGGCCGCTGATGCGGTCGAAACAGGCCACCCGCCCCTGATAGGCACCGGCGCAGACGAGCCGCTCGCTCAAGGCGAGCGGGCCCGCCACATCGGCGATGCGCTCCAGTTCCGTGGCGCCCTTGGGCAGCGCGACATTGGCCTCCCAGATGGGGGCACCGTTGGCGAGCGACAAGGCGACCAGCCTGCCGCCCGGGAAGCCGGCGTACACGGCACGATCGCCCAGCGCGAGACCGCCCGGATCGCGCAGGGCCAGGGCCGGCAGCGCCCGGCTGTAGACCCAGCGGCGCTTGCCATCGGCCGCATCCAGGGCCCAGACCTTGCCGTCGTTGCCACGCACCGCCACCAGTCCGCCACGCGCCTGGGGCGGCGTGAGGATCTCCCCGCTCAACTGGGCGGTCCAAGCCGGTTGACCGTCTGCAGTTCGGTAGGCCAGCACCTCACCCTTGGGCGTGCCGACCAGGACCAGCCCCTCGCCCAGGCCGACCCCGGCCGACAGTCTACGGCCGGTCTCGATGCGCGCCAACTCGCGCCCCGTGGCCGCATCGAGCTTCAGGATACGGCCGTCGCGGCCGGCGGCATAGATGGCCTGGCCGTCGCTGGCCGGTGTGAAGCTGTAAGGCAGGCCGCTGCCGACATTGACCTCCCACAGCCTGGTCATGCTGGCGCTGGGCTGAAAGCTCGGCAGCTCCGCCGGTTTGATCCTGGCATCACCCGAGCCGAACCAGCCGCCGATGGTGCCGCAGCCGGCGAGGCCCAGGGCGACGGTGAGGCCGAGGGCGGGAAACAGCGTGCGCTTCACTTGGTCAGCCTCCCAGTGCGTCCAGCTTGATCTCCACGAGGGGCCTCAGCGCGCTCTTATCGCCCAGCTTCTTCAAGGCCTCCCGATAGGCGGCGCGCGCCTCCGCAGGCTTGCCTTGCTCGACCAGCACGTCCCCCTTCAGATTGGCGTACAGGCCGGCGTAGGCCTCGTCGTGGGGCTGCGCGAGCAGCGCCAAGGCCCCGTCGTAGTCCTTCTTCTCCAGGCGGATGGCCGCCAGGCGCAGCCTTGCCAGTTGCTCGACGACGGTGTCGCGCGCCTTGTCCAGGGCATAGGCATACTGGGCGTCGGCGCTCTTGACGTCACCGTTGTCGTGGTTGATCTGTCCGGCCAGCCAGGCGGCAGGCGTGGCGTAGGCGGTGCGGCCGTAGTTTTCCATGATCTGGCCGGTGTGCTCGCGCACGGCCTTGGCATCGTTCAGCATGGCCGCCTGCAGGGCCCGGTCGAAGAGCTGGGAGGCCTCGACCGCCTGCTTGTGGGTCCAGGTCTGCCAGCCGCGCCAACCGGCCACGGCGAGCAGAAAGACCGCAAGGCCGGTGATGACCCATTTGGCGTTTTGTTTCCACCACGCCTTGAGTTCGTCCAGTTTTTCCTGTTCTTCCAGGTCGAGGGCCATGGTTCAGTTCCGTGTGGTGAGTGATAGGCAAGGATGGCGGCTGGCGCGGGGCACGGTCATGTCCTGAGCACGGCGATCGCCGCGTCCAGACCGAGCCGCTGCTGTTCGCCGGCGACGCGCAGGGGTTTGACACTGACCTCACCGGCAGCGGCCTCGTCCTCGCCGATGAGGATAGCGTAGCGCGCCAGGCAGGCGTCGGCCTTCTTCATCTGCGACTTGAAACTGCCGCCGCCGCCATGCGTGATGACCTTAAGGCCGGCGTCACGCAGGCGTTCCCCGACCTGGCGGGCGAAACGGGCCGCCGCCTCGCCCACGTGCACGATATAGGCGTGCGGTGCCGGTTCCTCGACACGCTGGCCGGACTCGGCGAGCAGGGCCAACAGCCGCTCGATGCCCATGGCGAAACCGCAGGCCGGGGCCGGCCTGCCGCCGAGCTGCTCGATGAGGCCGTCGTAGCGGCCACCGGCACAGACCGTGCCCTGGGCACCGAGACGATCGGTGATCCATTCGAACACCGTGTAATTGTAGTAATCGAGGCCGCGCACGAGTCGGGGGTTGATGCGGTAAGGGATATCCGCCTCTTCCAGGCCCTGGCGCACGGCATCGAAGTGTTGCCGGGCCGCGTCGTCGAGCTCGCCCAGCAGCCTGGGCGCAGCGGCGACCAGTTCCTGCATGGCGGGGTTCTTGGTATCCAGGATGCGCAGGGGATTGCTGTACAGCCGCCGCCGGGCGTCCTCGTCGAGGGCTGCCGCATGGGCCTCGAAGTAGGCGATGAGCTTTTCGCGATGGCGGGCGCGGGCCTCGGCGCCGCCCAGGGTGTTGATCTCCAGCCGGACGTAATCGGCGATGCCCAAGGTGCGCCACAGACGGGCGGTCATGAGCAGGTGCTCGATGTCCAGGTCGGGTCCGGCATAGCCCAGGGCCTCCACGCCGACCTGATGGAACTGGCGGTAGCGGCCCTTCTGCGGCCGCTCGTGCCGGAACATCGGGCCCATGTACCACAGCCGCTTGCCGCCGTCGAAGAGGAGATTGTGCTCGATCGCGGCGCGCACGCCGCTGGCCGTGCCCTCCGGGCGCAGGGTGAGGCTCTCGCCGTTGAGTTCGTCGATGAAGGTGTACATCTCCTTCTCGACGATGTCGGTCACCTCGCCGATGGCCCGCTGGAACAGGCCGGTATGCTCCAGGATGGGGGTGCGGATCTCCTTGTAACCGTAGGCGGCGAGCCATGCCCGGACGGTGGCCTCGAAATGCTGCCACCGCGGTGTGTCCGCCGGCAGGATGTCGTTCATGCCGCGCACGGCGCGGAGGGTGGGGCCCATCAGCCGATCAGCCGCCGCAGAGCTCATCCGCGAGGCGCTGCGCCTCGGCGAAGTCCAGGCTGCCCTCGTAGATGGCGCGGCCGGTGATGGCGCCGACGATGCCCTCGTCCGCCACCGCGCACAGCCGGCGCACGTCCTCCATATTGGTGATGCCGCCGCTGGCGATGACAGGGATGGCGAGCGCCTGGGCCAGCTTCACCGTCGCCTCCACGTTCACGCCGCTCATCATGCCGTCACGGCCGATGTCGGTGTAGATCACCGCCTCGACGCCGTAGTCCTGGAACTTCCTGGCCAGATCGATGACCTCGTGGTGCGTCACCTTGGACCAGCCCTCCACCGCCACCCGGCCATCCTTGGCGTCCAGACCGACGATGATGTGGCCCGGGAAGGCATTGCAGGCGTCGTGCAGGAAGCCGGGGTTCTTCACCGCCGCGCTGCCGATGATGACATAGGTGATGCCGTCGTCCAGATAGCGCTCGATGGTGTCGAGGTCGCGGATGCCGCCGCCCAACTGGACCGGGATCTCGTCGCCGACCTCGTCCATGATGGCCTGGATGGCCGCCTCGTTGACCGGCTTGCCGGCAAAGGCGCCATTGAGGTCCACCAGGTGCAGCCGCCGGGCCCCCGCGTCCAGCCATCTGCGCGCGGTGGCCCCCGGGTCCTCGGAAAATACCGTTGCCGAGGCCATTTCGCCCTGTTTCAGACGCACGCAGTGACCGTCCTTGAGATCGATGGCGGGGATGATGAGCATGACTTCAGGTATGAGGTATCAGGTAGCGGAAACTTTACCGTCCCAGCGCACGAAATTGGCAAGCAGCTTTAGGCCGTCGCGGGCGCTCTTCTCCGGATGGAATTGCACGGCGAAGACGTTGTCGCGGGCGCAGGCGCAGACGAACGCCTGCGCATAGGTGCTGTAGGCGACCGCCAGCCCGGCCTGCGCCGGCAACACATAATAGCTGTGCACGAAGTAGAAGCGTGCCCCGTCGGCGATGCCGCGCCAGAGGGGGTGCGGCACCTGGCGCACGTTGTTCCAGCCCATGTGCGGGACCTTGAGCCGCGTCCCCCCGGCGTCGCGCAGGTCCGCGGGGAAGCGCACCACCCGGCCGGGAAAGACGCCGAGGCATTCGGTGTCGCCCTCGTCGCTGTGCTCGAACAGCACCTGCAGCCCCATGCAGATGCCGAGGAAGGGTTTGCTGCGCGCCGCCTCGACGATCGCCTCCTCGAGTCCCCGGGCATTGATCTCGGCCATGCAGTCCGGCGCCGCGCCTTGGCCGGGAAAGACGATGCGCGCGGCCGCCCGGATGGTCTCCGGGTTGCCCGTGACCATCACGTTGGCGTCGGGCGCGACGTGCTCCAGGGCCTTGGCCACCGAGTGCAGGTTGCCCATGCCGTAGTCGACCACGGCGATGTCGACCGGCGTCATAGGCTCCCCTTGGTGGAGGGTATCGCGCCGCCCAGGCGCGGGTCGGGTTCGAGCGCCATGCGCAGCGCCCGCCCGAAGGCCTTGAAGACCGTCTCCGCCTGATGATGCGCATTCAAGCCGCGCAGGTTGTCGACGTGCAGGGTGACGCCGACGTGGTTGACGAAGCCCTGGAAGAATTCGCGGATCAGGTCGACATCGAAGTCACCGACACGGGCGCGGGTGAACGCGACCTGGAACTCGAGGCCGGGCCGGCCCGAGAAGTCCACCACCACGCGCGACAGGGCCTCGTCCAGCGGCACGTAGGCATGGCCGTAGCGGCGGATGCCCTGCTTGTCGCCCACCGCCCGGCTCATGGCCTGGCCCAGGGTGATGCCGACGTCCTCGACGGTGTGGTGGGCGTCGATGTGCAGGTCGCCCTGGGCCTCGATGTCCAGATCGATCAGGCCGTGCCGGGCCACCTGATCGAGCATGTGCTCGAAGAACGGCACCCCGATGGCCAGTCGGGACGTCCCGCTGCCATCCAGGTCCAGCTTGACCGTGATCCGGGTCTCCAAGGTCTGGCGGCTGACTTCCGCCCTGCGCGGGTTGTTCACGCTCTGGTTTCCAATTCGGCCATCAAGGCATCGAGAAAGCGCCGGTTCTCGTCCGCAGTCCCCACCGTCACCCGCAAACAGTCGGCGAGCAAGGGATGCGCGCCATGCAGGTTCTTGACCAGCACACCGCGCCGCTTCAGACCCTCGAACACCGCGGCGGCTCGTCGCACGCGCATGAGCAGGAAGTTCGCCGCGCTGTCGTAGACCTGCACCCCCGGCAGCGCCTGCAGGGCTTGAGCGAGCCGGCCCCGCTCGGCGACGATGTGGGCGGCTTGCCGTTCGAGCACGGCCACGTTCTGCAACGCCAGGTGCGCCGCCTGTTGGGTCAGCGCATTGACATTATAAGGCAGGCGCACCTTGTCGAACTGCGCGACCCACTCGGGCGCGCCGACCAGGTAGCCCAGACGCAGCCCCGCCAGGCCCAGCTTGGACAGCGTGCGCATGACGAGGAGATTGTCAAACCGGCTGATGTCGTCGAGAAAGCTCAGTCCGCCGGCGAAGGCGTGATAGGCCTCGTCTACCACCACCAGCCCGGGCGCGGCGCGGGCGATGCGCTCGATGGCGGCCCGGTCGAAGGCATTGCCGGTGGGATTGTTGGGATAGGCCAGGAAGATGAGTGCCGGCGCGTGCACCGCGATGGCCTCGAGCATGGCCGCCTCATTCAGGGCGAAATCGGGCGTGAGGGCTACGCCCACGTAGCGCATGCCGCAGAACTCGGCGATCAGGCGATACATCACGAAGGAGGGCTCGACCGTGAGCAGGGTCGCGCCCGGCCGGGCCAGGGCCAGAGTGAGGATCTGGATGAGTTCGTCCGAGCCGTTGCCGAGCAGGAGCTCCAACTCCTTGGGGATGGCGAAGGCCTGCCGCATGACGGCCTTGAGTGCGTCCGCACGCGGGTCGGGGTAGCGGTTGATGGGTGTGTCCGCGAGTCGCTCGCCCAGTGCCTGGGCCAGATCGGCCGGCAGCCGGTAGGGGTTCTCCATCGCATCCAGCTTCACCATCCCGCGCGCATCCGGCACGTGGTAGGCCGCGAGGCGCAGGATCTCCGGGCGGACGAGCTGATCGGGCGAGCGCATCAGGTGTCGGTGTCAGGGATCAGAACAGTGCGAGGGCAGAGGGCGTCTACGCACCGAACATGCTGGTGCAACGCTCATCGGGTTGGCTTGCCGTAGGTGCGTTCCACGTAGTCTTGGACGATGGCCTGGAATTCCTCGGCGATCCGGTCGCCCTTGAGGGTCACGGTCTTCTCGCCGTCGACATAGACGGGCGCCACCGGCGTCTCGCCCGTGCCGGGCAGGCTGATGCCGACGTTGGCGTGCCGGCTCTCGCCGGGGCCGTTGACCACACAGCCCATGACCGCCACGCTCATGTTCTCGACACCGGGATAGCGTCCGCGCCAGACCGGCATCTGGGCGCGCAGCCAGGTCTGGATGGACAGTGCCAGCTCCTGGAAATAGGTGCTGGTGGTGCGGCCGCAGCCCGGACAGGCGGTGACCAGGGGGGTGAAGGAACGGATGCCCATCACCTGCAGGATCTCCTGGGCCACCTGCACCTCGAGGGTGCGCGGCTCACCCGGGCGTGGGGTCAGCGAGACGCGGATGGTGTCGCCGATGCCCTCCTGCAGCAGCACCGCCAGCGCGGCGGTGGAGGCGACGATCCCCTTGGAGCCCATGCCCGCCTCGGTGAGCCCCAGATGCAGGGGATAGTCGCAGCGCGCGGCCAGATCGCGATAGACGCGGATCAGGTCCTGTACGCCCGAGAGCTTGCACGAAAGGATGATGCGGTCGCCCGGCAGCCCCAGCTCCTCGGCGCGGGCGGCGGATTCCAGGGCCGAGGCGATGACGGCGTGGCGCATCACCTCGTCGACCTCGAGCGGCCGCTCACGGCGTGCGTTCTCGTCCATCATACGCGCGAGCAGATCCTGGTCCAGGCTGCCCCAGTTCACGCCGATGCGCACGGGCTTGTCGTAGCGGCAGGCGATCTCGATCAGCTGGGCGAACTGCTCCTCACGCCTGGCACCACGGCCGACGTTGCCGGGATTGATGCGCAGCTTGGCCAGCGTCTGGGCGCATTCCGGCACGGCTGCGAGCAGCTTGTGCCCGTTGAAATGGAAGTCCCCGATCAGCGGGACGTTGCAGCCCTGGGCATCCAGCGTCTCACGGATACGGGGTACGGCGCAGGCCGCCTCCAAGGTGTTGACGGTGATGCGCACCAGCTCGGAACCCGCCTCCCAGAGCTCACGCACCTGGCGCACCGTAGCCGCCACATCGGCGGTGTCGGTATTGGTCATGGATTGCACCACCACCGGTGCACCGCCTCCCACCGCGACGTGGCCCACCATGACCCGGCGACTGGGTCTTCTGACGATCTCTTTGTGCTGGGTCATGGGCGCAATCCTCTTCGGGTCACTCGAGCGTCAGCCGCGCGACCTTTTCGCCGATGTAGGGCTTGAGGTCGATGACGTGGCCGTTGTACACCAAGCTGACGTTGGCGGCATTGCCTACCACCAGCCGGAACGGCGGGGTGCCGGAGACCACCTCGCTGGAGCCGCCCCGTACCAGCTTGGAAAAGCGCATGCCCTTGCCATCGACGACCTGGATCCAGGCATCCTCAGCCGGTGTGAAGCGCATCGACACGCGGCCCTGGGCCTGGCTCTGCGCCGGGCTCGACGCTGCGGCGTCCTGTGCGCTGGCGGCGCGGGGCGCGGCGGGAGGGGCAGGCGGCGGGTTGTCCGCCTGCAGGCGGGCAGGCGTCGGCGCCGGCCCGCCGCTGGCTGCGGGCTCACGCGCGGTGGGCGTGTCGGCGTTTGGGGCGGCCGGCGGAGGCTCGGTCGCCGCCGGCGCGAGCGTTTGCGGGCCCGCGGCCACGATGCCGTCCTGCACCGCCCCCGGTGCGGCCGGAAGGGCTGCCGCCTGCTCGGCCGGCAAGGCGGTCTCGGCCGGCAGCAGGGCGTTCTCGCCCTGCCTGAGCCAGGTGTAGAGCCCGACCACCACGGCCACGAACAGGACCACCAGCAGCAAGGGCAACAACAGCCAGCGGGCGACCGGAGAACTGCCCAGACGCACCCCGGCCGATGGCGCGGTGATGGTCTGGGTCACCGCTTCGGCACCATCGACCGCCGGCATCAACGCCTCTGGTGCCACACCGACGAGCTTGGCGTAGTTGCGCACGAAACCGCGCACGAACACTGGATCGGGCAGGCTCGACCAGTCCTCCGCCTCCAGGGCCTCGATCTGGCGCGGGGAGAGCTTGAGCCGCTCGGCCACTTCCGCGACGCTCATGCCGCGGGACTCGCGCGCAGCGGCCAGCGTCGCGCCGAATCCGGGCGTGAACGCCGGGCTCAAGGCCAGCCTCCCGGCTGGTCGTACTGACCGGTGCGCAGCCAGTGGGCCTCCTCGCTGTCGGGGAAGCGCCGCGCGAGCTGGCTGGCGTAGCTCGTCTCGCTGGCGCGGTCGCCCAGTTGGCGTTCCACCCGCACCCCCAGCCACAGGCCCGGGGCATCCAGCTCGGTGATGGCGGCGGCCTGCTTGAGCAGATTGCGCGCCAACACCAGACGCCCCTGACGGGCGTGCACGTTCGCCAGCGCCAGCAGTGCAGCGGGCTGATTGGGCACCCGTCGCAGGGCGCGCTGCAGGTAGTCCTCCGCCGCCTTGAGCTCCCCCTTTTGCAGGCTGCACAGGCCCGCGTTGGTCAGGGCGCGTTCGGGTGAGGCGTAGAGGGGATTGGCCAAGGCGAGCTCGAACTGCGCCAGCGAGGCATCGTGGCGGCCGCGCTGACAGAGGAACCAGCCGTAGTTGTTGTGCGCCTCGGAATAGTTGCGCTGCAACGCGATGGCACGCTTGAAGCTCGCCTCGGCCTTGGCGTCCTCGCGCAGGTCGCCATAGACCAGGCCCAGCATGTTGTGGGCGGGGGCGTAGTTGGCATCCGCCTTCAGCGCCTCGTCGAGGCCTTCCAGGGCGATCGCATGCTGTCCGCGCAGGAAGTATTGCGCGGCCAATTCCGTGTGGATACGGGCGCGTGGGTTCTCGCTGGCGCCGGACTGGGCCTCGCGGCCCAGGCCGTCGTCGGGCGTCTGCGCGCAGGCCGCCAGCAGCAGGCCCAACGCCGCGGCGAACCAGACCCTCACGCCATGCCCCCCGCCCGCACAGCGTCCATGCGGCGCAACACGCGGCGAGATCTGTCCTCGACCACCCCCGCCAACTGGCCGCAGGCCGCGTCGATGTCGTCGCCTCGGGTCTTGCGGGTGGTGGCGATACGTCCTGCCGCCTGCAGCGCACCGGCGAAGCGCCGCACCACGTCGGGCGGCGAGCGCCGATAGCCGGAATCGGGGAAGGGGTTGAAGGGGATCAGGTTGAACTTGCAGGGCACATCGCGGGTGAGCGCGATGAGCGCCCGGGCGTGCTCCGGCCCGTCGTTCACCCCATCGAGCATGACGTACTCGAAGGTGATGAAGTCCCGCGGCGCCGCCGCGACATAGCGCCGGCAGGCGGCCATGAGCTCGCGCAGCGGATACTTGCGGTTGATCGGCACCAGCTCGTTGCGCAGGTCGTCGTCCGGCGCGTGCAGCGAGACCGCCAGGGCCACCGGCATGCGCTCGCGCAGCCGGTCCATGGCCGGGACGATGCCGGAGGTGGACACCGTCACCCGCCGGCGGGACAGCCCATAGGCATGGTCGTCGAGCATGACGGCGAGCGCCGTGACCACGTTGTCGAAATTGAGCAGGGGTTCGCCCATGCCCATCAGCACCACGTTGGAGATGATGCGCTCGCCGCGCGGGTCGCGCCCGAGGGCCTTGTTGGCCCACCACAGCTGCCCCAGGACCTCGGCCACCGTGAGGTTGCGGTTGAAGCCCTGGCGGCCGGTTGAACAGAAGCGGCATTCCAGGGCGCAGCCGACCTGGGTCGAGACGCACAGCGTCCCTCGGTCGGTCTCCGGGATGAAGACCGTCTCCACCCGGTTGCCGGGCCCCACCTCGAGCAGGAACTTGCGCGTGCCGTCGGCGGCGGCCTGCTCGGCGATGAGCCGCGGCGGCCGAATCTCGGCCAGCTCCTCGAGCTTCCGGCGCAGGTCCTTGGCCAGGTCGCTCATCTGATCGAAGTCCTCCGCGCCGTGCTGATGCAGCCAGCGCAGGACCTGCCTGGCGCGGAAGGGTTTCTCGCCGATGGTCTGGAACCAGGCGGTCAACCCGGCAAGATCGAGGTCGAGCAGATTCAACGCGAGTAGATCTCCGAGGCCGGGAAGAAGTAGGCGATCTCCACCGCCGCCGTCTCGGGCGCATCCGAGCCGTGCACCGCATTAGCGTCGATGGATTGGGCGAAGTCGGCGCGTATGGTGCCGGGCGCGGCCTTCCTGGGATCGGTGGCGCCCATGAGCTCGCGGTTTTTGGCGATGGCGTTCTCGCCCTCCAGGACCTGGATCATGACCGGGCCGGAGGTCATGAATTCGACCAGATCGTTGAAGAAGGGGCGGCCCTTGTGCACGGCATAGAAGCCTTCGGCCTCGGCGCGCGAGAGGTGTTTCATCTTGGCCGCCACGATCTTCAGACCGTTGCTCTCGAAACGGGAGTAGATCTTGCCGATGACGTTCTTGGCGACGGCGTCGGGTTTGATGATGGATAGGGTGCGTTCCATGGCCACGTCGTTGACTCCAAGGTTGGATGGAAGATAGTAGGCAAACGTAAAAAATAACACGAATCCCGCCTGCCTTGAAGGCGCCCGGCGGCGCGGACCGCGCGCCTGCAACAGGTCGGGCAGCGCCGGGCGGGGGGTGCGCCCGGCGTGCTTGCAATGCGCCGCGTGCGCAGGGATCATGGGCCGACCCGCAGATGGCAAGACGCAAACGGAGGAGAACATGGCCGACACCCCGCGCGGCGAGACCACGGCAGAGACCCTCAAGCGACGCGCCCTCATCCGCCTGAGCGTGGCCGGCGCCATCACGGTGGCGGCCCTGGTGGGACTGTGGTGGCTGGACAAATCGGGCAAGCCCCCGCCCGAACGCCAACCCGCCCCGCCCTCGCCCATCGTCACCGCACCCGAGCCCGCGCCGCCCCCCGAGCCGCTGGCGCCGGAACCCGGTCCATCCGCGCAGGAGCGTGCATCTCAACCCGAACCGCAACCCGCCCCGCCCCCGCCGCCGCGGGTGAGCAACCTCGGCGCGCCCCCGCCGGCCGAGGCCCCAGCGGCCGCCGTGCCGCGAACCCCGGCCGAGCCGGAAAGCCAGGCCCGCCCCACCCCGCCGGCACCGGCCCCCGCGCCGCTTGGGCGAGGTTTCGTCCTGCAGCTCGGTGTGTTCAGCAACCCGGACAACGCCAAACAGCTCGTCGAGCGGCTCAATCGCGAGGGCATCCGGGCATACAGCGAGACCCGTGTGCAGGTGGGGCCCTTCCAGAGCCGAGAGGAAGCGGAAAAGGCGCGCCTGACGCTCACCCGCCTCGGCATCAGGGCCGTCATCGCCTCTCAGGGTGCCACGCGATGACGAGGCCGGCCTCCCCTCGATCGGCCCGATAGGCGCAGTCCGTACCCAGCCCGGCGACCCAGGCCAATTCCGTGCCCACGTAGAGGAGCGGCAGGCCATCCCGCTCCCACGGCGGGATGGCGCGCTCCTGGCAGAGTTGTTTGAGGGTCCGGCGCGGGCGGTTGCAGTCCGGCTTGAGCCGCTCGCCTCCCATGCGCGTGCGGATGATCACCGGCTGCGATGCCAGCCGGGCGAGGCTGATCCCCTCCCCCACGCCGCGCATGAAAGACAGGCGTCCACCCGCGAAGGCAAGGCTGTCTTCCCCATGCCAGGCCACAGCCAGTCCAGAAGATCGCTGGCACGGTCGGTCTGGCCGCAGGTCGTCTTTCAGGCCGACGCCTTCACGAGCGTCCAACCCATGCTCTTCAAGACCCCGATCGCCCAGGGGACGAACGGGCTTCGCCCCCGCGCGCCCCGTCCCGGCGGCGACACTGCGCAGATGACCGCGCCAGACCCGCAGGATCCGGTCCGCAGCCCGGATCTCGATGCGATTGTCCGGCCCCGCTGCGAGCAGCTGATCGAGGACGCTCTCCAGCCGGGCCTCCGGCCAGGGATGCTGGCCCAGCTCGCCCAGGTACCAGCGCAGCAGGTTCTTCGCCCGCGCCCGAGGCAATCGGGAGAGGGCCGCCAGCTCGAGCCCGGCCTCGCCGACCGCCCCCCTCGCATCGAGTCGTGCCAGCTCCGCCAGGAGCGCGGCGCACTCGGCGAAATGGCGGGCAGCGCGCGACAGGCTGCCGCGATAGGCCGGGAAGCGCGGGGCGATGACCGGCAGCACGGCCTGACGTAGATGATTGCGGGCAAAGGCGGTGTCCCGGTTGCTCTCATCCTCGACCCAGGCGAGGCCGTGTGCGCGGGCATAACGCTCGATCTGGGCGCGGTGTGCCTGCAGCAGGGGGCGCAGCAGCCTGACTTGGCTGTCCGGCAACGTGCGCACCACGGGCATGGCCGCCATGCCCACCACCCCCGTGCCGCGCAGGAGATTCAACAGGACGGTCTCGACCTGGTCATCCTGCTGATGGGCGAGCACGACGAAGTCCACCGGCAGGCCGGCGTATATCCGATAACGCGCCTGGCGCGCCGCCGCCTCCAGGCCGTGACGGCCGTCGCGTTCGACCTGCACCCGCTCGATGCGCAGGGGCACGTCCCATGCCTGGCAGAGCGTCGCGCAGAACTCTGCCCAGCTGTCGGCGTGGGGCGACAGTCCGTGATGGACGTGCACGGCCGAGAGGAGGAAACCCTGCTCCGTGCGCAGACCGTGCAGCAGGTGCAGCAGGACGACGGAATCCAGCCCGCCGGACAAGGCCACGGCGAGCCGTGCGGCGGGCGCGATCCGATCCCGCAGCACGCGCCGGACTTGTTCTAGGAGCGGCTCGCCTCGCCCTCCGGCCGCTGCCGGGCGTGCCCTCACCCCTGCTGTGGCCGGCTCGGCCGTGGACGCAGAGCCGGCGACACGGTCAGCCTGCGCGCGCTTCCTTGAACTTGCCATAGCCCATCAGACGGGCATAGCGGTCATTGAGCAGGGCGTTGAGCGGGCGCTCGCGCAGCTGCTGTAGCGTTTCGATGAGCGCGGCACGCAAGTTTGTCATCATCGTCTCCGGGTCGCGGTGGGCACCCCCCAGGGGCTCGTTGACCACCCGGTCGATGAGGCCGAGGCTTTTCAGACGCGCGGCGGTGATGCCCAGGGACTCGGCGGCGAGGGGGGCCTTGTCGGCGCTCTTCCACAGGATGGAGGCACAGCCCTCCGGCGAGATGACGGAGTAGGTGGCGTACTGCAGCATCATCACCACATCCCCCACGCCGATCGCCAACGCCCCCCCCGAGCCGCCCTCGCCGATGACGGTGCAGACGATGGGGGTCTTGAGTTCCGCCATCACATAGAGGTTGCGTGCGATCGCCTCGGACTGACCGCGCTCCTCCGCGCCGATGCCGGGGTAGGCGCCGGGGGTGTCGATGAAGGTCAGCACCGGCAGCCTGAATTTCTCCGCCAGCCGCATGAGCCGCAGGGCCTTGCGGTAGCCTTCGGGCCGGGGCATACCGAAATTGCGCAGGATCTTCTCCTTGGTGTCGCGCCCCTTCTGGTGGCCGATCACCATCACCGGCTCGCCCTCGAAGCGGGCGATGCCGCCGACGATGGCCGGGTCGTCGGCAAAGGCACGGTCGCCGTGCAGTTCCTGGAAGTCGGTCATCAGGTGCTGGATGTAGTCCAGGGTATAGGGCCGTTGCGGATGACGCGCCACCTGGGCGATCTGCCAGGCATTGAGTTTGGCGTAGATCTCCTTGGTCAGCGCCATCCCCTTCTTGCGCAGACGCTCGATCTCCTCGGAGATGTCCAGCGTGGCGTCGCCCTGCACCACGGACAACTCCTCGATCTTGGCCTCCAGTTCGGCGATGGGCTGTTCGAAGTCGAGATAGGTGGTCTTCATGCTGAGAGGGGATGTGCTCCGCGGAGCGGCATTGTAGCGCCCGCAGCCGAAACGTCCTCCGGCCTGCCCGCATCGGGTCTGCCGCCGCCCGCGGCAGACCGAGGCGGGTTCACGCCGACCCGATGGCGACAGACCGGGCGGGGGCCGCCCCGGCCTGCCTCAGTGCGCGTGGTTGTGCCCGCCCGGGCCGTGGACGTGGACGTGGGCGATCTCTTCATCGGTGGCCATGCGCACCCCCTCCACTCGGCACTGCACGCGCAGCGTCGTGCCGGCCAGGGGGTGGTTGCCGTCGACCACCACCTTGCCGTCGGCCACATCGGTGACGGTGTAAATGGTGAGGTGATGGCCGTCCTCGCTCACGCCTTCGAATTGCATGCCGACCTTGACGTCCTCGGGGAACAGATGCGCCGGCTCCAGGCGCACCAGATCGGCGTCGTACTCGCCAAAGGCATCCTCGGGTTCGAGCACCACATCCACCTCGTCGCCGGCGAGCTTGCCTTCCAGCGCGGCCTCGACCTTGGGGAAGATGCCGTCATAGCCGCCATGCAGATAGACCGCCGGCGCGTCGCCGCCCGACTCCTCGAGCACCTCGCCCTCCAGGCTGGTGAGCCGGTAGGAGAGGGTGACCACGGTGTTTTTGACGATATTCAATTCAGAGTTCCTTGACCAGTTGCAGGACCTGACCGGCGTGTCCCTTGGGATGGATGCCGTACAGGGCATGACGGATGATACCGTCTCGATCGATGATGAAGGTGGATCGTTGCACGGTCTCGCGCATGACGCCGTCCACCTCCTTTACCACCAGGACGCCGTACTGGCGGCAGACGATGCTGTCCTTGTCCGCCAGCAGACGCACGGTGATGCCATGCTTGTCGCGAAATTCACCATGGCTGATGCAATCGTCGCGGGAGACACCGATGACCGCGCAACCATGGCGGGTGAACTGGTCGTCCAGGTCGCTGAACTCGATGGCCTGGGTCGTGCAGGCCGGCGTGTCGTCCCGGACGTAGAAATACAGCACCACATCCTTCCCCCGGTAATCCGACAGGCTGGCGATCTCCATGTCGGCGTCTGGCAGTTCGAAGTCAGGCGCGCGATCGCCCGGACTGAGCATGTCTACGTCTCCTCACTTGGACTGTCAGAACCGATTATAGAATGACCCCATGAAAACGCAGCGCAAACCGTCCGCGTCCCGCCCCCTCCCTCTGCTCGGCGGTCTGACTGCCGACGCGTTCCTGCGCGACTACTGGCACAAGCGGCCCTGCTTGGTGCGTGGGGCCGTGCCGGGCATCGTGGACCATCTCAAGCCGGCCGGGCTCAAGCGGCTGGCCTGCCGGGAGGTGGCGGAAAGCCGGCTGGTGCGTCACCAGCGCGGCCGCTGGCGGCTTGAGCATGGGCCGTTCGAGCCCGAGGCCTTGCGTACCCTGCCCACGCGCGGCTGGAGCCTGCTCGTCTCCGGCGTCAATCACTGGCTGCCCTACGCAGAGGCCTTGCTGGGCGAATTCACGTTCGTGCCGCATGCACGGCTCGATGACGTCATGGTGAGCCTCGCCCCGCCCGACGGCGGCGTCGGTCCGCACTTCGATTCCTACGACGTGTTCTTGATCCAGGGGCGCGGCACCCGCCGCTGGGAGGTGAGCGACCAGGACGACCTGGAACTGGTGGAGGATGCCCCCCTGCGCATCCTCAAACGCTTCCGGCCGACCCAGTCCTGGGTGTTGGAGCCGGGCGACATGCTCTACCTGCCCCCCCGGCTGGCCCACAATGGTGTCGCCCTCTCCGAGTGCATGACCTGGTCGATCGGTTTCCGCGCCCCCACCCACCAGGAGATCGCCGCCGCCTTCCTCGCCTATCTGCAGGACAGGTTGGCCCTGGAAGGCCGCTATGCCGACCCCGATCTCGTCGTCCCCGCCCACCCGGGCGAGCTGCCCGAGGCCATGGTCGAACGGCTCGGCGAGGTGATCGACAGGATACGCTGGGACCAGGCCGACATACGCGATTTCCTCGGCAGCTATCTGAGCGAACCCAAGCCCAACGTCTTTTTCGATCCGCCGCGCAGGCCGATGTCGTCCGACCGGTTCGCCCAGTCCGTGACCCTCGAGGGCGTGCGACTGGACCCACGCTCCCGCCTGCTGTTCAGCGACGGCAGCTTCTACATCAACGGCGAACGGATCGAGGCGACCGGCCCGTCCAGACGCGCCCTCGTGCATCTGGCGGACCGGCGCAGCCTCCCGCCCGGGCGCGTGCCCGCCGCCCTGCAGCCTACGCTGTACGCCTGGTACGTGGCCGGTTATCTGTGGCCTGGCCGAACGGATGTGGCCCAAATGTAACACCCTCGGAGTAAGCGCGCGTTGGTCGCGGCAAGATGGCTTGCACCCCTAGCGCACTTTCGTGTGTTTTTGCTAGGATGCGCGTCGATCAGTGCAATCCCCGCCCTGATTGATTCTATTGGTACGTTGATCAACTTTACTTAGGGAACATCGATGAAATACTCCGTCCTGCTCGCTGCTCTGTTGGCTCTGTCTCTGACCGCTTGCGGCAAGAAAGAGGAGCCGGCCCCCGAGGCCGCTGCTCCCGCCGCCGAGGCTCCGGCCCCCGCGCCTGAGGCTGCTCCCGCCCCCGAGGCTGCTCCCGCCCCCGAGGCTGCTCCCGCCCCCGAGGCTGCTCCCGCTCCCGAGGCTGGTGCGCCCGCTGGCGAGGCCGCTCCCGCGCCTGGCGCCGCCCCGGCCCCCGCTGGTCAGTAACCCGTTCCGCGGGAACTCGAAAAGCCGGCCTCGTGCCGGCTTTTTTTCTTGCTTTTTTCTTGTACGGCCGGCAGATCCCGGCCCTGCATGTCCCTCCCCGCTTCGAGGTCTGTCGAGCGACCGCCACAAGTGTTGGACCTGGAATCGGCATCCTCCGAGCCCACCCCCGCACGAATTCTGTAACACATTGATTCATCTACACTCCTGACACCTGGCACGGGTCCTGCCTGGTACTGCGCAGTCGGACCGTCAGGAGTGGCACATGAAAACTTTGCTGACTTTGCTGGGCGGCAGCCTCTTGCTGGGCACCGTCCAGGCCCGGGCCCTGCCCATCGTCGTCGACGGCAGTCTCGCCGACTGGGGGCTGGCCCGCACCGGTCAGGCCAGCGACTGGACCCCGCATGCCGGCATCCACCACAGCGTCGAGGATCAGACCGGCGGCAGCGGCGTCTATCTCAACCCGGGCTGGGGCGGCCAGGCCTATGACGCCGAGGCGATCTACGCCACCGTCCAGGGCGGCAGGCTCTACATCGCGCTCGCCACTGGTCACAGCCCGCTCACCCTGCACAAGCCCGCGGCGAACAGCTATGGCGCCGGCGATTTTGCCATCGACTTCGGCAAGGATGGCGTCTACGAGCTGGGTATCAACGTCAAACACGTGGTGGCAAGCGGCGCTGCGCGCGAGACCTTCGGTGCGGAGGGCGGGGTGTACCGCAACCCCACCTGGGCCCTGGGTCTCTTCGCCGAGACCGACCCCGCCTACCCCATCACGACCCCCGTCAAGCGCCCGGCCTACCTGACCGGCGGCGATTACCTGGGCTTGGCCGACCTGGTCTATACCACCGTCGGCGCGAACGGATATGGCCAGTACAAGCGGGACCTGCACTATTTCTACGAATTGGCCGTGGATCTGAGTCTGCTGCGCTCGGGCGGCTGGAACGGGTATGACCCGTTCAACGTGCACTGGACCATGAATTGCGGCAACGACAGCATCTTCGTCGACCCGCCCGGACAAGTACCCGAACCGGCCACGCTGGCCCTGCTGCCCCTCGGGCTCGCGGGGTTGCTGGTCCTACGC
>JBBIKZ010000006.1:0-40695 GCA_037445185.1 Hydrogenophilales bacterium | reverse complement strand
GGGGGGCGGCGGGGCCGGGAGCGCGATTATCCTAAAAACCGCGCGCGACCGCTGCAACGCTCCCGTCACATCTAGGGCGTGGGGGGGCGAGGCCGGAGCTTCAGCGCCGCATGCCGGGCAGGCGATCCGGGCTAGTCCGAGGCGTCGTCCTGCAGGAGCTGGGAGAGCTGCCTGGCGCTCATCCGCCGCGGCCCGTCCTGACGGCTGCGTCCGCCGGCGTGGCGGCTCTCCGTCGGCAGGATGCGCACCCACACGTCGGCAGGCTCGGAATAGAGCAGATAGACGCCCTGGCCGTTGCGGTCCTTGACCTTGAAGGCGATGCCCTCGTTGAGCAGGAACTGCTCGAAGTCCTTGCTGGAATCCGCATACAGTTCGATTTCGAGGTCCGAGTGCCGCGAGACCGTGCCGTTCAGCACCCCGCCCACCAGTACGGGTTCGAAACGCTCCAGGGCCTGCAGCACTTCCAGGGCCTGGCGGCGCAGGGCCTGCAGGAGGCGCTTGTGCTCGTCCGGCCGGTAGAGGCTCTCATGCGCCCGCAGGGCGGCCTCGATCTCGTCGTTGCCGGGCAGGCTATGCGATTCGGGCGCCCCCAGCTGCCGGGCGGCCTTGCGCTTGGCCAGGGCGAAATCACGGATGCCGTGCTCCGCCATCAGCCGGGCGGCGAGCTGGGCGATGCGGATGCGCATCTGGGCGTGACGGGTGGAGAGGTCCTTGGGCGGCATGCTGCAGGGCTCCTCAATCGCCGAAGTTGGGCGGCGGCTGAGTCGGCGCGGCCTCGGTGACGGGCGCGGCGGTCGTCTCGCCCACCACATCCACGGCAGGCGTCTGTGCCGGAGGGAATTCCTCGTAGAAGAACTCGAGCCGCCCCTGTGCGTCCTCCGGCACCGGCACCCCCGTGCGCTCGTCCACCTTGAGCGTGATGATACCGGGCGGCATGGTGTAGGGCTGATCCGGCACATCGCGCAGCACACGACCCATATAGCCCATCCAGATCGGCAGCGCCGCGACCGAGCCGGTCTCGCTTCCCCCCATCGGGCGGGGTTGATCATAACCCACCCAGGCGACGGCGACCCGGATCGGGTTATAGCCAGCGAACCAGGCGTCGCGGTGATCGTTGGTGGTGCCGGTCTTGCCGGCCAGGTCGCTGCGACCGAGGCTCATGGCCGCGGTGGCGGTGCCGCGACGGACCACGTCCTGCAGCATGGTGGTCATGATGTAGGCGTTGCGCGCGTCCAGGATGCGCTGCACGGCGGGCGCCTGGAAGGACTCCAGCACGCGGTCCGCCTTGTCGGTGATGCGGGTGATGAGATAGGGCCTGACCAGGTTGCCGCCGTTGGCGAAGGCGCTGTAGGCGGTGGCCATCGCCAGCGGCGTGACCTCGCCGGCCCCTAGGGCCATGGTCAGGTAGGGCGGGATGCGCGCCATGTCGAAGCCGAAGCGGGCGACATGCTGGCGCGCGGCCTCGATGCCGACGCTCTGCAGGACGCGGATGGAGACCAGGTTCTTCGATTTCCTGAGCGCGTCGCGCAGGGTGATGGGGCCCTCCATGGTGCCGTCGAAGTTCTTCGGTTCCCACAGCACGCCGCCGGTCTCGAACGGGTCCAGGTTGATGGGGGCGTCCTCCATCAGCGTCGCCGGCGTGAGACCCCGGTCGAGGGCGGCGGAATAGATGAAGGGTTTGAAGCTGGAGCCGGGTTGACGCCAGGCCTGGGTGATGCGGTTGAACTGATTGCGGCTGAAATCGAAGCCGCCCACCAAGGCCCGGATGGCGCCGTCCTGGGGCGACAGGGCGACCAGGGCCGCCTCGACCTGGGGCAGATGGGTCAGCTGCCAGGTCTTCCCGTCCAGGCGCACGACGCGGATCACAGAACCCCGGCGCAGGCGTTTCTTGGCCGGCATCTCCGCCGCCAGGAAACGCTGGGCGAATTTCCGCTCGCTCGCGCCGAGCTCGATGTCCTCGCCGCTGGCGAGCCGCGCCAGGATGCGCTTCTTGTCGACGGCCAGCACCACGGCGGGCAGCAGCCCGCCCACCTCCAGCAGGTCGGGCAGATGGAGGGTGAGATAGTCGTTCGCCGCTGTGGCGTCGCCAGGCAGTTCCCACTGCGCTTCCGGGCCGGCATAGCCGCGGCGCCGGTTGAAATCCACCAACCCCTTGAGCACGGCGTCCGCCGCCGCCTGCTGCTCTGCGCGCCGGATGGTGGTGTAGACCTTCATGCCGGTGACGTAGATCTGGTCGCCGTAGCGCTGATACATGTGTTGACGCACCAGCTCCGCCACGTGATCGGCCGGCACCTCGAAACCGCGCGAGGAGTGGCGGATGCGCAGACGCTCGGCAACGGCCTGGTCGTGCTGCGCCTGGGTGATGTAGCCCAGCTTCAGCATGCGCCCCAACACATAGCGCTGTCGGGTCTGGGCGCGGGCTGGGTTGACCACCGGATTGTAGGCCGAGGGGGCCTTGGGCAGGCCCGCCAGCATGGCCGCTTCGGCGAGGCTAAGGTTTTTCAGCGGCTTGCCGTAATAGATCTGGGCGGCGGCCGCAAAGCCATAGGCGCGCTGGCCGAGGAAGATGTGATTGATGTAGAGCTCCAGGATCTCGTCCTTGGTGAGGGCATGTTCGATCTTGATCGCCAGCAGGGCCTCGTTGAGCTTGCGCCGGAAGGTCTTTTCCGAGGTGAGGAAGAAGTTGCGCGCCACCTGCATGGTGATGGTGGAGGCGCCCTCCTTGGCGCCGCCGGACAGGATGTTGGACAATGCCGCGCGCAGCACGCCCAGGGTGTCGACGCCGCCATGCTCGTAGAATCGTTCGTCCTCCGCGGCCAGGATGGCCTGGCGCAGGATGCGCGGGGTTTCGTCCAGCCGCACCACGGCGCGCCGCTCCTCGCCGAATTCGCCGAGCAGGGCGCCGTCCTCGGAATAGATGCGCAGGGGCTCCTTGGGCCGGTAGTCGGTCAGCGCCTCCAGACTGGGCAGCGATGGATAGATGAGTGCGGCGGACAGGCCGGCGATGGCCGCAGCCACCAGGCCCAGGCCGCTTATGCCGGCCAGCAGATACAGTCCCCATCGCTTGAGCATGGTGTGCAGGCGCTATGGCTGGCGTGGCAACGCAATAGAGTACCCCAAGGGCCGGGCTGCGCCCGGTCCACCCCCAGAGGGGGTGCAAGAAACATTGGGGGCGGCCCCTCGTGTTTCTTGGGAGAGGAAAAATTCGGTTGTATGAAAAATCAAGTTGTTGCTAGGATTTGCCGCATATAATTAATCAAGCGCCTAACAAGGCTTAGGGAAGGGAACGACACTTGCAACTGAGCTCGCTGATCCGCCGCAACAAACCCCTGATCGGGGTGGATATTAGCTCATCGGCGGTAAAAATGCTCGAGTTGGGCGACAGCGGCCGAGGCGTTCGCCGTGTCGAGCGCTACGCCATCGTCAGACTGCCCAAGGACGCCATGGCCGACGGCACTATCGCCAAACCCGAGCTGGTAGAGGCGTGTCTGCGCGACGCCTGGAAGGCGATGGAGACCAAGACCCGGGATGTGGTCCTGGCGCTGCCGTCCGCGGCGGTGATCACCAAGAAGATCCTCTTGCCCCAGGGCGCGAGCGAGCTGGACATCGAGACCCAGGTCATGGCCGAGGCCAACCAGATGGCCCCCTTCCCGCTCGATGAGGTGAGCCTGGACTATCAGATCCTAGGGCCGTCGCCCCGCGCGCCGGAGGAAAACGAGGCCCTCATCGTCGTCTCCCGCCGCGAGCGGCTGGAAGAACGGGTGGCCTTGGCCGAGGCCGTCGGTCTCAAGGCGGTGATCGTCGACGTGGACAGCTTCGCCACGCTGAACGCCTTTGCACAGATCGCCTATCAGCTGCCCGACGACGGCCGCAATCAGACCGTGGCCATCATCGACATCGGCGCCAACGCCACGCACGTGAGCATGGTGCACGACAATCAGCTGGTCTATCAGCGCGAGCACGCGCTGGGGGGCTATGTGCTGACCCAGGAGATCGCCCGCCGTTACGACCTGCCGACGGACGATGCCGAGGATGCCAAGCGCAAGGGCCTGTTGCCCGACAGCTATGAATCCGAGGTGCTGCAGCCTTTCCTGGATGCGGTCGCCTTGGAGATCGGCCGGGCCTTGCAGCTGTTCTTCGGCGCCACCTCCTACCACAGCGTCGATCACCTCCTGCTCGCTGGCGGCTGCGCCGCCATCCCGGGCCTGGACGACGTCGTGCACAGCCGCATGCAGACCAGCACCCTGATCGCCAACCCCTTCGCCAAGATGGCGGTGTCCAGCCAGGTCAAGGCCCGCCAGCTGGCGGCCGACGCCCCCGCCCTGTTCGTCGCCTGCGGGCTGGCCATGCGGAGGTTCGACCCATGAGTGCCCGCCTCGGATGGGCTGGCGGCGGCATCCCTGCTGCGAGGACAGTCATGCGCGGCGACAGGAGGGAGGTCCGGTGAGCAGCATACGCATCAACCTGCTGCCCTGGCGGCAGCAAAGGCGCGCCCAGCAACAGCGCCTGATGGTGCTGATGGCCGTCGCGGTCGTCGCGGCGGGGGGGCTTACGGTCTTCGCGGGCCACATGGTGATCGAGGACGCCAAGCATGCCCAGACGCAACGCAACGAGCTGCTGCGCCAGGAAACGGCCGTGCTGGACAAGCAGATCGGCGAGATCAAGGCGCTTAAGGACAAGACCAAGGCCCTGCTCGACCGCAAGGCGGTGGTGGAGTCGCTGCAGACCAACCGGTCCGACGCCGTGCAGCTGTTCGACCAGTTGGCGCGGCAGATGCCGGAAGGGGTGTACCTCAAGAGCCTGAAGCAGACCGGCGAGACCTTGACGCTGCAGGGCTATGCCCAGTCGAGCGCAAGGGTGTCGAGCTTCATGCGCAACCTGGACGCCTCGCCGCTGTTCGACGCGTCCAATCTGGTGGAGGTGAGGAGCGCGCTAGTCGGCAAGCTGCGGGCGAGCGAGTTTACCCTCACCGTCACGCTGGCCAGGCGGCAGGCGCCGCAACAGGAAGGGGGGGCGTGAGATGACACGTCAGCCAGCGCTTCGCGAACGCCGCACCCAAACCGGTCGCGTCCTCCGCTGCGGTCGTCCCGCCACGAACTGACATGGACCTCAACGATCTCAAATCGCTCGATCTGAAGGACATCGCCCGCGCCCCCGCGCCGGTCAAGGCCGTCGTCCTGACAGTCCTCTTCCTGGCCATCGTCGGCCTGGGTTACTACCTGGACTGGTCGGCCGGCATGGCCGAGGTGGACCAGCTGCGTGCCGAGGAGGCCAGCCTGCGCGAGGCCTATGCCCAGAAGAGGCGCCAGGCCATCCACTACGAGGCCTACAAGAAGCGTCTCGAGGACATCGAGAAGTCTCTCGCCGCCCTGCTGCAGCAGCTGCCCAACAAAGCGGAAATGGACGCCCTGCTCACCGACATCAACCAGGCAGGCGTGGGGCGTGGGCTCGAGTTCGAACTGTTCCGTCCGGGCAGCGAGGCGCCGGCCGACTTCTACGCCACGCTGCCCGTCACCATCAAGGTCAAGGGGGAGTATCACGACATGGCCGGCTTCGTGAGCGATCTGGCCCAGCTGCCCCGCATCGTCACCCTGCACGACGTGAGCCTTACGCCGGTGGCCGAGGGCGGCGGCATCATCATGGAAGCGACGGTGCGCACCTACCGCTATCTGGATGAGGCGGAACAGGAAGCCGCCAAGCAGGGCAAGGAGGACAAGAAAGGATGAGCATGCGCCTAGGGCTGATGATCCTGCTTGTCCTGCTTGCCGGCTGCGCCCGGGATGACACCACCGACCTGCGCGAATTCATGGCGCAGGCCGGCCGCGATGCCCAGGAAAAGATGGAGCCCCTGCCTCAGGTACAGATGGTCGAGGCCTACAGCTACGACCCGGCAGGGCTCACCGACCCGTTTGCCCCCCGCAACCTCCGGCCGGCGCGGGCAGGGGGAGGGCCGGCACCCGACCTGAACCGGCCCAAGGAACCGCTCGAACTCTTCCCCTTGGACGGCCTACGCATGGTCGGGACCCTGTCGCGGCAGGGCCGGCTCTACGCCCTGGTGCGCACGCCGGAGAACACCCTCTACCGGGTCAAGCGGGGGGATCGCATCGGCCAGAACTTCGGCGTCGTCACCGCCATCACCGACACCGCCATCGAAATCAGGGAAACCGTGCAGGACGGTGTGGGCGACTGGACCGAAACCACCGCCAGCCTCCCCCTGCAGGAATGAGGCAGGCACAACACATGCATAGGGGCAACATCATGAGCAGAACCTTTCTAGCCACCCTCCTGCGCTGGGCCACGGGCGCGATCATGTGCCTGATCGTCGTGGGCGGGTCCCAGGCGGCGGCCCTCAAGTCCGTCAATGTCTCGCGCGGCGCCAACGACAGCCAGGTGGTCAAGATCATCCTGGACACCCCGCTCACGGGGGAGCCGGTGCATTTCTCCACCACCAACCCGCACCGCATCGTGCTCGACCTGGCCGACACCCGCGGCGCGCGTCTGACCGAATCCCTGGATCAGGGCGTGATCCGCCGCTACGACGTCATCCAGGCCGGCGAGCGCACGCGCGTGGTCCTCCACCTCAAGGCGGCCGCGAGCTACCAGGTGCGCCCCGTCGGCAATCAAATCCTGGTCGTGGTGCGCGGCGAGGCGGGGACACCGGAGGCGCCGCCGCCCACCCGCTTCGCCGAGGTCGGCCCCAAACGCGATCACGCCATCAAGGACGTGGAGTTCAGGCGCGCGCCCGGCGGCGAGGGCCGCATCATCGTGCATCTGTCGGACCCCGGCGTGGGCGTGGACATCCGCAGCCAGGGCGGTGCCGTGCAGGTCGATTTCCTCAACACGGCGCTGCCCAACCCCCTGCAGCGTCGCCTGGACGTGAGCGACTTCGGCACCCCCGCCCAGTCGATCGAGACCGTGGAGCAGGGCAAGAACACCCGCATGCGCGTGGAGGCCCGCGGCAGCTGGGACTACTCGGCCTACCAGACCGGCAACCAGTTCATCCTCGAGCTGCGCGCCCTGGACGACTCGCGCGCGCAGGCCCTGGCCGACAAGCCGCGCTACACCGGGGAAAAGCTCACGCTCAACTTCCAGAACGTGGAGATCCGCGCGGTGCTGCAGGTCATCGCCGACTTCACGGGCTTGAACATCATCGCCAGCGACACCGTCACCGGCAACATCACCCTGCGCCTCAAGGACGTGCCCTGGGATCAGGCCCTGGACATCATCCTGCGCGCCAAGGGTCTGGACAAGCGCGTCACCGGCAGTGTGATCTGGGTGGCGCCGCGCGACGAGCTGGCGGCCAAGGAGAAACTGGAGCTGGAGGCTAAGCAGCAGATCGCCGACCTGGAACCGCTGGTGACCGAGTCCATCCCGCTCAACTACCTGCGCGCCAACGAGGCCGAGGGCATCTTGCTGGGTAAATCGATCGCCGCGATGCAGTCGGGCCAGGCCGTCTCCTGCGAGGCCTCGGCCACCGGTGTGGGCGGCCAGGCGCAGGCTGCTGCCGCCGCAGGCACTGGGCAGGGCACGGCGCAGCGCGTCTTGAGCAAGCGCGGCTCGGTCACCTACGACCTCAAGACCAACACCCTGTTCGTGCAGGACACCGCCGGCAAGCTGCAGGAGGTGCGCGAGCTGTTGAAAAAGGTCGATGTGCCGACCCGGCAGGTGATGATCGAGGCGCGGATCGTCACGGCGGATGCAAATTTTGGACGCAATCTCGGCGTCAGGTTGGGGCTGGGCGCACGCGTCGGTTCTAGGCCAACTTCGAATCAGATCGCCATCGCTCCCACTTCGACCGCATCGTCCAATATTGCCTCGACCACGAACGATCTGACGGCATTGGCTAACAACAACATCAACTTGCCGGGCAACGTGACCTTTGCACCTCCGGGGGGGGGCGTCGGTACGCTGGGCTTCACCATCATCGAAGGGGCAGGCAATGCCTTGTTAAATCTCGAGCTGCTGGCCATGGAGGCCGACAAGCGGGGCAGGATCATCTCCAACCCGAGGGTGGTGACCTCCAACCAGAAGCCCGCGGTGATCCTGCAGGGCACCGAGATCCCCTACCAGACCGTCTCCGAGGGCGGCACCCAAACCAGCTTCCGCAACGCCGTGCTGTGCCTGCTAGTGGACCCGCAGATCCTCAACAACGACAACATCATCCTGGATGTAGAGGTGACCAAGGATGCTCCTGGTGAGACCACAATGGCCGGGCCCACGATCAACAAGAAGCGGGTCAAGACCCAGGTCAGGGTGGCGGATGGAGAGACGGCCATGCTCGGCGGGATCTTCGAGCAGGACACCAAGGACGAGACCAACAAGATCCCCCTGCTGGGCGACCTGCCCATCCTGGGACACCTATTTCGGGACAACTACAAGCAGGACAACAAGACCGAACTGCTGATCTTCCTGACCCCCCGCATCTTGCCGGACGGCTTCTCTGCCGCCCGGCTGCAGTGAGCGGACGGTCTTCCGGCGGATCACGCCGCCAGGAAGCGCCGCAGCAGCATGGCAAGCCCGATGAGGACGGCGAGGGCCACGCCGCCCTTGAGGGCGTAGCCCGCCACCCTGAGCCAGCGCCGGTCGCGGTTCACGGCATAGCCCAGCAGGGCGAAGACGATGACCGCCGCACAGACGAAGACCAGCACACGCAGGGCGAGCATGGGCCTAACCTACCTCGACGCGGCTAATCCGGCCAGAAGCCTCGTCTGTGATCTGTTCCAGGGTATAAGGGCATGGGGTGGGGAAGGCACTCTCCGGCAGGCCGGTCTCTCGTTCCGCCGTGAGGACGGCCACCTCGTAGGCATCGGGCAGCAGGTCGGGGAGATGGGCCTTGAGGCTGGGATCGTCCTCGAGCAGCAAGTGCATCATCTTGCGCTGCTCCTCGATGGTCGCCGACCAACTGCGCGAGCGCAGGCCAGGCTGGATATGCCATTTGAGCAGATGGGCGAGCAGGACGGACAGACGGCTCAACAATTCCCGCTTTTCGCTCTTGCCCATGCTCTCGACTTCCTCGATCAAATGTTCCACATCCAGTGCGGAAAATCGTCCGTCGCGCAGCAAGGCAGCCTGTTGCTTAACCCAGCCATAAAAGTCGGTTTCGTATTTGGCGGCCATGGCAGATCCCGTGTTCGAGTTCAACCATTATGAACCCATATCGCCACCCGGCACATCGTCAGCAAGAAATCCGGGCGGTCGTAGGTCGACCTCCAGGCCGACGGGGCCATTTCGCTGCGCTTAGGCGGCGAGCGGGTGCAGGCGCAGGATGGCGCGCGGGGTGGTCGCCTCGTCGGTGTAGCTCACCCACTCCCAGGCCGTCGCGTCGGCGAGCAGGGCGCGCAGCAGCCGGTTGTTCAGCCCGTGGCCGGACTTGTAGGCGGTGTACGCGCCGAGGATGGGGTGACCCGCCAGGTACAGGTCGCCCACCGCGTCGAGCACCTTGTGCTTGACGAACTCGTCGGCATATCTGAGACCGCCCTCGTTGAGCACGCGGTATTCGTCCATCACCACGGCGTTGTCGAGGGTGCCGCCGCGGGCGAGGCCCGCGCTGCGCAGGTGCTCGACGTCGCGCATGAAGCCGAAGGTGCGCGCACGGCTGACCTCCTTGACGTAGGACTGCTCGGCGAGGTCGATGGTGATCTCCTGTCCGGAGCGCTTGAGGACCGGATGGTCGAAGGCGATGCGGAAGGTGAGCCGGTAGCCCTCGTAGGGCGTCATCTCGGCCCACTTGTCGCCCTCCTCGACACGCACGGGATGCCGCACGCGGATGTAACGCTTGGGGGCGGCCTGGTCCTCCAGTCCGGCGGACTGGATGAGGAACACGAAGGGGGCGGCGGAGCCGTCCAGGATGGGCACCTCGGGACCGGTCAGGTCCACGAAGACGTTGTCCACGCCCAGCCCGGCCAGGGCGGACATGAGGTGCTCGACGGTGGCGATCTTGACTCCCTGGTGCTCGAGCGCGGAGCACAGCCGGGTGTCGGTCACCCGCTCCGGCGAGACGGGGATCTCGACCGGCGGGTCGACGTCCAGGCGCCGGAAGACGATGCCACTGTCGGGCCGGGCCGGGCGCAGGGTCATCTCGACCTTGCAGCCGGTGTGCAACCCCACCCCCGTGGTGCGCACCAGGGTCTTCAACGTGCGTTGCTTGATCATGCCGTCATTGTAACGGTCGGTGTCCTCCTCATGGCCGCAAGCTCCGTGTACGTCTCCTTGCCGTCAGGGGTTTGTCGGCGGCAGGCCACAACCCAGCCCATGCAGCCGTCCTGCCCCGCCACGAACAGGAAATAGGGGGACCTCTCATCGGACCGACGGTCGGGAGGCTCGCCCCCCGACCACCGACTTCTGTCACCTGACCTCTGACACCTGAAACCTGAATCAGTCCGCCTGCTTGCGTAGGAAGGCCGGGATGTCCAGGGTGTCGATGCCCTGGGCGATGGCGGCGTCGACGGCGGCCGAACTGCGACGCGGGTTGAGCCGGAAGCTGGTCGGCGTGTCGTAATCGGCGCTGGCGTCGAAGGGGCGCATGGGCGCGGGCATGCCGTCGGTGCCGGTGCCCAACATGGGGTTTTGTACCACGATGGTGGGCTTGGGCTGGGCCTTGGCGATGGGGTTGCCGAGCCCCGTGGCCACCATGGTCACGCGGATGGTGTCGCCCAGCTCGGGGTCCATGGCGGTGCCGACGATGACCGTGGCCTCCTCGGCGGTGAAGCTCTTGATGGTCTCCATCACCTCGTAGTATTCGTCCAGGGTCAGGCTGTCGTCGGAGGTGATGTTCACCACCACGCCGCGGGCGCCCCTCAGGTCGACGTTCTCGAGCAGCGGGCTCTTCACCGCCGCCTCGGCGGCGGCGCGGGCGCGCCCTTCGCCGTTGGCCGTGGCCGAGCCCATCATGGCCATGCCTACCTCGCTCATCACCGTGCGCACGTCGGCGAAGTCGACGTTGATCATGCCCGGGTTGCTGATGATCTCGGCAATGCCGGAGACGGCCGAATGCAGCACGTCATTCGCCGCGGCAAAGGCGTCGGTGAGCTTGGTCCGGCCGCCCAGCACCTCGCGCAGTTTCTCGTTGGGGATGACGATGAGCGAGTCGACGTGCTCGGATAGCGCCTTCAGGCCCTGCTCGGCGGCGCGGGCGCGCTTGGCCTGCTCGAACAGGAAGGGCTTGGTCACCACGGCCACGGCGAGGATGCCGAGGTCCTTGGCCACCTCGGCCACCACCGGGGCGGCGCCGGTACCGGTGCCGCCGCCCATGCCGGCGGCGATGAACAGCATGTCGGCGCCGTCGATCAGCTCGGCGATGCGCTCGCGGTCCTCCAGCGCCGCCTCGCGCCCCACCTCCGGCCGTCCGCCGGCACCCAGGCCCTTGGTGGCGCTGTTGCCGATCTGCAGCTGCACCGGGGCCCGATTCCTGCGTAGGGCCTGGGCGTCGGTATTGATGGCGATGAATTCCACGCCGGTCATGCCCTTCTCGATCATGTGATCCACGGCATTGCCGCCGCAGCCGCCGACACCGATGACCTTGATGACGGCGTCCTGGGTTTGTACGTCTTCCAATTCGAACAACATGTCACACCTCCTCTTCACGCGCGCAAGGCAAGTAAACGAAACCGGCAGCTCGTCCGAGGCATGAACCCCGGCCGGCAGACCGCGCTAAAAATTCTGCTGAAACCATGCCTTCATCCTCTCAAACACCTGTTTGAAACTGGCCCCCTGGATCTTGCTCGCCTGGTCGAGCTCGTGTTTTTGCAGGCCGGCGAGCAGCAGACCTACGCTGGTGGCGTAGCGTGGGCTGCGCACCCGTTCCGACAGACCGCCGATGTAATCGGGTACGCCGACGCGCACGGGCATGTGGAAGACCTCTTCGGCCAGTTCCACCATCCCCTTCATGGCGCTGGACCCACCCGTGAGCACGAGGCCGGAGGAGATCTGCTCCTCGAAGCCGCTGCGCCGCAGTTCCGCTTGGATGAGGCTGTAGAGCTCCTCCACGCGGGGCTCGATGACCTCGGTGAGGGTCTGGATGGAGAGCATGCGCGGCACCCGCTCGCCGATGCCGGGCACCTCGATCATGTCGCGCGAGGCGAGCTGACGCAGGGCGACGCCATGCTGGATCTTCAGGTCCTCCGCCTCGCGTGTCGGCGTGCGCAGGGTCATGGCGATGTCGTTGGTGATCTGGTCGCCGGCGATGGGAATCACCGCCGTGTGCTGGATGGCGCCACGGGTGAACACGGCGATGTCGGTGGTGCCGCCGCCGATGTCGACGAGACACACACCGAGGTCCTTCTCATCCTCGTTGAGCACGGCGAGACTCGAGGCGAGCGGCTGCAGGATCAAATCCTTGACCTCCAGCCCGCAGCGGCGCACGCACTTGACGATGTTTTGCGCCGCGGAGACCGCACCGGTGACGATGTGCACCTTCACCTCCAGGCGCACGCCGCTCATGCCCTGCGGCTCGCGCACGCCCTCCTGGCCGTCGATGATGAATTCTTGCGGCAGCACGTGCAGGATCTGCTGGTCGGTGGAGATGTTCACCGCGCGCGCGGTCTCGATCACCCGCTCGATATCGGCGGCGGTGACCTCGCGGTCGCGGATGGGCACCATGCCGTGGGAGTTGAGCGAGCGGATGTGGCTGCCGCTCACGCCGGCATAGACCTGGGTGATCTTGCAGTTGGCCATCAGCTCGGCCTCCTCCAGGGCGCGCTGGATGGCCGAGACGGTGGTCTCGATGTTGACCACCACGCCCTTTTTCAGGCCGCGCGAGGGGGCCGAGCCCATGCCGAGGATGTTGATGCCACCTTCCGGCGTGACCTCGGCCACCAGGGTGACGATCTTGGAGGTGCCGATGTCCAGGCCGACGATGATGTCCTTGTTGTCTCGCATATCAGCTGATCGTGATGGGTGGGTTGAGTGCGGCGAGGGGGGGCGGCCCCTGACGCGGCACCTTGTGCGCGCCGTCCTTCGCCCTCGGCAGACGGACGGCGAAGCCGTTGGGGTAGCGCAGGTCGATCTGGGTGAGCGGGCCCAGGCGCGCCGTAGCGGCGTCGTAGAAGGCGAGGAAGCGCTTGACCCGTTCCGGTTGCCGGTCGCGGCCGAGTTCCAGGCTCACCCGGGGCGTGGGCCCGCTGGCGGCCAGGTGCGCGATGCGCTCGGGGGTGGCCGGCGCCAGGGCGAGCCGCCAGGCCCCGCGCGGGCTGACCTGGAGCGAGGCGATGCGCCACCCCGCCGGTGCCACCAGGCCCTGGAACTCCGCTAGGCGCAGGGCCACCTGACGTTGCATGCCCTCCGGCGCATGGATGCGGGGCAGGCTATCCCAGGGGCGCACGGGAAAGAGCTCGCCCCGCACACTGAGGGTCTGCTGACCATTCCAGGCCGCCGCCGGCACGTGTTCCTCGAGCTCGATGAGCAGCCGGTTCGGCCACAGCCGACGCAGCGTGGCCTGGCGCACCCAGGGCAGGCGTTCCAAGGCCCGTCGGGCGGCGTCCAGATCCAGGGTGAAGAACCCGCCCGCGAGCGTGGGGATGACTCTCCTCAGCTCGCGCCGGGTTTCGGCCTGCCGGGCGCCGAGCACGGTCACCTCGCGGAAGGGGAACAGGCCCTCGGTGAGGGCGCGCACGGCCACGACGGCAGCAGCAAACCCGGCGAACAGGAATAGCCAGGCGCTCAACCGGTTGAGCCGCCGATGGTCATTCCACATCGGCGTCCCTCCTCGCCTGCGACAGGATACGCAGGCATAGCGCGTCGAAGTCCATGCCGGCGGCACGGGCGGCCATGGGCACGAGACTATGGTCGGTCATGCCCGGGGCGGTGTTGATCTCCAGCAGCTGCGGGCGGCCCGCGTCGTCGAGCAGGATGTCCACCCGCGCCCAGCCACGACAGCCCAGCACGGCGAAGGCCTGCTTGGCCAGGGCCTGCATGTCCGCCTCGGCCTGGGGCGGCAGACCGCAGGGACACAGATAGCGGGTGTCGTCGCGGAAGTACTTGGCCTCGTAGTCGTAGAACTCGGTCGCCGGCACGATGCGGATGACGGGCAGGGCGACCATGTCGGCGCCCTGGCCCAGGATGGCCACGGTGTACTCGCCGCCGCCCATGTAGGCCTCCGCCAGGACCAGCGTGTCATGCCGGGCCGCCTCGGCGTAGGCCGCGGCGAGCCCGCCGGCGGTCTTCACCTTGCTCACCCCGACGCTGGAGCCTTCGCAGGCCGGCTTGACGAAGAGCGGCAGGCCCAGCTCCCGTTCGACGGCGGCGAAGTCGCTGCCGGCATCGAGCAGGCGCCAGGCCGGCACCGGCAGCCCGGCACCCTGCCAGACGAGCTTGCTGCGCCACTTGTCCATCCCCAGGGCAGAGGCCATCACGCCGCTGCCGGTGTAGGGGATGCCCATCAGTTCCAGGGCCCCCTGCAGGGTGCCGTCCTCGCCGCCGCGGCCGTGCAGGATGAGGAAGACCCGGTCGAAGCCGGCGCGCTCGAGTTCCGACAGGCTGTGTTCCGCCGGGTCGAAGGCGTGCGCGTCCACCCCCCGGCGACGCAGCGCGGCCAGCACCGCGGCGCCGCTCCTGAGCGAGATCTCGCGCTCGGCGGAACGACCGCCCATCAACACCCCCACCTTGCCGAATTCAGTGCTCACCGATGATCCTCACTTCCCGTTCGAGCTTCACCCCGGTGCGTGCCGCCACCGTCGCCTCCACCTGCTCGATCAGCCGCTCGATGTCCGCCGCCGTCGCCCCGCCCGTGTTGACGATGAAGTTGGCGTGTTTCTCCGAGACCTGGGCCCCGCCGATGCGCATCCCCTTGAGGCCGCAGGCCTCGATGAGCCGCGCGGCGTAATCGCCGGGCGGGTTGCGGAAGACGCTGCCGGCGTTGGGTAGCTCGAGCGGCTGGCTCGCCACACGCTTCGCGAGCAGGCGCTTGATCTGCGCGCGCGCGGCCGCGCCGTCGCCCCGTTCGAGCATGAGCCACGCCGCCACGAACCACTCCTCGCGCGGCGCACGCGGGGCGATGTGGCGGTAACCGATGGTGAAGTCGCGCGGCAGCCGGGTGTAGAGTGCGCCCCGCCGGTCGATGGTCATGACCTGGGCGACGATCTGCCAGGTCTCGCGCCCGTAGCAGCCGGCATTCATGGCCAGCGCCCCGCCCACGGTGCCCGGGATGCCGGCGAGGAATTCCGCGCCGACGAGGTCGTGGTTGGCGGCGAAGCGGGCCACCTTGGGGCTGGCCACGCCGGCCTCGACATAGATCACCCCCCTGCCGACGGCCACACTGTCCTCCCAGGGCATGCCCCGGCGCCGGCTCTCCAGACGAACGGTGGCGAGGACCTTGTGCGTGAGGATCACGGTGCCGCGGAAGCCCCCGTCGCGCACCAGCAGATTGCTGCCCAGGCCGACGAAGCAGAGCGGCTCGTCCGCCTCCAGCGTGCGCAGGAACACGCCCAGGTCCTCCAGGTCGGCCGGCACATAGAGCCGATCCGCCGCGCCACCGGCGCGCCAGGAGACGTGACGGCGCATGTCGGCATGGAAGCTGAGCTCGCCGCGCAGGCCGGGGATGGCGAAGTCGGTCGCGGCCGCCATCATGCACCCACCCCCAGGGCGGCCAGTTGGGCGGGGACCTGGCCGATGGAACCGGCCCCCATGGTCAGCACCACGTCGCCATCGCGGACGAAGTCGACCACCGCCTGCGGCAGGTCGGCCACCTCGGCCACGAACACCGGCTCGACCTTGCCCGCCACCCGCACCGCCCGGGCCAGGCTGCGGCCGTCGGCGGCCACGATCGGGGCCTCGCCGGCGGCATAGACCTCGGTGAGCAGCAGGGCATCGGCGGACGACAGCACCCGGGCGAAGTCCTCGAACAGGTCGCGCGTGCGCGTGTAGCGGTGAGGCTGGAAGGCGAGCACCAGGCGACGGCCGGGGTAGGCGCCGCGGGCGGCGGCGAGGGTGGCCGCCATCTCCGCTGGGTGGTGACCGTAGTCGTCCACCAAGCAGAAGCGTCGTCCGTCGGCCAGCCGGATCTCACCATAACGCTGAAAGCGCCGCCCTACCCCGCTGAACGCGGCCAGGGCCCGCTGCACCGCCGCGTCGGGCACCTGTAGCTCCCAGGCCACGGCGATGACGGCCAGGGCATTGAGGACGTTGTGATGGCCGGGCAGGTTGAGCGTGATGGCGATGGGTGAGCGCTCGCCGTTGCGCAGCGCCGTGAAGCGCATGCGCCCCGCCTCGCTGGCGATGTCGACCGCCTGGATGCTGCAGTCCTCGGTCGTCCCATAGGTCATCACCGGCCGGTGGATGCGCGACAGGATGGCACGCACATTGGGGTCATCGGCACACACCACGGCCATGCCCCAGAACGGCAGGTGGTGCAGGAACTCGACGAAGGCCCCCTTGAGCCGCTCGAAGTCGTGGCCATAGGTCTCCATGTGGTCCTGATCGATGTTGGTGACCACGGCGATGACCGGATTGAGGTGCAGGAAGGAGGCGTCGGACTCGTCCGCCTCGGCCACCAGATACTCGCCCTGGCCCAGGCGGGCATTGGCCCCGGCGGCGAGCAGCTTGCCGCCGATGACGAAGGTGGGGTCCAGCCCCGCTTCGGAGAGCACGCTGGCGATCAAGCTGGTGGTGGTCGTCTTGCCGTGCGTGCCGGCCACCGCGATGCCCTGCTTGAAGCGCATCAGCTCGGCGAGCATCATGGCCCGTGCCACCACCGGGATGCGGGCGGCGCGGGCGGCGAGCACCTCCGGGTTGTCCGCCTGCACGGCGGTGGAGGTGACCAGCACGTCCGCCCCTTGCACGTGCGCCGCATCGTGACCACGATGGATGCGCGCCCCTAGCTGCGCCAGCCGGCGGGTGGCCGCGTTCTCGTTGAGATCGCTGCCGGACACCGTGTAACCCAGGTTGAGCAGCACCTCGGCGATGCCGCTCATGCCGGCGCCGCCTATGCCGACGAAGTGGACGTGACGCACCTTGTGCTTCATGTCGCGAGCTCCTTGACCACGGCGGCCACTCGTGCCGTGGCGTCCGGCCTGGCCAGGCTGCGCGCCTTGACCGCCCGCTCGAGCAGCTCCGGCCGCGTGCGCGCGGCGAGCCAGTCGGCCAGGGCCTGCGGCGAGAAGTCGCGCTGCTGGATGAGCCAGGCGGCGCCGGCATCGGCGAGGAAGCGAGCGTTCTCGGTCTGGTGGTCGTCGACCGCATGCGGGTAGGGGACGAACAGCGCGGCCACCCCGGCGGCGGCGATCTCGGCCACCGTCGAGGCCCCCGCCCGGCAGATGACCAGATCGGCCCAGGCATAGGCCCCGGCCATGTCGGCGATGAACTCCAGACACTGCGCCTCGACCCCGGCCGCGGCGTAGTGCGCCTCGAGCGCGGCGAGCTTGCCGCGGCCACCCTGGTGGCGGACCTGGGGACGCGTCTGCCGCGGCAGCAGTGCCAGGGCCTGGGGCACGAGTTCGTTCAGGGCCTGGGCGCCGAGGCTGCCGCCCACCACCAGCAGGCGCAGGGCGCCGGTGTGTGCCGAATAGCGCTCGGAGGGCTCGGGCAGGGCGGCGATCTCAGGCCGCACCGGGTTGCCGACCCACTCCGCCGCGACCTTGCCGCAGGGCAGGGGCCGGTCCCCGCCGTGCGTGAAGGCGGCCGGCAGGCCCAGCAGCACGCGGTCGGCCAGGCAGGCCAGGACCCGGTTGGCAAGCCCCGCCACGGCGTTTTGCTCATGGATGACGAGCGGCCGGTTGAACAGCACGGCCATCATGCCGCCGGGAAAGGCGGCATAGCCCCCCAGGCCGAGGGCGGCGTCGGGGCGTACCCGAAGAAGCGCGCGGGCGGCCTGCCAGAAGGCGACGAGCAGCTTGAGCGGCAGCAGGATGAGGCTGAGCGCCCCTTTGCCGCGCACGCCGCCGAAGGAGAGCCACGCCATCTCGTAGCCTTGGGCCGGGGCGAGGCGCGACTCCATGCCGACGCGGGTGCCCAGCCACACCACCCGCCAGCCCTCGCCGCGCAGCTGCGCGGCCACCGCCAGGGCGGGGTAGACGTGGCCGCCGGTGCCGCCTGCCATGATGAGGACGGTGCGTGCGTTCATGTCCGCCGGCCCCGCATCAAACATCGGTTCTCGTAGTCGATGCGCACCAGCAGGGCGAGCGCCAGGCAGTTGGCGACGATGCCCGAGCCGCCGTAGCTCATGAGCGGTAGCGTCAACCCCTTGGTGGGCAGCAGCCCCATGTTCACGCCCATGTTGATGAAGCCCTGCACACCCATCCACACGCCGATGCCCTGCGCCACCAGGGCGGGAAAGTTGCGTTCCATCAGGGCCGCCTGCCAGCCGATGGAGAAGGCGCGCCAGGTGAGCCAGGCGAACAGGACGATGACCAAGAGCACGCCGATGAGGCCCAGTTCCTCGCCGATCACCGCGAGCAGGAAGTCGTTGTGCGCCTCCGGCAGGTAGTGCAGCTTCTCCACGCTGTCGCCCAGGCCGACACCGGTCAGTTCACCACGGCCGAAGGCGATGAGGGCGTGGGTGAGCTGATAGCCCTTGCCCAGCGGGTCGTCCCAGGGGTTGAGATAGCCGGCCATGCGCGCCATGCGGTAGGGCGACATCCAGATGAGCAGCACGAAACCCGCCGCCAGCAGCAGGATCAGGCCGACGAACAGGCGCCAGTTGAGCCCGCCCAGGAACAGGATGCCAAGCGCGATGATGACGATGACGGCGAAGGCGCCGAAATCGGGCTCCATGAGCAGCAGGGTGCCCACCGCCAGCATGACCGCGAACATGGGCATGAAGCCCTTGCGCACGCTGTCCATCAGGCCGGCCTTGCGCACGGTGTAGTCGGCGGCATAGAGCACGACGGCGAGCTTCATGAACTCGGAGGGCTGCAGATTGCCCAGCGAGCCCAGGGGGATCCAGCGCCGCGCCCCCTTGACCTCGTGGCCGATGCCGGGAATGAGCACCAGCACCAGCAGGACGACGCCGAGGACGAACAGGCCGGGGGCCAGCCGCTGCCACAGGCGGGTGGGCAGCTGGAAGGCGGCATAGGCCAGCGACAACCCCACCACCAGATACATGCCATGGCGGGTGAGGTAATGGTTGGGGTTGCCGCTGGCGGCCTCGGCGGTGGCGACGGAGGCGGAATAGACCATGACCAGGCCCAGCCCCAACAGGGCGAGCGTCACCCACATCAGCCCCCAGTCGTAGGGGGCGAGGCCGGAGCGCTTGAGACCGATGTTATTGAACATCCGGCCCTCCGGGCGTTGCGGGATGGGGGCTTGGGGGCGAGGCGGCCGCTGCCCGCGGCTGAAGTTCTTTCACCGCCGCCACGAAGACCTCGGCGCGGTGCACATAGTTGCGGAACATGTCGAAGCTCGCGCAGGCGGGGGAGAGCAGGACGGCGTCACCCGGCTGGGCGTGGGCGTGCGCCAGCGCTACCGCCTCTTCCAGGCTGCCGGCGTGCCGGCAGGGTACGACCCCGCGCAGCGCGGCCTCGATCCTGGCCGCGTCGCGACCGATCAGGATCACCACCCGGGCGCGTTGCGCGGCCGCGCGCAGGGGCGAGAAGTCCTGGCCCTTGCCATCCCCCCCGGCGATCAACACGACGGGGCTCTCGAAACCGGTGAGCGCGGCCACGGTGGCGCCGACATTGGTGCCCTTGGAGTCGTCGTACCAGGCGACCCCGTCGATCTCGGCCACCTTTTCCACCCGGTGGGGCAGCCCCTTGAAGGTGGCCAGCCCCTCGAGCAGATGCGCATAGGGCAGGGCGATGGCCCGGCACAGGGCGAGCGCGGCCAGGGCGTTGGCGGCGTTGTGTAGCCCGGCGAGGGGCAGATCCGCCAAGGGCATGAGCGGGGTCGTCCCCTCGGCCAGCCATTTTTCATGGCCGCGCTCGGTGATGCCCCATTCTCCGGCGCCGATGCCGGTGGACAGGCCGAAGGTCCACAGGCGCCAGTCCGCACGGGCCATCTTCATGACCAGCGGGTCGTCGCGGTTGAGGACCTGGGTGCGTGGGATGCGCGCCGGGGCTTGGGGGCCGACGGGGCCGAAGATGCGCGCCTTGGCGGCGGCGTAGTCGGCCATGCCGGCATAGCGGTCCATGTGGTCCTCGGAGAGGTTCAGCACCGTAGCGGCGTCGGGGGCGAGGCTTGCGGTGGTCTCGAGCTGGAAGCTCGACAGCTCCAGCACCCAGACCTCGGGCCAGGTGCCGGCGGCCCCCGCCTCGGCCAGGGCGTCGAGCACCGGCAACCCGATGTTGCCGGCCACGGCCGTGTGCCGGCCGGCCGTCTGGCAGAGGTGGCCGGTGAGCGCGGTGACCGTGCTCTTGCCGTTCGAGCCGGTGATGGCCAGCACCGCCGCCCGTCTGTCCGGATGCGCCTGGCCGTGCAGCGCCAGGGCGCGCGCGAAGAGTTCGACATCGCCCACCACCTCCTTGCCGGCGGCGGCCGCCGCCGCGATCTCTGGCGTGGAGACGGGCACGCCGGGGCTCACCACGATCGTCTCCGCCCAGGCGAGGTCGGCCGCGTCGAGTCTGCCCAGGCGCATCGTCAGCTCGGGATGCTCGGCGCGCAGGCGCTCGGCATGCGGTGCCGTGGCGCGGGTGTCGGTCGCGCGCACCTGGGCGCCGTGGCCGAGGAGCCAGCGCACGCAGGACAGACCGGTGTCGCCCAGGCCGACCACCAGCGCTTTTAGTCCCGCGTAGTTCACCGTCGTGTCGCGCACACGTCCCCCCGCTAGCGCAGCTTCAGGGTGGAGAGCCCGATCAACACCAGCACGATGCTGATGATCCAGAACCGCACCACCACCTGGGTCTCCTTCCAGCCCTTGAGCTCGAAGTGATGGTGCAGCGGCGCCATGAGGAAGATGCGCTTGCGCCTGAGCTTGTAGGAGCTGACCTGCAGCATCACCGAGATCGTCTCCAGCACGAACACGCCGCCCATGATGAAGAGCACGATCTCCTGACGGACGATGACCGCCACCACCCCCAGCGCCGCCCCCAGCGCGAGGGCGCCTACGTCACCCATGAAGACCTCGGCCGGGTAGGCGTTGAACCAGAGGAAGGCGAGGCCCGCCCCCACCAGGGCGGCGCAGAAGATGGTGAGCTCGCCCGCACCCGGGATGTGCGGCAGCCCCAGGTACTTGGCGAACACCGCGTGGCCCGCCACGTAGGCGAAGATGCCCAGGGCCCCGGCCACCATCACCGTGGGCAGGATGGCGAGCCCGTCCGCCCCGTCGGTGAGGTTGACGGCGTTGCTGGTGCCGACGATGACGAAATAGGTCAGCAGCACGAAGCCGACGACCCCCAGGGGCATGACGATCTGCTTGAAGAAGGGGACGATCAGCTCGGTCTGGGCCGGCAGATGCGCGGACCAGACCAGGTAGGCGGCCACCGCCAGGGCGATGACCGACTGCCAGAAATACTTCCAGCGCGCCGGCAGGCCACGCGGGTTGCGTTCCACCACCTTGCGCCAGTCGTCCACCCAGCCGATGGCGCCGAAGCCCACCAGGGTGGCGAGCGCGACCCAGACGTAGGTGTTGCGCAGATCGGCCCAGAGCAGGGTGGCGAGCCCCATGCTGATGAGGATCAGCGCCCCGCCCATGGTGGGTGTGCCGGCCTTGGTGAGGTGGGTCTGGGGGCCGTCGTCGCGCACGGCCTGACCGATCTTGAGCGCGGTGAGCCGACGGATCATCCAGGGCCCCACCAGGAAGGAGACCCCCAGGGCGGTGAGCGCCGCCAGCACCGAGCGCAGGGTGATGTACTGGAAGACGTTGAAGGCGCGGATGTCGTGCCCCAGCCACTGCGCGAGCATCAGGAGCATAGGTGGCGCTCCTCGACGAAGGACTGCACGATGCGCTCCATCTGCATGAAGCGGGAGCCCTTGACCAGGACCGTCACCCCGGGCGCCAGGGCGTTCTCGATCTCCGCCAGCAGCTCCTCGATGCGCTCGAAGTGCATGGCGCCTGGCCCGAAGCCCTGCACGGCGTGGATGGACTGCTCGCCCAGGGCGAGTAGGCGGTCGATGCCGGCGGCGCGGGCCTTCGCCCCGATCTCGCGGTGCAGTTCTTGCACGCCGGGGCCCAGCTCGCCCATGTCGCCGAGCACCAGCAGGCGACGGCCCGGCATGGCGGCCAGGACGTCGATGGCGGCGCCGACCGAATCGGGGTTGGCGTTGTAGCTGTCGTCGATCAGCCGCGCCCCCAGGATGCAGGGATGCAGCTGCAGGCGGCCCTTGACACCCCGGTAGGCGGCGAGCCCCGCGGCGATCGGCGCCGCCGGCACGTCGAGGGCGATGGCGAGCGCCGCCGCCGCGGCGGCATTGCGCACGTTGTGCAGGCCGGGCACGGCAAGCCGGGTCTCGATGCGGCCGATGGGCGTGTGCAGGGTGAGCAGGGTGGCCTCGGCCTCGATGCGGTGTTCGGCCCGGATGTCCGCATCTCCCCCCAGGCCGAAGCGCAAGACCCTGCGACCCTGGTTCAACCCCAGCCAGAGCGGGGCGTGCGGGTCGTCGCTGTTGACCAGGGCCACGCCCTGCTCACCGAGCCCCTCGTAGATCTCGGCCTTGGCGCGGGCCACCGCCTCCACGCTGCCGAGGCCCTCGAGATGGGCGCGCTGGGCGTTGTTCACCAGGGCGGCGTCGGGTCGGGCGAGCCGGGTGAGATAGGCGATCTCGCCGGCATGGTTCATGCCCATCTCGATCACCGCGTAGCGGTGGGTGGGGCTGAGGCCGAGCAGGGTGAGCGGCACGCCGATGTCGTTGTTCAAGTTGCCCACGGTGGCGAGCACCGCCGCCTCGCCGGCATGCGCGCGCAGGATGGCGGCGGTCATCTCCTTGACCGTGGTCTTGCCGTTGCTGCCCGTGACGGCGGCGATCAACGCCGGCATGCGCGTGCGGTGCCAGGCGGCCAGCCGGCCCAGGGCAAGCCGGGTGTCCTCGATGACGAGGGCGGACCGGTCGGGGGGCGGGGCGTGATCCTTGGCGACCATCACCGCCGCGGCACCCTGCTCCAGGGCCTGGCCGACGAAGGCATGGCCGTCGAAGCGGGCGCCCTTGAGCGCCACGAACAGGCAGCCCGGGGTGAGCTTGCGGGTGTCGGTCTCCACCCGGTCGAATTCCGTATCGACACCGACGGCGGTGGCACCGATGGCAGCGGCCGCTTCATACAGGCGCATGACGGCTCCTTTCCTCCAGCGCTGCGCGGGCGATGGCCAGGTCGGAGAAGGGCTGGCGCACGCCGTGGATTTCCTGGTAGTCCTCGTGCCCCTTGCCGGCGATCAACACCACGTCCTGCGGTGATGCCAGGGCGATGGCACGCTGGATGGCCTCGGCCCGGTCGACGATGGCGGTCTGTCCCGGCGGCATGCCCGCGAGGATGTCGGCGATGATCTCGGCGGGGTCTTCGTTGCGCGGGTTGTCGCTGGTGAGCACGACCGCATCGGCCAGCGCGGCGGCCACACCGCCCATGAGGGGGCGCTTGCCGCGGTCGCGCCCGCCGCCGGCGCCGAAGACGCACCACAGCCGCCCGGCGGTCAGCGGACGCAGCGCCTGCAGGGTCTTCTGCAGGGCGTCCGGGGTATGCGCATAGTCCACCACCACCGTCGGCCCCGCGGCCCCGCAGCGCAGGGTCTGCATGCGACCGGCCACCGGCCGCAGCTCGCCCAGCTGCCGCAGGGCGTCCTCGAGCCGCACCCCGGCCGCGAGCAGGCCGGCGAGCACCGCCAGCAGGTTGTAGGCGTTGAATTCGCCCAACAGGGGGCTGGCGATCTCGCCGCGCCCCCAGGGCGTGGCCACCGCCATGCGGATACCCTGGTGATCGAGCCTGAGCGCGCTGCCGAGGATGTCGCCCTGCCGCAGACCATAACCCAGCCGCTTGACCCCCGTGCCTTCCAGACGCTGGTAGAGCGCCTGGCCGAACGCGTCGTCCTGGTTGAGGATCGCCCATTTCAGGCCCGGCCAGCCGAACAGCCTGGCCTTGGCCTGGGCGTAGGCTTCCATGTCGCCGTGGTAATCCAGGTGGTCGCGCGACAGATTGGTGAGGATGGCCACGTCGAAGTGCACGCCCTGCACGCGTCCCTGATGCAGACCGTGCGAGGAGACCTCCATCACCGCCGCCTGGGCGCCGGCCGCCAGGTAATCGGCGAGCAGGCGCTGCAGCTGCACGCAGTCCGGCGTGGTGTGGCTGGACGGGGCGAGCGCCCCGACGAGGCCGTTGCCGAGCGTGCCGAGGATGGCGCTGGGCCTGCCCCACGCGGTCAGGGCGTGCCCCAGCCAATGCGCCACCGAGGTCTTGCCGTTGGTGCCGGTGATACCGGTCATCCACAGGGCGCGACTGGGGTGGCCATACCAATGTGCGGCGAGTTCGGCCGCCAGCGCGCGCAGGCCCGGGACGGGGAGGTTGGGCAGATCGGTCGCGAACGTCCAGCGGTAACCCTCGGCCTCCCATACGACGGCCCCGGCCCCGGCCGCCAGGGCCTGGGGGATGTAGTGCCGGCCGTCATGGACGTCGCCGGGGAAGGCGAGGAAGACGTCACCTGGGTTGACCAGGCGGCTGTCCGCGCTCAAGCCCGCGCCGGCCGCGCAGTGTGCGCGCAGCCAGTCGAGCAGCGGCCCGAGGGCGGTAGCGGGCTGTGTCATCACACTGCCTCCCCCACCACGGGTGCGGTGGTGCTGGGCGCTGTCATCGCGTCCATGGGCGCATCCGGCGGTACCGCCATGAGCCGCAATGCCCCCGCCATCACCTTGGAGAACACCGGCGCGGCCACCAGACCACCGTAATACTCGCGGCCGGCCGGCTCGTCGATCATCACCGCCACCACCAGACGGGGGTCGGAGGCGGGCGCCAGACCGACGAAGGAGGCGATGTACTTGTCCGGCGCATAGCTGCCGCCCACCAGCTTGTGGGCGGTGCCGGTCTTGCCGGCCACGCGGTAGCCCATCACCCTGGCCAGGGGCGCGGTGCCGCCATCGTGGGTGACGTGCTCCAGCATCTCCCGCACGATGCGGGCCGTTCTGGCCGTCATGACGCGCTGGCCGCTGACCTGTTCCCGATGTTTGAGCACGGTCAGGGGGGGCATGACGCCGTCGTTGGCGAAGGCCGTGTAGGCCCGCGCCAACTGCAACAGGCTCACCGACATGCCATGGCCGAAGCCCATGGTGGCCTTCTCGATCGGGCGCCAGCTGCGGTAGTGGCGCAGGCTGCCACCGACCTCGCCGGGCAGGCCGGCGCGAGGCGGCGCGCCGAAGCCGGCTTGCTTGAGCAGACGCCAGTAGTCCTCGGCCTTCAAGTCCATGGCGATGCGGGCGGCGGCGACGTTGCTGGAGACCTGCAGGGCCTCGGTGAGGGTCAGCACTCCCTTGGGATGCACGTCGGTGATGCGCTTGTCGCCGATGTAGTAGTAGCCCGGCCCGGTGTCGATGCGGGTGTCGGCGTCGACGATGCCGGCATCGAGCGCGGCGGCCACGAGGAAGGGTTTCATGGTCGAGCCCGGCTCGAAGACGTCGGTGGCGGGCCGGTTGCGGGCGCGCTCCGCGGCATAGGTGGCGCGGTTGTTGGGGTTGAAGGAGGGGGCGGTGGCCAGGGCGAGGATCTCCCCCGTGCGGCTGTCCACCACCACCACCGAGCCGGCGTGGGCGCGATGCCGCTCGACGGCGGCGCTGAGCTCCCGGTAGGCCAGGTACTGGATCTGCAGGTTGAAGGAGAGGGTGAGGTCGTTGCCGGGCTTGGGTAGCCGAATCAACTCCAGCTCCTCCACCACGTTGCCCTTGCGGTCACGGATCACGCGCTTCATGCCGGCCTCGCCGGCGAGCCAGGTGTCGTAGATCAGCTCCAGACCCTCCTGGCCGCGGTCTTCGACGTTGGTCATGCCCACCACCTGGGCCATGACCTCGCCGGCGGGGTAGAAGCGGCGGAACTCCGGCTGTGCGTGCAGACCCTTGATGCCCAGCGCCAGACATTGCCTGGCCAGCTCGGGCGACATCTGCCGGCGCAGGTAGACGAAGGTCCTCGCCTTGTCGGCGAAGGTCCTGGCCAGGACGGTGTGGTCCTCCCCGAGCAGGTCGGCCAGGGCGCGGATCTGCGCGTCGCTCGCCTCCGCTGCGCGCGGGTTGACCCAGAGGGATTCCACCGGTGTGCTGATGGCCAGCGGCTCGCCCCTGCGGTCGAGGATCATGCCGCGATGGGCGGTGATGGGGACCACCCGGTTGACCCGCTTCTCGCCCTGCAGGTTGAGGAACTCGGTCTGCCAGGCCTGCAGATAGATCGCGCGCACGGCCAGTAGCGCGAAGCCGCCGAACAGCAGCGCCATGACCAGACGCATGCGCCAGCGTTGCAGGTCCAAGCGCAGCAGCGGGTTGACGTGCCGGCTGGCATGACGCAGGCGGGTCACTGGCTGGCTCCTTCGGCGCGTCGCGACGGCGTGACCGACGCCGCCGGCATGAGCAGGTGGATGCGCGTGGCATCGGGCACGGCCATGTGCAGGTGGTGCTGGGCCACGACCTCGACCCGGCTGTGCATGGCCCAGGTGCTCTGCTCGAGCAGGAGCCTGCCCCACTCGATGTCCAGGGCGCGGGCCTCGGCCTGGGCCTGCTGCAGTTCCACGAACAGCTTGCGCGCCTGATGGCGCGCCGACACCACGGCGATGGCGCACACCAGCAGCAGCAGGGCGAGCGCGGCGTTGAGCTTCAGCACGACACCCCTCCAGCCATGCGTTCGGCCACCCGCAGCACGGCGCTGCGCGCGCGCGGGTTGGCGGCCGCTTCCGCGGCGGTGGGACGGATGGCCTTGCCGACGACGCGCAGACGGCCAACCGGCAGGGCATCGCGCGTCAGCGGGATCTCGGGCGGGATCTCGGCACCCTTCTCCTCCGCCCGCATGAAGCGTTTGACCATGCGGTCTTCCAGGGAGTGGAAGCTGATCACCGCGAGCCTCCCCCCCGGCCGGAGGAGCGCCACCGCCTGGGGCAGCGCGCAAGCCAGTTCTTCAAGCTCCCGGTTAACGTGAATCCGGATAGCCTGGAAGGTGCGCGTGGCGGGGTCCTGACCAGGTTCGCGGGTGCGGACGGCCTGAGCGCAGAGGCGGGCGAGCTGGCCGGTGGTGGTGATGGGGGCCTCGGCGCGTGCTGCGACAATCGCCCTTGCAACCGAGCGAGCAAACCGCTCCTCGCCATATTCCCGGACCACGCGGGCGATCTCCTCTTCATCGGCGTGGTTGAGCCACTCGGCCGCCGTGGGGCCGCGGCTTGCGTCCATGCGCATGTCCAGCGGCGCGTCCACGCGGAAGCTGAATCCCCGCTCGGGCGTATCGAGCTGGGGGCTGGACACGCCGAGGTCGAACAGCACCCCGTCCGCGGCCGTTATGCCATGCGCACGCGCCGTCTGCGCCAATGTGCCGAAGGCGGCATGGGCAATGCGGAAGCGCGGGTCCTGCCACGTCTGGCCGAAGCGGACCGCCTCCGGGTCGCGATCGAGCGCCAGCAGTCGGCCGGACGGCCCCAGGCGCGCGAGGATGGCTCGGCTGTGGCCGCCGCGGCCAAAGGTGGCGTCCACGTAGGTGCCGTCCGCACGGATGGCGAGCGCCGCCAGCGTCTCCGCGAGCAGCACCGGCTGGTGTCCACCGGTCACAGGGCGAAGTCCTTGAGCTCATCGGGCAGGTCCCCCTTGTGCCGGGCCTCTTCCAGCGCGGTGGTGAAGTCGGTGGCGGCGTTGTACGCGGCCTGCCAGTCGGCCTCGTTCCAGATTTCGAATTTGTGGCCCTGACCGACCAGCACCACGTCCTTGTCCAGGCGCGCCTTCTCGCGCAAGGGGGCGGGCACCAGGATGCGGCCGGAGCCGTCGAGCTCCACGTCGGTGGCAGAGCCGACCAGGATCAGCTTGAGCTGGCGGCTCAAGGGGTGGAAGCTGGGCAGGGCATTGATCTTGCGCTCGATGGGCTCCCACTCGGGCAGGGGGTAGAGCAGCATGCAGCGGCCCGGGTCGAGGGTGACGACCAGGCGCCCACCGCAACGCTCCATGAGCGCTTCGCGGTATTTGCTGGGGATGGCCAGCCTGCCCTTGCCATCCAGGCTCAGCGGCATGAACCCACGAAACATCATCGTCGCGGCAGCCGAGTTATGCCACTAGGCTGCACTTTCCTCCACTCTCTACCACCTCGCCCCACTATAGTTGTGCGCTTCCTACACCGTCAAGGGGGATTTGCAACTTTTTTTCGTGCGAACAAAGACTTAGCGGCCAGACCGCGGCCGATTCGGATGTGGGCCCAAAGAATGACCTGCAGCAATTACTTAAAGTGTTTTATTAGAAGAAAAGGGTAACTGGTCATGTGCAGGCCGGCAGATGCCCGCGGCGTGCTTCCGGTAAACTTTGCGCACCTTGGCCATGTGCAACCTGTGGACGAATGAGCGGCGCTGACGGCGGGCGGGATGGGCTGGCGCTCGCGCTCGACCCCGCCCGCAATGTCGCCGTGTCGGCCTGCGCCGGCAGCGGCAAGACCTGGCTGCTGGTCTCGCGCATGATCCGGCTGCTGCTCGCCGGGGCGCAGCCCGCGGAGCTGCTGGCCATCACCTTCACGCGCAAGGCGGCGGAGGAGATGCGCGAGCGGCTATATCGCTGGCTCGAGCTGCTGGCGACGGCGCCCGAGGCGCAGGCGGTCGCCTTTCTGCGTGAGCGCGGTCTGAGCGAGACCGAGGCGCTCGCCGTCCTGCCGACGGCACGGGGGTTGTTCGAGCAGGTGCTGATGAGCACGCCGGCGCCCATGATCACCACCTTCCACGGTTGGTTCCTGCACCTGCTCGCGCGCGCCCCGCTGCAGGCGCGCGGCCCCGCCGCACTGGTCGAGGATACGGTCCTGCTCGAGCGCGAGGCCTGGCTGACCTATGCCCAGTCCGTGGGCGAGTGCGAGGGCTCGGCGGAGGAGGCGGCCTTGCGCGCCCTGCTGGCGGAATTCCCCCTGGATGGCGTGCGCGCGCTGCTCTTCGCCTTGGTGGCTAAGCGGGCGGAGTGGTGGGCCTGGACCGAGGGGCGCACCGATGCGCTGGGCGATGCCGTGGCCGAACTCGCGCGGATGTCCGGCGTGAGCGAGGACGAGGACGTCGTCGGTACGCTGTTGGCGGATGCGGATTTCCTCGCCGGCCTGCGCGCATACCTGCCGCTGCTGGCGGGCAATGGACTCAAGGTGAAGGGGGATGCCGAGCGGGCGCAGCGGCTGGAGGCGGCGCTGACGACCCTTGCCGCCGACCCCTCCGACCGCGGCTTTCGGTCGTCGACCGAGGTCTGGGAGGCGCTGCAGACCGTGTTCCTCACCCAGGCGGGCAGCCTGCGCGCGCTCAAGGCCGGCAAGGCGATGACCGACCGCCTGGGTGCCGAGGGTGCGGCGCATATCACGGCGCTGCACGAGGCGTTGGGCGGGCGCATCCTGGCCGTGCGCGACCGGCTGGCCGATCAGCGGGCGCTGAAGCTCAACCGTTGGGCCCTCACCGTCGGCCTGGGGTTGCTGGAACGGTATCAGCGCCTCAAGGCCGAGCGCGATGCCCTCGACTTCACCGATGCCGAGTGGGAGGCCTGGCGGCTCCTGGCCGACGAGGAACTGGGGCCCGCGGTGCTGGCCAAGCTGGACGCCCGCTGGCGACACGTCCTGCTGGACGAATTCCAGGACACCAACCCCCTGCAGTGGCGGATCCTGCGCGCCTGGCTGGATGCCTACGGCCTCGCTGGCGAGCGCCCCACCCTCTTCCTAGTGGGCGATCCCAAGCAGTCCATCTACCGTTTCCGCCGCGCCGAGCCGCGCCTGTTCGGCGTGGCGGCCGCCTGGCTCGAGCGGGATTGGGGCGGGCTGCTCCTGCCGCACGACACCACGCGCCGCCTCGCCCCGCGACTGACGGCCTGGGTCAACGCCGTCTTCGGCGGGCGCGACGACTATCCCGACTTCGCGCCGCACCGGGCGCACGACAGCACGCTGCCCGGCCATTGCGAGCTGATCCTGGCGCCGAAAACGGCGGCCGTCGAGATCGTGCGCGAGGGCCTGCGCGACCCCCTCGCCGAACCGGCACCCAATGCGCCGCAGCCGCGGGCTGAAGAGGCGCGGCGGGTGGCGGAGCGCATCCAGGGCCTGATCGGCCGCGTGCTGGTGCGTGACGGGGCAGGGACACGCCCGGCCCGCTATGCCGACGTCTTCGTGCTGGCCGCCTCGCGTACCGGCCTGGAGGTCTTCGAGCAGGCCTTCAAGCGGGCCGGCATCCCCTACGTGGGCACCCGTCGCGGCGGCCTGCTCGGCACGCTGGAGGCCGCCGACCTGATGGCGCTCATCGCCTGGCTCACCCGACCGGATGACGACCTCGCCCTGGCCCACGTGCTGCGCAGCCCGATCTTCGCCTTCCCCGATGACCTGCTCCTCGCCCTCGCCGAACGCCCGGGCGGCACGTGGTACGCGCGGCTCGCTGCCTGGGCGGCGCAGGCGCAGGCGCCGGCGGCCGTGCGCCGGGCGGCGGCCCTGCTCGAAGGCTGGGTCGGCGAGGCCGGGTGGCTGCCGGCGCACGACCTGCTCGACCGCATCTACCACCAGGGCGAGGTGGAGGCGCGTTACGCCGCCGCCGCGCCGGCGCATCTGCGTGCCGGCGTGCTGGCCAATCTGCGCGCCCTGCCCGCCCTGTCGCTCAAATCCTCCAGCGGACGCTATCCCAGCCTGCCGCGCTTCCTGGACGAACTCCGGGCCTGGCGCGATAAGGCCGGCGACGAGGCCCCGGACGAGCCGCCGGCCGCCGCTGGCGACACCGTGCGCCTGCTGACCATCCATGCCGCCAAGGGGCTGGAGGCGCCCATCGTCTTCCTCATCAAGGCCGACGAGACGGGGTGCGGAGAGGACCCTTACGGCGTGGTGCTGGACTGGCCGGCCGACGCGGCACGGCCACGCCACTACTCCCTGCACGGTCCCAGGGACTGGCGCGGCCCGGCGCGCGACGCCCTGTTCGCGCAGGAGCGCGCGCTCACCGAGCGCGAGCGTCTCAACCTGCTCTATGTCGCCATGACGCGCGCCAGGCAGGTGCTGGTGGTGAGCGGGCTCGAGGAGGCCAAGCCGGACAGCTGGCTCGAGCTCGCCCGCCAGGGCCTGGCGCGCGCCGACCTCACCGGCCTGCCGGCGATCGAGATGTGCGCGCCGGGCGCCGTCGCGACGCCGGCCGGGGAGACGGCGCGGACGGCGGCCCCCCTGCCGCCGGTGGGCACACGGCGCGAGCCGGCGACCGAGGAGGCCGAGTGGGGCGTGCGGGTGCACCGCTATCTGGAGCTCGCCTGCAAGGGCTGGGAGGAGGCCGCCATCGAGCGCGATCTGGGCTGCCCGGCGGCGGACTTCCAGCGCATCCGGGACCACGCCCGTGCCTTGCTGCAGGCGCCCCATCTGCGCCGTTTCTTCGATCCGCGGCGGTATCGCGCGGCCCGTGACGAACTGACCTTCGTCGACCGCGGCGGCGAGCTGCGGCGCATCGACCGGCTGGTGGAGTTCGAGAACGAGGTCTGGGTGCTGGACTACAAGACCGGCGGGCTCACCGAGCCGGATCCGGCGCGCCGCGCCGAACCCCATCTGGAGCAGCTCGCCACCTATCGCCGGGCCGTGACCGACCTCTACCCCGACCGACCGGTGCGCGCCGCGCTGATCTTCGCCGATGGCGTGCTGTACGAGCCGCAGACCCCGGCATGAGTCCGCCTCCCTCGTCACCCCGAAGGCCGACCTCCGCGCGGCCGAGCCCGCGGACCCGGCCCGTCGCGGTGTGCCGTCACATACCCGACTAAAAAAGTACACTATTGCCCTCGGCCGCGCCGCGCGGCAAACTACGCACATCCGCAATCGCTACCGAGGAGTTGCCATGGGCGGACTGAGCCCCACCACCCCCATCCCCACCGAGATCAAGCTGCACAAGCAGTCCAAGCTGCTCGAAATCGCCTTCAACGACGGCCGGCGCTTCAGCCTGCCGTTCGAATACCTGCGCGTGTTCTCGCCCTCCGCCGAGGTGCGCGGCCACGGGCCCGGTGAGGAGGTGCTACAGGTGGGCAAGAAATACGTCGACATCACCCACATCGAGCCCGTCGGTCAGTATGCCGTCTGTCTCTTCTTCGACGACGGACACGACTCGGGCATCTACTCCTGGGACTATTTCTACGACCTGGGGGTGAACCAGGAGCGCTACTGGCAGGCCTATCTTGCGCGCCTGGAGGCGGCCGGCGCCTCGCGCGAGCCCAAGACCCTGGTCAAGTAAGGCACCGCCTTGAACGCCGCCCTCGCCGCGGCCATCGAACGGGCCACCGGCAAGCCGTTCATCCCCCGCGCCGACCGCGGCGCCGGCGGCGGCTGCATCAACGCGGCGCGCGTCGTCGAGGGCAGCGATGGCCGGCGCTATTTCGTCAAGACCAACCGCGCCCGCCATCTCGCCATGTTCGAGGCGGAGGCCGAGGGCCTGGAGGCGATCCGGGCCACCGGCACGGTGCGTGTCCCCGCGCCGATCTGCAGCGGGGCGAGCGGCGACGAGGCCTGGCTGGTGCTGGAATACCTGGAGATGGGTGGCCGCGGCAGCGCCGACGAGCTGGGCCGGCGCCTCGCCGCCCTGCACCGCCACAGCTGGGACCGCTACGGCTGGCACCGGGACAACACCATCGGCAGCACGCCGCAGGTCAACACCCCCTGCGCGGACTGGATCGCGTTCTACCGCCAGCATCGCCTCGGCTACCAATATGCCCTGGCGGCCCGACACGGCGCGCCGCGCCGGCTGATCGAACGGGGCGAACGCCTGCTCGACGGTCTGGCCGGCTTCTTTCCCGGCTATCGGCCCCCGCCCTCCCTGCTGCACGGCGACCTCTGGGGCGGCAACCACGGCTATTGCCAGGGCGAGCCGGTGATCTTCGACCCGGCGGTCTACTACGGCGACCGCGAGGCGGACCTGGCCATGACCGAACTCTTCGGCGGCTATCCCGGCGATTTTTACGCCGCCTACCGCGAGGCCTGGCCGCTGGAGGTGGGCTACCGCGTGCGCAAGGACCTCTACAACCTCTACCACGTGCTCAATCACTACAACCTGTTCGGCGGGGGCTATCTCGGCCAGGCCGAGCGCATGACGGATGCCCTGCTGGCGCACTTGAGGGCATGAGCGGCGGTTTCGGGGTTTGTGGCGCGGATGCATCGACGGTCCTGGTGCGGCTTGTGCGGGCCTGTCTTCAGCGCAGATTTCTCGTTGCCGTGAAAGTCCATGCAGCCGACCTCGCAGCCGCCCTCCCCCGCAAGCGGGGGAGGGGCTGGGGGAACCGTTCCTGGCCGGCATGGCGCTTTCCAGGCAAGGGCGGCCTTATGGCCACACAGGGTTGGTTGCACGTCCATGTCAACGCATACCCCATCCCCTAGACTGCATGCCACCAACCAAAGTCCGCCATGCCGAACCGCCTCAGCCAGGAGACCAGCCCCTATCTGCGTCAACACGCCGACAACCCGGTGGATTGGTATCCCTGGGGCGCAGAGGCCCTGATGCGGGCCAGGGCGGAGGACAAGCCCATCCTGCTCTCCATCGGCTATGCCTCCTGCCACTGGTGCCACGTCATGGCGCACGAGTCCTTCGCGGACCCGGCCCTCGCCGCGGTGATGAACCGCCTCTACGTCAACGTCAAGGTGGACCGCGAGGAGCGGCCCGACCTCGACCAGATCTACCAGCACGCCCACCTGCTGCTCACCGGCCGCAGCGGCGGCTGGCCGCTGACCGTGTTCCTGACCCCCGACCAGATCCCCTTTTTCGCCGGCACCTACTTCCCCGAGACGCCCCGCTTCGGCCTGCCCGGCTTCGTCGGCCTGCTCGAGCAGGTGGCCCAGGCCTGGCGTGCGCGGCGCGCCGACATCGAGGCCCAGAACGCCGCCTTGCTCGCTGCCCTGACGGCGGGCGAGGCGCACGCCGAGCCTGCCACCGACATGGACGCGGCCCCCATCCAGACCGCCATCGGGGACATGAAGCGGGGCTACGACCCGGTACACGGCGGCTACGGTGGTGCCCCCAAGTTCCCCCGCCCGGCCGATCTCGCCTTCCTGCTCCATGCGGGCGATGCCGAGGCGCGCGCACAGGTGCTCGCCACCCTGCGCAACATGGCCGAACGGGGCCTGATGGACCAGCTCGGCGGCGGTTTCTACCGCTATTCGGTGGATACGCGCTGGGCCATCCCGCACTTCGAGAAGATGCTCTACGACAACGGCCCGCTGCTGGCCCTGTACGCCGACGCCTGGGCGCTGAGCGGCGAGCGGCTCTACCTGCGCGCGGCCGAGCTGACCGTGGACTGGCTCGATCGGGAGATGACCAGCCCCGAGGGGATGTTCTGGTCGGCCCTGGATGCCGACTCGGAAGGCGAGGAGGGGCGCTACTACCTGTGGACGCCACAGGCGGTCGAGGCCCTGCTCTCACCCGAGGAATATGCCGTCGCCGCCCCGCGCTGGGGGCTCGACGCGCCGCCGAACTTCGAGGGCCGTGCCTGGCACCTGGGCAGCGACCGCCCCCTCGACGCGATCGCGCAGGCGCTCGCCATTTCGTCGGAGGAGGCCTGGTCCCGGCTGGAGCGGGCCCGTCGCACGCTCCTCACCGCCCGCGCGACCCGCGTACGGCCCGGGCTGGACGACAAGGTCCTGACGGCCTGTAACGCCCTGATGATCCGGGGACTGGCCCGTGCCGCCCGCCGTTGCGATCGCCCGGACTGGGGCGAGCGGGCCCGCCGCGCGGTGGATGCCCTGCGCGAGCGGGTCTGGCTGGACGGCCGTCTTTACGCCAGTTGGCAGGGCGGGCAGGCCCGGCTCAATGCCTATCTCGACGACCACGCCTTTCTGCTCGACGCCTTGCTGGAGCTGATGCAGGCGCATTTCCGCACCGAGGACCTCGCCTGGGCGCAGGCGCTGGCCGAGGCCCTGCTCGCGCGCTTCGAGGACAGCGAGCGGGGCGGTTTCTGGTTCACGACCCACGATCACGAGCGCCTCATCCAGCGCACGAAACCGGTGCACGACAGCGCCACGCCGTCAGGCAACGGCATCGCCGCCGCAGCCCTGCTGAGATTGGGCCACCTCCTCGGCGAGAGCCGCTACCTGCGCGCCGCCGCGCGGGCGCTGGCAGGCATTCATGAGGCGATGTCGCGCCATCCCGCCGCCTACGCCAGCCTGCTCACCGCACTCGGCACCTACTTGGACCCGCCGCCCATCGTCGTGCTGCGCGGGCCGCGGGCGGAAGTCGAAGACTGGCAGCGCCGCCTGCAGCCGATCTGCCCGGATGCCGCCCTGTGTCTCGCCATTCCCGCCGATGTCGGCGCATTGCCGGATGTGCTGGCCAAACCGGTACGAACATACGTCGCCGCGCATGTCTGTACCGGTGTTAATTGCTCAAGTGAAATAGTACGATTTGACGACCTGCAGGCTATTTTCAACAAGTAAGCGGTCCACTATCATACGCACCGCACTATTGTAAGTAACCACCACTGGAGGAGAAGCGAATGAAAGCTGCCGTCACCCTCGCCGCCGCCCTGCTGGCCCTGTCCGCCAACGCCGCCTTCGCCAGCAAGGAGCTGGCGCAGAAAAATGGTTGCATGAGCTGTCATCAGGAAGGCCGCAAGGTCGTCGGCCCGGCCTACAAGGACATGGCCAAGAAATATGCCGGTGACGCCAAGGCCGAGGCGCATCTCGTCGGCGTGATCAAGAAGGGTGGCAAGGGTGTGTGGGGCAACATCCCTATGCCGCCGCACCCCAACGTCTCTGACGCCGACGCCAAGGCCATGGTGCAGTGGATCCTGTCCCTCAAGTAAACGGCGTCGAGTCACGCACAAGGCCGGCACGTCCGGCCTTTTTCTTTGCTGTGGTATAAATGCGCGGCTTGTGCATCACCATCGAAGAGGCAATCCATGCGTAGCGTCCCTCTCGTCGGCAGCATCCTGACCCTCGCGCTGGCCATCGGTCTTGCCGGCTGTGGCCAGAAAACGGACTCGGCCGACGGCACGCAGGTGGTACGCATCGGCTCGGTGGCGCCGCTGACCGGACCACAGGCCCACCTGGGCAAGGACAACGAAAACGGCGCGAGGCTTGCGGTCGAGGAGATCAACGCCAAGGGACTCACCCTCGGCGGCAAGCCGGTCCGTCTGGAGCTCGTCGGCGAAGACGACCAGGCCGATCCCAAGACCGCCACCATCGTCGCGCAGAGGCTGGTGGACAGCGGTGTGGTCGCGGTCGTCGGCCATTTGAACTCCGGCACCACCATCCCCGCCTCCAAGTATTACCACGATGCCGGCCTGCCGCAGATCTCGCCCTCGGCCACGGCCATCGCCTACACCGCCCAGGGCTACAAGAGCGCCTACCGGGTGATGGCCAACGACGAACAGCAGGGCCGTGTCCTCGGCGAATATGCGGTCAAGACCATGGGCGCGCGCAACATCGCCGTCATCGACGACCGCACCGCCTACGGACAGGGGCTGGCCGATGAGTTCGAGAAGGCCGCCCGCGCCGCCGGGGCAGAGATCGTGGCGCGGGAATACACCCACGATCGCGCGACCGATTTCACCGCCATCCTCACCGCCATCAAGGGCAAAAATCCGGATCTCCTCTTCTTCGGCGGTATGGACCCGCAGGCAGGACCCATGGCGCAGCAGATGAAGCGGCTGGGACTCACCGCCCGCCTGCTGGGCGGTGATGGCATACAGAACCAGAATTTCATCAAGTTGGCCGGCGAGGCCGCCGAGGGGGTGACTGCCTCCTCGCCCGGGCTGCCGCTCGAGGCCATGCCCGGCGGACCCGACTTCAAACGCCGCTTCGAGGCCAAATACGGCCAGATCCAGGTCTATGCCCCCTACGCCTACGACGCCGTGATGGTGCTGGTGGATGCCATGCGCCGCGCGGATTCCCACGCTCCGGCCAAGGTGCTGGCCGAGCTACCGAAGACCGACTACATGGGCGTGACCGGCCGCATCCGCTTCGACGCCAAGGGCGACATCGATGGCGGTGCGGTCACCCTCTACCAGGTGAAAAACGGGTCGTGGGCGGCCCTAAAGACCGTCGGTAGCAAATGACCCGATGTCCGACCGGCTTCAGTCTGCTCGCCTGGCCGACAGGGGCTGGATCGCCAGGCCGCCCCACGCGATGGCTTGTCCTCCGACCTCTGACCGCTGACCCCTGAAGAAGTGGAGATCTTCGTCCAGCAGCTCATCAACGGCCTGGTCCTGGGCAGCATCTACGCCCTGGTCGCCCTCGGCTACACCATGGTCTATGGCATCCTGGAGCTGATCAACTTCGCCCACGGCGAAGTGACGATGATGGGCGCCATGGTGGCGCTGGCGGTCATCGGCGCGATCGCCGGCAGCGCCCTCGACCTACCCGGCCTGCTGGTGGTGCTCGCCGGCGTGATGGTCGCCATCCCGGCCTGCATGGCCCTGGGCTATACCATCGAGAAGGTGGCCTACCGGCCCCTGCGCCGGGCGCCCCGGCTCGCCCCCCTGATCACCGCCATCGGCGTGTCCATCGTCTTGCAGAATACCGCCATGCTGATCTGGGGCCGTCAGTACGTGTCCTTCCCGCCCCTGATCCCGCAGAACAGCCACGCGATCCTGGGCGCGCACATCACCGACCTGCAGATCTTCATCATCCTGCTGTCTCTCCTGATCATGGCCGGGCTCTGGCTGCTGGTGCAGAAAACGTCCCTGGGCCGTGCCATGCGCGCCACCGCCCAGTCCAAGGAGGTCGCCGCGCTGATGGGGGTGAACGTCGACCGGGTCATCTCCGCCACCTTCCTGATCGGCTCCGCCCTGGCTGCCGTCGCCGGTGTGATGGTGAGCGCTTACTACGGTCTAGCTCATTACTACATGGGCTTCATGCTGGGGCTCAAGGCCTTCTCGGCGGCCGTCCTCGGCGGCATCGGCAACATCGGTGGCGCCATGCTGGGCGGGCTGCTGCTCGGGGTGATCGAGGCCCTGGGCGCCGGCTACATCGGCGACCTGACCGGCGGCTTCCTCGGCAGTCATTACCAGGATGTGTTCGCCTTCTTCGTCCTGATCCTGGTGCTCGTCTTCCGTCCCTCGGGCCTGCTGGGCGAGCGGGTCGCCAGCCGTGCCTGATCTGTCCCTGCCGCGCTCGCGCGCCGCGGCCCTCGCCGCGCTGATCGTGCTGGCGGCGCTGCTCGCGGTGCTGCCCTTCCTGACCGAGGCGGCCCTGGGACGCAGCTGGGTGCGCGTGCTGGATTTTGCCTTGCTCTACATCATCCTCGCCCTGGGGCTCAACATCGTGGTGGGGTATGCAGGGCTGCTCGACCTGGGCTATGTCGCCTTCTATGCCCTCGGCGCCTATCTCTATGCCTGGCTGGCCAGCCCCCACTTCGGCCTGCATCTGCCGTTCTGGGCGATCCTGCCCTTGGGTGCGGTCCTGGCCGGGGTCTTTGGCGTCCTACTCGGGGCACCGACGCTGCGCCTGCGCGGTGACTACCTGGCCATCGTCACGCTTGGCTTCGGCGAGATCATCCGCATCTTCATGAACAACCTCAACGCCCCGGTTAACATCACCAACGGTCCCCAGGGCATCAATCTGATCGACCCGGTGAGCGTCGCCGGCCTGTCTTTCGGCAAGACGCAGCAGGTCCTGGGGCTGACCGTCTCCTCCGCCCACTTCTACTATTACCTGTTCCTCGCCTTCACCCTGGTCACCCTCTTCATCGCCTACCGGCTACAGGACTCGCGCATCGGTCGGGCCTGGGTCGCCATCCGCGAGGACGAGGTGGCCGCCGCCGCCATGGGCATCAACACCCGCAACGTGAAACTGCTCGCCTTCGCCATGGGGGCGGTCTTCGGCGGCGTGGCCGGCGGGCTATTCGCCGCCTTCCAGGGCTTCATCAGCCCGGAGAGCTTCAACCTGTGGGAGTCCATCCTGATCCTGTGCATGATCGTGCTGGGCGGCATGGGCCACATCCCCGGCGTCATCCTGGGGGCATTGCTGCTCACCGTGCTGCCCGAGGCCCTGCGCTACCTGGGCGATTGGCAGCGCATCGCCTTCGGCCAGGTCTATGTGGAGCCTACGGACCTGCGCATGCTGCTCTTTGGCGCGGCCCTGGTGCTGATGATGATCTATCGACCCGAGGGGCTCATCCCGTCGCGCCAGCGCAAGCGGGAGTTCCACGCCGAGGACGGCGTGGCCGAACAGGAACAGGCCAGCCTGTATGACACCAGGGTGTGAGCATGCTGACGGTCAAGGCGGTGAGCAAGCACTTCGGCGGCATCGCGGCCTTGCAGGCGGTGAGCCTCGAGGTGCGCGCGGCTGAGATCTACGGCCTGATCGGCCCCAACGGCGCCGGCAAGACCACCCTGTTCAACTGCATGACCGGGCTGTACACGGTCGATGCGGGCGAGATCCGCTTGGCCGGGGCGCCGGTGCACAACCAGAAACCGCACCGCATCGTCGCGCGCGGCTTCGCCCGCACCTTCCAGAACATCCGTCTGTTCGCCAACATGAGCGCGCTGGAGAACGTCCAGGTCGGGCGGCATGTGCGCACCCGGGCCGGTGTCTGGGGGGCGGTGCTGCGCGACCGGCGCACGCGCGCGGAGGAGGCGGACAGTCGGCGACGCGCCCGTGAGCTGCTGGATATCGTCGGGCTCGGCCACAAGGCGCGCACGCTGGCCGGACACCTCGCCTATGGCGAGCAGCGGCGTCTGGAGATCGCGCGCGCGCTCGCCACGGAGCCGCGGCTGCTCGCCCTGGACGAGCCGGTGGCGGGCATGAACCCGGCCGAGCGCCAGCAGATGCGGGAGCTCTTCCTGCGCCTGCGCGACCAGGGACTCACCCTGCTGCTGATCGAACACGACGTGAAGCTGGTCATGGGGCTGTGCGACCGGGTCGCCGTGCTCGACTACGGCCGCAAGATCGCCGAAGGCAGCCCGTCGGAAGTGCGTCGTGACCCGGCGGTCATCGCCGCCTATTTGGGCGGGGAGGCCGCCTGATGCCTCTGCTCGAGGTGCGCGGGCTCAAGGTGGCCTATGGCGGCATCCGCGCCGTGCGCGGCATCGATCTCGACGTCGCGGAGGGCGAGCTGGTCTGCCTGATCGGCGCCAACGGTGCCGGCAAGAGCAGCACCCTGAAAGGCATCACCGGACTGGTCCATGCCCATGGCAGCGTACGACTCGCCGGCAAGCGGCTCGATGGCCTGCCGACGCACCGTATCGCGCGCGAAGGGGTGGCCCTGGTGCCCGAGGGGCGCGGTATCTTCGCCCGCCTGCAGGTCTGGGAGAACCTGGTCATGGGGGCGTACGCGCGGCGGGACGACGGGGTGGAGGCAGACCTGGCCCGCGTCTATGAACTGTTTCCCCGGCTGGCGGAGAGGCGGCGGCAGATCGCCGGCACCCTCTCGGGGGGTGAGCAGCAGATGCTGGCCATCGGCCGCGCCCTGATGAGCCGTCCGCGCCTGCTACTGATGGACGAGCCGAGCATGGGCCTCGCCCCCCTCATGGTGCAAAAGATCTATGACACGATCCAGGCCATCGCCCGCCAGGGTGTCACCCTCTTGCTGGTCGAACAGAACGCCCACCTGGCGTTCCAGGTGAGCACCCGCGCCTATGTCATGGAGAGCGGGGCCATCACCCTGGCGGGCGCCAGCAGCGAGCTGGCGCGTGACCCCGCCATCCAAGCCGCCTATCTGGGCCATTGATGTTGCATGACCACAACAACACCGTGGACAGGGACCCCGGCCGATCAGTTCAAATAGAACCTGATAATATTCTAAGAAT
>JBBIKZ010000005.1:0-48361 GCA_037445185.1 Hydrogenophilales bacterium | reverse complement strand
GCATAGGCCCGCTCCAGCGCCGACAGCTCCAGCCTCTCCACAACCTCCACCACATACCGCGCCAGATGGGATTCCGGCAACCAATCCTGCACCGAAGGCGCTAGCAGATACTCCGTGTCTCTGTCTATCGGGAGAAAAGGATTGTGCAACCCTTTTTCTGTAAATTTCCGAGGCGGTGGTCATGACGTATGGGTTACGGGTTGAGGTTGAGATAGGGAAGCGCTGATTAAATGGCTGCGCGGGCGAATCGCTGCGTTGCGCGGTGCTCGCTGCCTCGCCTATCTCCTTGGTATGTCTCGATCGCTGCGCGCCGGGCGCCTTGCGCTTCATCCCGCTCGCCTATTTTTTCAGCGTTTCCCTAGGCGCTACGCGCCCAGGTCGTCCGCCCGGCAAAACTTCTCGCCTGCGGCAAAAACAGAATTTACAGAAAGAATGGTACACAACTCACACCCTGGCGTGCTGCCGGGCAACAGGAAGTGGTAATACCCCCTTCGCGCCGGCATCGGTGACATTCGACAGGAAGCATCCGATAGCCACTTACATAACAACAAGTTACGCGTCTACCACCATACCTCGAAAGTGGTATGCCCGTATCCGACATGGCGCCCACACCCCCTGGCGCATGCAGCGGCAATCCCTACACTGAGGCCAAACGAACATCAAGGTATGTAGATCCTGAGGTGACAGAATGACATCGCTGAAACAGAAGCAGTTCTCGATCCTGATCATGAGCACGCTGGCCTTCACGGTGTGCTTCGCGGTGTGGATGATGTTCGCCGTGATCGGGGTACCGATCAAGAACGAACTGGGCCTCAACGAGACCGAGTTCGGCATCCTCATCGCCACGCCGGTGCTAACCGGTTCGCTCATCCGTCTGCCCCTCGGGATGTGGACCGACAAGCTGGGCGGCCGCATCGTCTTCTTCGCCCTGATGCTCTCCACCGTGGTGCCGATCTGGCTAATGGCCTATGCCACCGAGTTCTGGCACTTCCTCGTCATCGGCCTGTTCGTCGGGCTGGCCGGCGGTTCCTTCGCGGTGGGCATCGCCTACTGCGCGCGCTGGTTCGAAAAAGAACGTCAGGGCATGGCCATGGGCGTGTTCGGTGCCGGCAACACCGGTGCGGCGGTGACCAAGCTGGTGGCGCCGGCCATCGTGGTGGCCTACGGCTGGAGCATGGTGCCGCAGGCGTATGCCGTTGCCATGCTGGTCACGGCCATCCTGTTCTGGTTCTTCACCTATGACGATCCATCGCATCGCGTGCCTTCCCATGTGACCGTGCGCGACCAGATCCGGGCGCTCAAGGACCCGACGGTGTGGAAGTACTGCCAGTACTACTCCATCGTCTTCGGCGGCTATGTGGCGCTCGCCCTGTGGATGACCAAGTACTACGTGTCCGAGTATGGCTTCGATCTGAGGATGGCGGCCCTGCTGGCCACCGCCTTCTCCCTGCCGGGGGGGGTGCTGCGCGCCGTGGGCGGCTGGCTGTCGGACAAATGGGGCGCACATCGCGTCACCTGGTGGGTGCTGTGGGTGTCCTGGATCTGTCTGTTCATCATGTCCTACCCGCGGACCGAGTTCACCATCCAGACCGTCACCGGCCCGCAGACCTTCCACATCCATCTGCCGGCCGAGGTATTCACCGTGCTGCTGTTCATCGTCGGTGTGGCCTTCGCCTTCGGCAAGGCGAGCGTGTTCAAGTACATCTCCGACGACTACCCGCACAACATCGGCGTCATCTCCGGCATCGTGGGACTCATCGGCGGCCTGGGCGGTTTCATCCTGCCCATCATGTTCGGCGCCCTGGTGGATCTGACCGGCATCCGTTCCTCGGCCTTCATGCTCATGTACGGCGTGGTGTGGGTAAGCCTGATCTGGATGTACTTCACCGAGGTGCGCAAGCTTGATCTGTTGATGAAGCCAGCCAAGACCCCGGACCCTCTGGAATGAATTCAATGTGCCGTCTCCACGGCCTCGATGCGACGACAGGGATCCGCACGCTCAACCACCCGCTATAGGAGAAACACACCATGGCTAGGTTATCCCGATGGGAACCCGAAAACCCGCAGTTCTGGAAGGAAACGGGCAGCGCGATCGCCTGGCGCACCTGCGGCATCACCACCTTCTCCCTGATCTTCTCCTTCACCACCTGGTTCGTGATGAGCGCTGTGGTGGTGCGCATGCCCGCCATCGGCTTCAATTTCACCACCATGGAGCTGTTCTGGCTGGCGGCCATCCCCGGCCTGGCCTCCGGCATCCTGCGCCTTGTTCACTCCAACTTCATCCCGGTGCTGGGGACGCGGCCTGTGGTGAGCGTCGCCACCATCATCAAGGTGCTGCCGATGATCTGGCTGGGATATGCCATCCAGGACCCGACCACGTCATGGGAAACCTTCATGGTCATCGGCTTCCTCTGCGGCCTGGGCGGTGGCGACTTTTCGTCCTTCATGCCCTCCACCAGTATCTTCTTCCCGAAACGCCTGCAGGGGTTGGCCATGGGCATCCAGGCAGGTCTCGGCAACTTCGGGGTCTCCATCGTGCAGTTCGTGGCGCCCTGGATCATCGGCTTTGCCGCCATCGGCGGCATCGTCGGCGGTCCCCAGGTGTTCACCAAGGGCGAGCCGGTCAAGGGGGCCATCGAGGTCGTCAAGGACCAGGAAGGCAAGCGGGTGACCGACGTGATCGTCAGGAAACCGGAACTGGTCGCCGCCATCGAGGTAGTGCGGGACGAGAACGGCAGGCTCGAGGACGTGATCCTGCACGAGACCGATACCATCAAGATGATCAAGGAAGAGGTGAAGCGGGACGAGCAGGGCCGCATCGTCGAGGTGACGCCCACCCAGGGCATGAAGGTGGACGTCAAACGCAACGATGCGGGCGAGATCACCGACGTGGTCGTGCTGAACGTGGCGAAGAAGGCCATCTGGCTGCAGAACGCCGCCTTCATCTGGGTGCCCTTCCTGGTGCTGGCCTTCATCCTCAGTGTGCTCTTCCTGAGGAGTATCCAGCTGCCGTCGCGTGGCTTCAAGGGACAGTTCGAGATCCTGAGTTCGAAGAACCGGGCGCGCATCCACACCTGGAACTGCACCATGACCTACATCACATCGTTCGGTTCGTTCTCTGGTTTCGCGGCTGCGTTCCCGATCATGATCAAGACCCTCTACGGCGGCTTCGAGGGCGCCCCCGATCCGCTCGCCTATGCCTACCTCGGTCCGCTCATCGGCAGTATGGTGCGTGTGCTCACCGGCGGCATTTTCGACAAGATCGGCGGCAGCAAGGGTATGCACTGGACCACCCTGGGTCAGATCGCCGGTGTGCTGTTCCTGGTGTTCGGCGGCTATCTCACGCCGACCGACGTAAGCCAGTTCCAGGGCTTCCTCTGGGGCATGCTGTGGCTCTTCCTGATGGCCGGCACCAACAACGCCGCCACCTTCCGGCAGTACCCCATCGTGTTCGCTTACTCGCCGGCCAAGGGCGCGCAGATGTTGGGCTGGACCGCGGCCTGGGCAGCCTTCGGCCCCTTCGTGTTCACCTCGCTGATCGGCCTGTCCATCGAGAAGACCGGTGATGCGGTGACCTTCTTCATCGGCGTGGCGATCTTCTATGCCTACACCTGGTTCATCAACTGGTGGTACTACACCCGCAAGGGCGCCGAACGCTTCGACTATGGCAACAGCGGCGGCACCTGGTGGGACAAGCTCCCCGAGGTCGAGAAGGAGCGCATGCGCGCCATCGACCTGGGCAAGGCCTGAGCAATCGCAGCCAACACATGAACGGAGCACCGACCATGGCTCACCCCGATGTGCTGATCAACGCGTTGGGCTGTCTCTACGGCCTGTTGCTGATGTCCGCGATGTTCGTGCGGACGCGGCTGACCGAGGCGATGCGCATCGACGCCCTGTTCATGCAGCAATGTTCTGAAAAGACGCGGCCATTGAACCTGCTGGTCGGTCTCCTCGTGACGGGCTATGCCCTGTACTCACTCCTCACACCTCACCCCTAACGCCTCACCCCTGGCAAGGAGCAACACATGAGTCACTTCCTCGACCGCCTGACCTATTTCACCCATCCGCGCGAGCCCTTCTCCGGCGGGCACGGCGTCAAGACCATCGAGGACCGCAAGTGGGAGGATGTCTACCGCAACCGCTGGCGGCACGACAAGGTGGTGCGTTCCACCCACGGGGTGAACTGCACCGGCGGCTGCTCCTGGAAGATTTTCGTCAAGAACGGTCTGGTCACCTTCGAGATGCAGCAGACCGATTATCCACGCACGCGCGAGGACATGCCCAACCACGAGCCGCGCGGCTGCCAGCGCGGGGCCTCCTACTCCTGGTATCTGTACTCGCCGAGCCGCATCCGCTACCCCATGATCCGCCGGCGGCTGCTCGACCTGTATCGCGCCGAGCGCAAGAGCGGCAAGGACCCCGTTACGGCCTGGGCGGCCATCCAGGCCGATCCCGCCAAGCGCGACAAGTACGTCAAGGCGCGTGGTCTGGGCGGCTTCGTGCGCACGAGTTGGGACGAGGTGCTGGAGATCATCGCCGCAGCCAACGTGCATACCATCGCTAAGTGGGGGCCGGACCGCATCTACGGCTTCTCGCCCATCCCGGCCATGTCCATGATCTCCTACGCCGCCGGTTCCCGCTATCTGTCGCTCATCGGCGGCGCCTGCGGCTCCTTCTACGACTGGTACTGTGACCTGCCGGTGGCGAGCCCCCAGGTCTGGGGCGAGCAGACCGACGTGCCGGAGGCGGCCGACTGGTACAACTCCACCTACCTCATCATCGCCGGCGCCAACCTGCCGATGACGCGCACGCCGGATGCCCATTTCGCCATCGAGGCGCGCTACAAGGGCACCAAGGTCGTATCCATGGCGCCGGATTATGCCGAGTACGTCAAATTCGCCGACCTGTGGATGCCGGTCAAACAGGGTACCGACGCCGCCGCCTTCCTGGCCATGGGCCATGTGGCGCTCAAGGAGTTCTATATCGAGCGGCAGGTGCCCTATTTCCAGGAATACGCGCGCAAATACACCGACCTGCCCATGCAGGTCATCCTGAGGAAAGAAGGCGAGGGCTTCGTCACCGACCGCTATCTGCGCGCCAGCGACTTCCCGGACAACTTCGGCGAGACCAACAACCCGCAATGGAAGACCGTGGTCTGGGACGAGCTCTCAGGCGGTTTCGCGGTACCCAACGGCTCGATCGGCTTCCGCTGGGGCGAGGAGGGCAAGTGGAACCTGCTGGAAAAGACCTCCGCCAGTGCCGACCTCCGTGCCGAGCTCACCGCGCTGGGCAAGCCCGGTGTCGTATTCGTTTCCGTCGGCTTCCCCCATTTCAACCCGGGTGAACCCAAGGTGCTGCACCGGAATGTCCCCGCGCGCCGGCTCAAACTCGCTGACGGACAGGAGGTCCTGGTCGCCAGCGTCTTCGACCTGCAGGTGGCCCAGTACGGGATCGACCGGGGGCTGGGCGGCGGCCATGTGGCCAAGTCTTACGACGATGCCGACGTCCCCTATACCCCGGCCTGGGCCGAGGCCGTCACCGGTGTCAAGCGCGCCGACTTGATCCGCACCGGTCGCGAGTTCGCCGACAACGCCGCCAAGACACGCGGCAAGTCCATGGTCATCCTGGGCGCGGCGGTAAACCACTGGTATCACAACGACATGAGCTACCGTGCCATCATGAACCTGCTGCACCTGTGCGGCTGCGTGGGCCAGTCGGGCGGCGGCTGGGCGCACTACGTGGGGCAGGAAAAGCTCAGGCCGCAGGCCGGCTGGGCACCGATCGCCTTTGCCCTCGACTGGCACCGGCCGCCGCGGCACATGAACTCCACTTCCTACTGGTACTTCCACACCGACCAGTGGCGCTATGAGACGGTGCGTGCCGATGATCTGCGCTGGCCGGGCGCGGGCAAGCGCTATCAGGGCTACAGCCTGGCCGACTACAACGTGGTGGCCACGCGACTGGGATGGCTGCCCTCCGCGCCGCACTTCAACCGCAATCCGCTCGACCTGGTGGCCGAGGCCGAAAAGGCGGGTGCGAAGGACGAGGCGAGCGTGGCCCGGTTTGTGGTGGAGCAGATCAAGTCCGGGGCGCTCGACGTAGCCTTCGCCGACCCGGACGACCCGGCGAACTGGCCGCGTAACCTCTTCGTCTGGCGCGCCAACCTGATCGGCACCTCGGCCAAGGGGCACGAATATTTCCTCAAACACCTGCTGGGGGCGCAGAACGGTGTACTGCAGGAGGGGGGCGAAGGGCGCGAGAACAAGGAGGTGAAATGGCACGAGACGGGCCCCACCGGCAAGCTCGACCTCATGATCGATATCAATTTCCGCCTAAATTCCACCGGGGCCTACGCCGACATCGTGCTGCCCACCGCGACGTGGTACGAGAAGAACGATCTCAACACCACCGACATGCACCCCTTCATCCATCCGCTGTCGGAGGCGGTCAACCCGGCGTGGGAGTCGAAGAGCGACTGGCAGATCTTCAAGGCTCTGGCGAAGAAGTTCTCCCAACTGGCCGCCGAACACCTGGGCAGGCGCAAGGACCTGGTGGCACTGCCCATGCAGCATGACTCCCCCTTCGAGCTTGCCCAGCCGCTCGGGCAGGTACGGGATTGGAAGCATGGCGACTGCGAACCGATCCCAGGCAAGACCCTACCCCTGCTCAAGCTCGTCGAGCGCGACTACGGCAGCACCTATGACAAGTTCGTCGCCCTGGGACCCCTGATGGTCAAGGTGGGCAACGGGGTGAAAGGGCTGGAGTGGAACACCGAACAGGAGTACGAAGAGCTCAAGAAATGCAACTACACCGTGCAGCGGCCAGGGGTGGCGCAGGGCATGCCCAGCCTGGAGGAGGACATCGCCGTGTGCGACGCCGTGCTCAGGATGGCACCCGAGACCAATGGCGAGGTGGCGCACAAGTCCTGGTCGGCCCTGTCGAAGAAGACCGGCATCGACCACCACCACCTCTACGCCGGCCGGCATGAAGACAAGTTCACCCTCCGCGACCTGCAGGCCCAGCCGCGCAAGATCATCACCTCGCCGACCTGGTCGGGCATCGAGTCCGAGCATGTCTCTTACAACGCCGGTTATACCAACATCCACGAGCACATCCCTTTCCGCACCCTGACGGGGAGGGCGCATTTCTACCAGGATCATCAGTGGATGCTCGACTTCGGTGAGGCCTTCTGCGCGTACCGCCCGGCCGTGGACATGCGCGACCACGACCGCGTCCCGGAGGCGGTGCGCAAATCCCCGCATCTGCTGCTCAACTGGATTACACCGCACTCCAAGTGGGGCATCCATTCAACCTATCAGGACAACCTGCGCATGCTCAATCTGTTCCGTGGCGGACCATATGTCTGGATCGCCGAGGAGGATGCCAAGCGCGTCGGCATCCGCGACAACGACTGGGTCGAGGCGGTCAACGCCAACGGCGCAACGGTGGCACGCGCCGTGGTCAGCCAGCGGGTGCCCCGCGGCATGGCCATCATGTATCACGCCCAGGAGAAGATCCTGAACGTGCCCGGCTCACCCACGACGGGCAAGCGTGGCGGCATCCTCAACTCGGTCACCCGTGTCGTGGTCAAGCCGACACACATGATCGGCGGCTATGCCCAGCTCGCCTATGGCTTCAACTACATGGGTCCGGTGGGCAGCAACCGCGATGAGTTCGTCCTGCTGCGCAAGATCGCCGACGAAGACGTCGACTGGCTGGAGCGGCCGCTCACCCCGGAGCGGGAGGCGCAACGCAACCCGGTGGGTGTGGGTGCCAGGTGAGACGAGTCTGGCTGCCGGCGTCCAACGGCGTTTGGGTCTCCACGGGGGTGGTGCGAAAGACACCCGCGGGCGCCGGCGGCCAACCCAACGGATTTCTAGGAGAGTGACATGAAAGTTCGAGCCCAATTCGCCTTCGTCTTCAACCTGGACAAGTGCATCGGCTGCCACACCTGCTCGGTGACCTGCAAGAACGTGTGGACCAACCGTAAGGGCGTGGAGTACGTCTGGTTCAACAACGTGGAGTCCAAGCCCGGCATCGGCTATCCCAAAGAGTGGGCGAACCAGGAGATCTGGCGCGGCGGCTGGGAGGTGAAGAACGGCAGGCTGCAGCTCAAGTCCGGAAGCCGACTGGAGCGGCTCCTCAACATCTTCGCCAACCCGGACATGCCCGAGATCGACGACTATTACGAGCCCTTCACCTTCGACTACGCCCACCTGCTCAAGGCGCCCCTGTCCGAGGCGGCGCCCACCGCGCGCCCGGTCTCCCAGATCACGGGCGAGAAGATGGAGAAGATCCATTGGGGGCCCAACTGGGAGGACGACCTGGCCGGCGAGTTCGACAGCCGGGCGCGCGACACCAACATGAAAAACCTGGAAAAGGACATCTACCGCCAGTTCGAGCGCACCTTCCACCTGTATCTGCCGAGGATATGCAACCACTGCATCAACCCGGCCTGTGTCGCGGCCTGTCCGTCCGGCTCCATCTACAAGCGCGAGGAGGACGGCATCGTGCTGGTGGATCAGGACAAGTGCCGGGGCTGGCGCATGTGCATCTCCTCCTGCCCGTACAAGAAGGTGTTCTACAACTGGGAATCCGGCAAGGCGGAGAAGTGCATCGGCTGCTACCCGCGCGTGGAGTCCGGCATGCCCACAGTGTGCTCGGAATCCTGCGTCGGGCGCATCCGCTACAACGGCATCATGCTTTACGACGCCGACAGGATCGAGCAGCTGGCCTCGACGGCTGATGTACAGCACCTCTATGAGGCCCAGCTCGACATCTTCCTCGACCCCAACGATCCCAAGGTGATCGAACAGGCGCGCCGCGACGGCGTACCCGAAGACTGGCTCGAGGCGGCGCGCAGGTCGCCGATCTGGAAGATGGCGGTGGAATGGCGGATCGCCTTCCCCATACACCCGGAGTTCCGCACGCTGCCCATGGTCTGGTACGTGCCGCCGCTCTCCCCGGTGCAGTCGCACCTGGATCAGGGTGCGCTGCCGACCACGCCGGGCGCCGTCATCCCGCCGGTGGAGAACCTGCGCATGCCGGTGAGGTATCTCGCCAACCTGCTCACCGCCGGCAAGGAGGCGCCCATCGTGCTGGCCTTGAAGCGCATGATCGCCATGCGCGCCTACCAGCGCTCGGTGCACGTCGAGGGCGCACCCGACACGCGTCCCCTGGAGGAGACCGGCATGACGGTGGAGATGGCCCTGGAGATGTACCGCTATCTGGCCATCGCCAACTACGAGGACCGCTTCGTCGTGCCTACCGGCCACCAGGAGATCACCTTGGAGGACTTCTACGGCCACCAGGGCCAGAACGGCTTCACCTTCGGCAACGACTCCTCGCCGGGCATCTCCCCCAACTCCCTGTGGCCGGAGCGGCGCAAGGAGACGGTGGAGGAGCGCGACCCGGTGCCCTCGGCGGACTGATGGCAAAGGAGGATCGCCATGTTCTATTTCTTGCTTTCCAAGCTTCTCGACTACCCCGGCGACGAGCTTCACGCGGCCCTACCCGAGCTGCGCGCGGCCATCGGCCAGGGCTGCACGGCGGAGGAGCGACGCGTCCTGGAGGGCTTCCTGGACCGCCTGGGTGCCATGGCGCCCACCGAGGCCCAGGCCCTTTATGTGCAGACCTTCGACCTGACCCCCCAGCATGCCCTGCACCTCACCCACCACCTGTTCGGCGACGACAAGAACCGCGGGCCGGCGCTCGTCGATCTCGCCGAGTTCTACAAGGAATACGGCCTGGAGCTTACCTCCGGGGCGGCCAACGACGCCGGCGATGGGCCCGGTGTGAACGAGCTGCCGGACTACCTGCCCCTGATGCTGGAATTCTCCGCCCAGCTCGAAGCCGAGGAGGCGCGTCTGTTCCTCGCCCAGTGGGGCAAGGTGCTCAACCAGCTCGCCGGCAACCTGGAGGCGGCGCAAAGCCTCTACGCGCCGCTGGTGCGCCTGGTCGAGCAGCGCAGCCGGCTGGTGAAGGCGGCGGCGTGAACAGCGGGGATGAGGAATGGGGGATGGGTCATGAGTGATGAGAACACCCAGGTCCCTCGTCCCATCCCTCATTCCCCATCCCTTATTCCCAAGGAGTAAATCATGGACCTGCATCTCATCGTCTTCGGCGTCTATCCCTATCTCGCCCTGGCCACCTTCCTGCTGGGCAGCTGGATCCGCTTCGACAACGAGCAATACACGTGGAAGAGCGATTCCAGCCAGCTCCTGTCCAAGAAGGGCATGCGCTTTGCCAGCAATGTCTTCCACATCGGCATGCTGGGCATCTTCTTCGGCCACCTGGTCGGCCTGCTCACGCCGCGCAGCGTGTTCCAGACCCTGGGCATTTCCGACATGGCGCACCAGTACCTGGCCATGTATGCCGGCGGCGCCTTCGGCCTCATGGTAATCATCGGCGGCACCCTGCTGTGGCTGCGCCGGCTGACCAACCCACGCGTGCGGGCGGCTAGCCGCTGGATGGACATCAACATCCTGGGCTGGCTGGTGGGCACGGCCATCGTCGGCTTCTCTACCATCTTCTGGTCCATGGGACACGCCGCCGAGGGCGACCCCACGGTCATGCTGCGCCTGGCCGAGTGGGCCCAGAGCATCGTCACCCTGCAGCCCAACCCGGAGCTGCTGCGCGGTGTCGACTGGATCTACAAGCTGCATATCTTCCTGGGGCTGTCGGTGTTTCTGTTCTTCCCCTTCACCCGTCTGGTGCACATCTGGAGCGCGCCCATAGGCTACCTGTTCCGCGCCTACCAGATCGTGCGCGCCAAGCGCACCGCCTGACCCAGGACCGGGCCGCCTGACCAAGGTCTAGGCGGACCGTGTGATCCGTGCCGATGATGGTTTGTCGATCGATTCTTCTCCGGCAACGCATTTTTGGAGGCCAACCATGCTGCAGACACCACAAAGCCATTATCTGAAGGAGGCCAAGGACGGCACCAACCCCTATGCCATCTACACCCGCACGCTGGAGGTGGATGGCAGGGAGGTACTCACCGATCCCGAGGGCTACATCCTCAACATGGACGAATGGAGCGAGGGATTTGCCCGCGCCCAGGCCGAGCGGGAAGGGCTGACACTGACCGACGAGCATTGGCAGGTCATCCATTTCATCCGCGAGTATTACGAGGAACACGGCGTCCAGGCCCAGGTGCGCGACATGGTGCGGCATTTCCGTGCGGTCTGGGGGCCGGACAAGGGCAACAGCCGCTATCTGCACGATATCTTTCCCATGGGGGGACCGCAGAAGCAGGGCAACCGTCTGGCCGGCATCCGCAAGACCAAGGGGGAACATTGATGCAACGGTCGCTGTTGCCTTGCGCATACCCGCGCGTGATCGGCCTGCTGGGCGCCGCACTGCTCGGCATGGCCCAGCCAGCCTTGGGCGCATGCACCGAGGAGGCCTGTGCCGCCCTGCTGACGGCGCGCGCCAAGCTCCTGGAGATGGTGGACAGCCGTGGCAATGCCGACCTGGACGCCCTGAAGCGGGAGGTCTATGCCTCCAGCGCCAAGCTGGAAGGCACGGTGGGGGCCCTCACCGGCTCCGACGCCGCGCGCGCCGTCGCCTTCCGGCGGGTGTGGGAGGCGTTCAAGCGCACGCGCGAGCAGGAGATCCTGCCCGCCATCTACCGCGGCCGCTACGACCAGGCCCGCGCCATCGCCTACGGCATCCAGGCCGATCGCTTCGAGAAGATGAAGGCCGTCCTCGGTTGCCATTGAATCTGCGGTCTTGTCATGCAAGGAGTCGAGATGCAAATCCCTGTCGTCCACGTACACAACCACACACGTCCAGACGGCATCTATCACTTCGATGCCCGCGGCATCGCCAAACGCTTCAGACACGCAGCCATATTCGGTGCACTGGATGCCCTGAACCCGGGCGAGCGCATGCGCTTCGTCAACGATCATGACCCTCTCCCCCTGCTGCAACAGATGCGCGAGCGTTACGGAGATGGCGTGGACATCCACTATCTCGAACAGGGCGATGAGGGGGTGATGATCGATTTCATCCGACGCTGAACCCATGGCCCCGACGTATTCGTGCTGATCCTGCTCACCGCCGTCACCCTGGCCCTGCTCTTCAGCGGCGTGGCGTTGCCCAGGCTAGGGGTGGCGCCGCCCGCGTTCTGGTCGCATCTCGTGCTGGCGGTGGGGGTGATGAGCCTGATCACCGCCGCCATGCAGCACTTCGTCCCTGTGCTCGGCCGCAGCCGTGGGGCGGGGGCCTGGCTGGGCCGGTTGCCCTGGCTGATGCTGGTGGCCGGTGTCCTGGCCGCAGTCGCCCTCGTGGGCTGGCTGGCCTGGGTCTGGATCGTACCCGCCGCCATGCTGGCCCTCGCGGGCAGCGTGCTCATGATCCGCTGGATGACTGCCGTAGCACGTGCCGCCTTGGGTGGACCTCACCCGGGGCTTTATTGGTATGTGGCGGCCATGGCCTGTCTGGCCGCCGGCCTCACGGCCGCGGCACTCATCCCTCTGTTGCCCGCCTGGCATGCGCCGCTGCGCGCCCTCCATGTGCACATCAACCTCTACGGCTTCGTCGCTCTCACCGCCGTCGGCACCCTGCAGGTGCTCATGCCCACCGTGGCGAACCGGCCGGACCCCGAGGCCGGCCTGCGTCTGAAGCGGCATCTGAAGTGGGCCGTGGCCGGCAGCGTCCTGCTGGCCGTGGGCCAGGCGGTGGAGATGATCTGGCTGGCCGGGGTGGGCGTTGCCCTGTGGGGGTGGGTACTGGCCTGCATGCTGCGGGTCTGGATCCGGCTGTACGGCCGGCGGCTCATCGCCCTGCACGGGGTCGAACCGTCCCTTGCCGCCGCCACCCTGGGGCTCGTCGCGGCCATGCTGGGCAGCCTGGGGCTAGGGTTGACCGCGGGACCGCTCACGATCTTCCTGCCCGGTTTCCTCATGCCATTGGTGAGCGGCGCGGCCGCCCAGCTCGCTCCCGTGTGGCTGCGGCCGGGCCGGCGGGAGCCCTGGCACGATGAGTCCCTGCGCGCCCTCGGTCGCTGGGGCGGTGCGCGGGCGCTCCTGTTCCTGTCGGCGTCCCTGCTGCCGCTCGCGGGTTATCGCTGCGCGGGCATGCCGGCGCTCACGGCCCTGTTCTGGTTCGGCATCCTGTTCGTCTCCTGGCTGCTGTGGCCGGAGCTGGCAGGGAGGACGAAAAAGGTGTAAAACGGGGCTCGAAGAGGACATCGATGCAAGCCAAGGCACATTGGGAGAAGGTCTACGCGACCAAGGGCGCGAACGAGGTGAGCTGGTTCCAGCCACACGCTGAGCGATCGCTTGCGCTCATACGCGAAGCCGGGGTGCCGCCCGCTGCCCGGATCATAGACGTGGGCGCAGGCGCCTCCACCCTGGTCGATGATCTGCTCGCTGCGGGTTACCGCGACATCACCGCGCTCGACCTGTCGGCCAGTGCGCTGGCCGTGGCCCGCGCCCGACTGGGGTCGCGCGCGGCTGGGGTGCGCTGGATGGAGGCGGACATCCTCGAGGCCGATCTCCCGGCACAACACTATGACGTCTGGCACGACCGGACGGTGTTCCACTTTCTGACCGCAGACGAGGAGCGTCGCGCCTACGTTGCTCAGGTCCTGCATGCGGTCAGGCCGGGTGGCCTGGTCATCGTTGCCACCTTCGCCCTGGATGGTCCCAGCCGGTGCAGCGGGCTCGAGGTCGCGCGCTACGACGCAGACGGCCTGCACGCGCAGTTTGGCGCGCCCTTCACCCTGCTCGTACACACGAGCGAGTCGCACCGCACACCGGCGGGCAAGGTGCAGCAGTTCATCTATTGTCTTTGCCGCAAGACGGAGGACGCTTGAGCAGCGCCCGCCCATTTCCGGTCGGCTGAACCCGCATGCAGCACACGCACTATATCCACACCTTCGGCCAATGGCTGCTCGCCCGGTACGGCGAGCGGGTGCACAAGATCGCGCTCAATGCCGGCTTCACCTGCCCGAACCGCGACGGCAGCAAGGGCATCGGCGGCTGCACCTTCTGCAACAACGCCTCGTTCAACCCCAGTACGCGCGCGGCGGCGCCGATCTCGGCGCAGATGACAAGCGGGCGACTGGGTATCGCCCGCCGCACCCGTGCGCGCAAATACCTGGCCTACTTCCAGGCCTACACCAACACCTATGCCGATGTGTCCGAGCTCAAGCGCCTGTATGACCAGGCGTTGGCCCATGAGGGCGTCATCGGTCTGTCGGTCGGCACCCGGCCGGACTGCGTGCCGCCCCAGGTGCTGGACCTGCTGGTGGGATACCGCGACCAGGGGCACGAGGTCTGGCTGGAGCTGGGTCTGCAGTCGGCTTTCGACGCGACCCTGGCGCGGGTCAACCGGGGCCACGGACTCAATGCCTACGTGCAGGCCTGCCGCACGGCCCGACGGCGCGGCATCCCCGTGTGCACGCACCTCATCGTCGGGCTGCCGGGCGAAACCGGCTGCCATGCCCGGGCCAGCCTGGACATCGTCCTCGACATCGGCACCGACGGCCTCAAGCTGCACCCCCTGCACGTGGTGAAGGGCACCCGGCTCGCCAACGAATGGCGTCGCGGCGAGTATGTGCCTCTGGCGCAGCAGACCTATGTGCAAATCGCCGCCGACCTCATCGAGCGCACCCCCTGGGAGGTGGTCTTTCACCGCGTCACCGGCACCGCCCCTGCCAACCTCCTGCTCGCTCCCGATTGGTGCAGCCGGAAGTGGCCGGTGGTCAACGCCATCGTGGATGAGCTCGCGCGACGCAGCAGCCGCCAGGGTGCCAGGGCAGGGGAGGGGGCGGGAACGTCGCGCCATGTCACCTGAAGCCCCGCTGCAACTCATCTGTCCCGCCGGCAGCCTGCCGGCCCTGAAGGCCGCCGTGGACCACGGGGCGGATGCTGTCTATGTCGGCCTCAAGGACAACACCAATGCACGCAACTTCTCGGGGCTCAACTTCGACGAGCGCACCCTCGCCGAGGGCTTGCGCTACGCCCGCGCGCGCGGCCGCCAGGTGCTCCTGGCGCTAAATACCTTCCCGCAGCCGGGTGAGGGGCAGCGCTGGCAGCGGGCGGTGGACCGCGCCGCCGAGCTGGGGGTGGACGCCGTCATCCTCGCCGACGCGGGACTCATGGCCTATGCGGCGAAGACCCATCCGGATCTGCGTCTGCATCTGTCGGTGCAGGGCTCCGCCACCAACTACGAGGCCATCGAGTTCTACCGCGAGCGCTTCGGCATCCGGCGTGCCGTGCTGCCACGGGTGCTGTCGCTCGCCCAGGTCGAGAATGTGGTGAGGCACACCGCTGTCGAGATCGAGCTCTTCGGTTTCGGCGGGCTGTGCGTCATGGTGGAGGGCAGGTGTCTGTTGTCCTCCTATGCCTGCGGCGCATCACCCAATACCTTCGGCGCCTGCTCCCCCGCCCATGCCGTGCGCTGGGCGCAAACGCCGCGGGGCATGGAGACACGGCTCAACGGCATCCTGATCGACCGCTATGCCGATCATGAGCAGGCGGGCTACCCCACGCTGTGCAAGGGCCGCTTCGAGGTGCAGGGCGAGACCTATTACGCCCTGGAGGAGCCCACCAGCCTCAACACCCTGGAACTGCTGCCGGAAATGCTGCGCATGGGCATCGCCGCGATCAAGATCGAGGGTCGCCAGCGCAGCCCGGCCTATGTCGCCCAGGTGACCCGTGTGTGGCGCGCCGCTATCGACGCCGTGAAGCGCGCCCCACAGCAGTTCAAGACGCAGCCGGCCTGGATGGCCGAGCTAGACAAGCTCTCCGAGGGCAGCATGCACACCCTCGGGGCGTACTACCGGCCATGGAAATAACGACCGGGAATGGGGAATGAGGGATAGAGGAACCTCGCCCTCTCCAACGGTGTGTCCCTTCTCATCCCCCATTCCCCATAACCCATCCCCATGAAGTTATCCCTCGGCCCGCTGCTCTATTATTGGCCACGCGAGGACACCCTGGCCTTCTACGCGGCGGCGGTCGCCTGGCCGGTGGACATCGTCTATCTGGGCGAGACGGTCTGCTCTCGCCGGCATCTGCTGCGCCTGCCCGACTGGCTCGAGCTGGCTGCGCGGCTGGCGCAGGCCGGCAAGGAGGTGGTGCTCTCCACCCTGCCGCTGATCGAGTCGGAGTCGGACCTCAAGGCCCTGCGCCGCATCACCGGTAACGGCCGCTTCCTGGTGGAGGCCAACGACTGGGGCGCCGTGCGTCTGCTGGCGCAGGCCGGTGCGTCCTTCGTCGTCGGGCCGACGCTCAACGTCTACAACCCGGACACGCTCACCCTGCTCAACGAGCTGGGCGCCGTGCGCTGGGTGCCGCCGGTGGAGATGAGCCGCAGCATGCTCGCAGCCATGCCGGTCCCGGCCGGCATGCAGACCGAACTGTTCGCCTACGGTCGTCTGCCGCTCGCCTATTCCGCCCGCTGCTTCACCGCCCGGCACTACAACCTGCAAAAGGACGACTGCCAGTTCAGGTGTCTCGATCATCCGGACGGCCTCAACCTGCAGACCCGCGAGGGTGAGACCTTCCTCACCCTGAACGGCATCCAGACCCAGTCGGGCAAGGTGCACAGCCTCGCCCACCGGCTGGACGAACTGCAGGGGGTGGACGTGCTGCGCCTGTCGCCGCAGTACCGGCACATGGATCGCGTGGCGGCGCTGTTCCGCGGACTGCTGGACGGGGAGATCGATCTTGCCGAGGCGGCACCCCGTCTAGGCCGGCTGATGCCCGGCAACCCCTGCGACGGCTATTGGCTGGGGGAGGCGGGGTTCAGGTTTCAGGATACAGGCTACAGGTGACAGACCTGGGCTGCGCAGCCCAGCCTCCGGGCCTGGCGGTCCCGCGGTCGTATCCCGGATGGTCATACGGTTGAGGAGACAACGAAATGCCTGAAGCTTTACACCACGCAACGCTACCCGCATTTCCCGCCCTTCTGGCCGGGCTCAACCGCCGGCTGCCTGCCCTGCCGTTCTCCGCAGCCCTGGCCGCCGTCCTCAATGTGTCCGCCTGGCCTGCCTTGCGCGGGTCGGACTGGCAGGCACTGCGGGGGCGGCGCTTCTGCGTCCATGTACGCGACCTGGGCCTCAGGGCCTATCTCTCGGTTGGGCCGGACGGTTTTGCCGCCCAGGTGAACGCGCAGGCCGACGTCAGCTTCAGTGCCAGCGCCGAGGACTTCGCACGGCTCGCCCTGCGCCTGGAGGACCCCGATACCCTGTTCTTCAACCGGCGGCTGGTCATCGAGGGCGATACCGAGCTCGGTCTGAGGGTGAAGAATATGCTCGACGGCATCGAGCTCGAGCAGGTGCTTCGCGCCATGCCGGCCGGCATGGGCTTGCTGATCGAAAAGCTGCGGCGGGTCCTGCTCGTGCAGGACGTCGCCTAACGCCGAGTGTGAAGCGATGCCTGGCTGCGGAATGATCACCAGACTCAGCCCAGGCGCCCCCCAAACCGTTCGAACAGCCGCCCACAACGCAGCAGGTTCACCCACAGGACATGGGCACTGGCGGCCAGCAGCAGCAGGCCGGGGATGGCGAAGACCGGCGGAAGGAAGGGGGTGGACACCAGGAGCAGCACCGCCGCGACATGCAGGCGCAGATGCCGCCGAGCCTTGGTGTCGGCGATGAACTCCTTCATGTTCGGGATGGTGCCGGCGCGCGCGCCGGTCTGGCTCTGCAGGTGGAACCAGGCGAGGAAGGGCACGATCTTGTAGAGCATGCCGCTTACCACCGAGGCGGCGAAACCCAACAGGAAGAGCAGACCCGCCGCGGTCTCCGTCGACTCCTGCCAGGGCTGTAGCAACCAGGCCCAGAACACGGGTAGCAGGGCGAGGAGGATCAGACACGCCAGGGCGAAGCGCCAGAAGTCCAGGGTCACGTCCGGAAGCCGGCGCCGGCGGCGGCGCAGCAGATCGAGTGTCGCCCAGGCAAACGCGACCATGGCCGCGCCAGCCAGCAACCAGGCGCCCATGGCAATACCGTCTCCGTATGGCGTAGGCAGCACGGTGGTCAGGGTATAGACGACGAGGCCGGCGAGCAGGACCCAGGTCAGCCAGCGGGTGAGTAAGGCGGGGTAGGCCGGCGTGATCTGCAGCATGGGCACGACCTGGTAGGCCACCCCCATGACCAGCAGCAACACCCAACCCAGCAGGCCCCAGGCGGCATGCAACCCCGTCATGCGCTCGGTGTGAGGCACCGCCCACCAGCCGGCGAATCCCCCGGCCAGCCAGATGCCAAGGCCTAGGGTGATGAGCAGGGCGAGCACAGCCTGGCGCATCGGATAGAGGGTGTGGGTGGTGGCAGGGCGTGCACGCAGGAGGCTCGCCGCAATCGCGCCCAACAGGGGGCTCCAACCTATGATCAGTACTGCCAGGCCAGCACGGGTCATGGTGGGCTCGGCCCATGCCAGGCCGGCGGCGAGCAGCAGGGTGCCGAGCGTGAGCCCGATGTGCCCCAGCGTGGCAGTGAGGCGGGGCCTGGATACGGGAGAGCCGATGACCACGGGCAGCATCTGCAACAGTGCCCCCATCATGACCTGGCCAAGGAAACCCAGGGTGATGAGGTGGGTCAGGGCCAGGGCCGGCAATGACCAGCGGCTGGCGGTCCATTCCGCAACCGTGGGCAGGGCGGCCACGGCCGCCAGCATCAGGAACAGCGGGGCGGTGAGGAAGAAGCGCAGCGGCAGCGAGAACGGTGGGGCCTGCTCGAAAGAGAGTCCAGCCTGTCTCATGCCTGTTGCGCTTCCTGCCGCACCGGCTCAGGCCGAGGCGGCATCAGGCTCGTAGATGAGTATCTCGTAGCAGCCGTCCGGCTTCGGCTCAACTGCATAAGACAGTCCCCGCTCGCTGAGGATCGCGTAGAGGGGATAGGGTTCGCGGTGCAGCAGCAGGCGTACGCGTTGTCCCTGACGTCTGATTTGCAGCGCAGCCAGTACCCGTTCCATCGGTTCGGGCGGTTCCAGCCAACGGGCATCCACCAGGATGTCGCTCATGTGCCTGGATGGATCACGCGTCTCAGGGCGGTCATGAGGTCGGTCTCGTTCCCCAGGGCACGGTCGCACAGGGGGTAGAGGATCTGCTCCTCCTTCAGGTTGTGCTGGCGCATGAGGATGAGCAGGGTCTGCGCCTCTCCGAGGTAGGCCTCAGTGTCGCGGCGGCTGAGGGCCTCGCTCATGCGAGCGACGAGTTCATTCATTTGTCCGTGTTCCGCGCGCATGACCTGGGTGGGGCTGCTGTACATGCCGCTACGCGTCTCGAAGGCGGGGAACAGGATGTCCTCCTCGGCGGCGAAGTGGCGGCTGAGGGCAGTGCGGAAGTCGGCGAAGTGTCGGTCGGCATCATCCCAGTGCTGCTCGTCAACCGCACGCTCCGCGGTGGCGAAAAGATCGTCGCAGCGGTTGTGGTCGTCGCCCAGGATGCGGGAGAGCTGGTTCATCTGTATCCTTCGAACGCAAAGGTTTTATACAAAAATCGTCCACCCTGGCTGAGGCTGCCGCCTTGACGATGATCAAGTCAGGCAGAGAAAGCCGATCACCCGAGGGCAGAAAGGGTACGTGCTAAACTGGACCGGCATGCCCACCATCCACCTGTTGCCCGACCTGCTCGTCTCCCAGATCGCCGCCGGCGAGGTGGTGGAGCGGCCCGCCTCGGCCCTGAAGGAGTTGGTGGAGAACAGCCTGGATGCCGGCGCCGGCGCAATCCGCGTGGACCTGGAGGAGGGCGGTATCCGTCTGCTCCGCGTGGCCGACGACGGGGTGGGCATCGCCCGTGACGACCTCGCGCTCGCCCTGGCGCGACATGCCACCAGCAAGATCGCCACCCTGGCGGACCTGGAGGCGGTGGCGAGCCTGGGCTTCCGCGGCGAGGCCCTGGCCAGCATCGCCGCGGTGGCAAGGCTCACGCTCACGAGCCGCGCCGCGGGCGCGCAGCATGCCTGGCGCATCGCCGCCCAGGACGGCATAGTGTCGCTACCGGAGCCGGCGGCCCTGGCGCGGGGGACCGTGGTGGAGGTACGCGATCTCTTCTTCAACACGCCGGCACGGCGCAAATTCCTCAAGACCATTGCCACCGAATATGCGCACTGCGAGGAGGCCCTGCGCCGCATGGCCCTGGGCAGGCCAGGGGTGGCCTTCGAGTTTTGGCACAACGGGCGGGTCATCTGGCGGCATGGCCCGCAGGCCTGGGACGAACGCGTCATGGCGGTGATGGGCGAGGATTTCACCCGCGCCGCCCGGACGGTGGACGCGTCGGCCGGCGAGATCCGCCTGCACGGCCTGGTCGGGCTGCCCGCCTACCACCGTGCCGGGCGGGATGCGCAATATCTCTACGTCAACGGCCGGCATGTGCGCGACAAGCTGCTCGGCCACGCCGTGCGCGAGGCCTACCGCGACGTGCTGCACCACGAGCGCCATCCCGCCTATGTGTTGTTCCTGGACCTGCCGCCGCAGCGGGTGGACGTGAACGTGCATCCGGCCAAGACCGAGGTGCGTTTTCGCGACGCGCGTGCAGTCCACCAATTTGTCCTGCATAGCCTGGAACGGGTGCTGGGGCGGCAGCAGTCAGGTGACAGGGGACAGACAACAGAAGGGTTGGCCCTCTCCACCCGGAGAGGGGAGGCCCAGGGTGGGGATGGAATGCCCGAATCGAGCACTGCAACCACCTCCTCCTCGCTCTGTCCCAGCGCTGCCAGAGGGGAGGGAGGGCGGCACCCAGGCACGCTGCCAATGGCCATAGCCGAACCGGCCGCCTACTACGGCATGGTGGCCGAGGCCCTGGCGGAACCGGCCAGCGCCCCCGCATCGCCCGCCTCCCAGCCCTCGCCCCCTCTGGGCTATGCCATCGCCCAGCTCGCCGGCACCTATATCCTGGCCGAAAACGACGCCGGGCTGGTGGTGGTGGACATGCATGCGGCGCACGAGCGCATCGTCTACGAGCGTCTCAAGGAGGCCCTGGACGGTGCGCGCATGGCGGCCCAGCCGCTGTTGATCCCGGTGGTGTTCGCCGCCTCCCCCCTGGAGATGGTCACCGTCGAGGAAAGCGGCGCCGACCTCGCCGCCATGGGTTTCGAGCTGGCGCCGGTCTCGCCCACCCACCTGGCGGTGCGGGCGCTGCCCGCCCTGCTCAAGGAGGCGGATGCCGAAGGGCTGGCGCGACAGGTGTTGCGGGAGATCCAGGCGGTCGGGGCGGGCAAGGTGCTCACCGCCCGCCGCAACGAACTTCTCGCCACCCTGGCCTGTCACGCAGCCATACGGGTCAACCGCCGGCTGACCCTGCCGGAGATGAATGCCCTGCTGCGCGACATGGAGCGCATCCCCCGCGCCGACCAGTGCAACCATGGCCGGCCCACCTGGTTCCAACTGACCCTGGCCGACCTCGATCGGCTGTTCATGCGAGGCAAATGAGATGAGCACGGATCACGCCCCCACGCGAGGCAAACCCATCAACATCCCCATCCGCCAAGAGCGGGTCGGTGAGTCCGATCTGGCGGCCTCCAGCTGCGCCAGCGGCGAACCCTATGCCCTCATGGTGCTGGGCGACTCCATGCTGCCGGAGTTCGAGCCGGGCGAGGTGATCGTCGTCGAGCCCGAGGGTCTGGCCAAGGACGGCTCCTACGTCATCGCCTACCTGCCCTGGGTGGAGCCGGAGGACGATCGCTACATCTTCCGGCAACTGGTCAAACACCCAGAGGGCTGGATGCTGAAACCCCTCAATCCCCTCTACGAGAACATCCCGATCGAGAGCGTGCAGTCCGTCGTCAAGGGGGTGGTCATCCAGAAGAAGAAGCCGGGGCGGCGCCGCGCCGTGAAGTACTACGTCTGAGGCGTATGACTGGAGGAGTGTGTCAAACCTCGGCCGTGACGCGGTTGCGGCCGGACGCCTTGGACACGTAAAGGGCACGGTCGGCACGCTGGAAAAGGTTGTCGGCGGTGTCGTCCGGTCGGCGCTCGGTCAGACCGAGCGACAGCGTAAACGCGCCGATGACCAGGTTGTCGTGTTTGCGCACCAGGCGCAGCTTGGCCACACGTGCGCGAATGTTTTCCGCCACCCGCCGGCCACCGTTGAGGTCGGTGTCAGGCAACAGGATGACGAACTCCTCGCCGCCGTAGCGGATGGCATAGTCCTCGCCGCGGATGCACTTGCGCAGGACCTCGGCGACCTGGCGGATGACCACGTCGCCGACCTGGTGGCCGTAGGTGTCGTTGATCTTCTTGAAGTGGTCGATGTCCGCCACCAACATGGTCATTGGCCCGGGCGATGGCCAGAGTTGGCCGAGGATGTCCTGCATGGCCCGTCGGTTGTATAGCCCCGTCAGAGGGTCGATCAGCGCGGCCTTGCGGTGCGCCTCCAGTTCCGTGTGGGCCTTTTTCAATTCCTCGCGTGCCTGCTCTAGCTCCGCCGTGAGCGCCAGGGTGTGGCCATGCATCTGGCGCGTGGCGTCGAGCAGGGCCTGACCGATGGCGCGCAGGTCATCGGCGCTCGCGGCCTGCTCCAGGGCTTGCAGCCGGTCTTGCAGGGTCTCGATGTAGACCGCGTTGTGTGTGTCGGATTGGCGCAGGAGCTTGAGCAGGGACTTGAGCAGCCGCTCGAGATCGGTGCGCACGCTGCGAAAACGCTCGTAACCGTCGGGCAGTATGTAGCGCTCGTACAATGCGAGCAGCAGGTCTTCGTCCAGGGCCTGGCCTTGCGTCAGCCGCTCCTGCAGGACCTCGTAAACCTCCTCCGGGGTATGGTCGAAGTAGGCATAGCCGACGGCATAATGCGGCGGGATGGGGGCGATGCCTTCCTTGAGCAACAGCGCGAGCGCACGCTTGCCACAGTCTTCGGCATGGGCAAACCTGTCATTGTTCTTCTCGCTCATCGGCGGCCTCCGGCCAGATACCTGACGATTATACTAACTTAGCATGACAATCAGCCCATGGCTGTGAGCAGTTTCACGCCTTCCGACCCTCCCCCGGCAAGAGTGTCACACGCCATAGCCCTCATGGGCCCGACCGCCTGCGGCAAGACCGACCTGGCGCTCTGTCTCGCGCAGCGGCTGCCGGTGGAGATCATCAGCGTCGACTCGGCCCTGGTCTACCGCGGCATGGACATCGGCACCGCCAAGCCCGACCTCGAGCAGCGCTCTCGTGTGCCGCATCACCTCATCGACGTCGTCGACCCCACCGAGCGCTATTCCGCTGCGCGCTTCCGGGCGGATGCCTTGCGGTGCATGGCGCAGATCACGGCTCGTGGCCGCATCCCCCTCTTGGTGGGCGGCACCATGCTCTATTTCAAGTCCCTGAAGGAGGGCCTGGATCCCCTGCCAGAGGCCGATGCGCGCCTGCGCGCCGAGATCGACCGGCGTGCCGCCCGGGCGGGCTGGCCGGCCCTGCACGCCGAGCTCGCCCGGCTCGACCCGGAAACCGCCGCGCGGCTCAAACCCACCGATGCCCAGCGCATCCAGCGCGCGCTGGAGGTGTGCATCACCGCCGGGCGCCCCATGTCGACACTGATCGGCCAGCGGAAAGAACCTGTGCCTTATCGGCTGTTGGAGATCGCCCTGCTGCCGTCGGACCGGTCGGTCCTGCACCGGCGCATCGCGCAGCGCTTCGAGGCCATGCTGGCGGCAGGTTTTCTCGACGAGGTGCGTCGTCTGCGCGCGCGCTATCCGCTCGATCCCGACCTGCCGTCCATGCGCTGTGTCGGCTATCGTCAGACCTGGGAATTGCTGGAGGGGGTGACGGACGCAGACACCTTTCAGGCTCGCGCCGTGGCTGCCACGCGCCAGCTCGCCAAGCGGCAGATCACCTGGCTCAGGTCCTGGCCGGGCGCCGAGGTCTTCGACTGCCTGCGGTCGGATCTGTGCGCCGCCGTGGCGGGGTGGCTCAGTTCTGCCCTGTCCCGTCCGTGAGGCGGGTGATGCGCGCCCCGGCCAGCCCCCGTGCCAAGGTCAGCTCCACCGCCTCGTCCACCGCGAGCTCGCGGCTGTCGCGCACGATGCGGCCGTCCGCCCGGCGCACGATGCTGTAACCGCGTTCCAGCACCGCCGACGGGTTGAGGTGGCCGAGGTGGGTGGCCAGGACCGCGACGCGCTCGCGACGCTGCCGCTGCTCGGCAGCGAAGGCGCCTGCCAGACGGCGAGCCAGTTCCTGCACCCGCGTGCGTAGTCGGTCCGGACGCGGCAGGGCCTGATGCAAGCGGGCGTCGAGATGCGCCAGGCGCTGACGTGCCAGCGCGAGGCGGCCGGCCTGGGCGAGATCGAGCCGCCGGGCGAGCTGGGCCAGGTGGCGGCGCCGGTGGGCCAACTGTTCGGCCGGGTGGCGCAGACGCTGGGCCAGGCCGTCGAGCCGCTGCGCCAGGGTGTACAGGCGCCGCCGCTGATCCAGGGTGAGCCGTCGGGCGAGGTGGTGCAGGTGCTGGGCGAGTTCCGCGGCCTCCGGCGTGGCCGCTTGCGCCGCCCCGGTGGGGGTGGGGGCACGCCGGTCGGCGACGAAGTCGGCGATGGTGAAGTCCGTCTCGTGACCGATGCCGCTCACCACCGGGATGGGGCAGGCGGCGATGGCCCGTGCCACGACTTCGGCATTGAAGGCCCACAGGTCCTCGATGCTGCCGCCGCCGCGCACCAGCAGCAGGACCTCGCATTCGCGACGTTCGCCGGCCAGGGTGAGCGCCGCGGCGATCGCCGCCGCCGCGCCCTCGCCCTGCACAGGGGTGGGGTAGAGCACGACGCGCGCCACGGGCCAGCGTCGCCTCAAGGTGGTGAGCACGTCGCGCAAGGCGGCGGCCTGGGGCGAGGTGACGATGCCGATCTGCCTGGGGTAGGCCGGCAGCGCCCGCTTGCGCGCCGGATCGAACAGCCCCTCGCGTTCGAGCCGCGCCTTCAGCCGCGCAAAGGCCTCATAGAGCGCCCCCAGGCCGGCGCGCCGCATGGTTTCGACGCTCAACTGGAATTCGCCGCGCGGCTCGTACAGGGTGGGCTGGGCGCGCAGCTCCACGCGCTGACCGTTCTCCGGCACCCAGCCGAGGAACTGGTTGCGGTTGCGGAACATGGCGCAGCGCACCGCGGCTTCGCTGTCCTTGAGGGTGAAGTACCAGTGACCCGAGGCGGCGCGGGTGAGGTTGGAGATCTCGCCCGCCACCCAGACCAGTGGCAACGCCCGCTCGAGGGCGAGCCGGGTCATGCGGTTCAAGTCGCTCACGCTGAGGATGGGGCTCTCGCCATGCATGGGCGGATTATCGCCCAGCGGCGCGGGCACAGTATCATGCGCGCATGACTGCGGATCTCGCCATCGCCTTCCTGCTCGGCCTGCTGCTCACCCTGATCGTCCTGCTCTGGCTGCGCGGGCGGGCGCAGGCCGAGCGCGCCGCCCTCACGGCACGTGCGACCCAGGCCGAGGCGGCGCTGCTCGAGGCGCGGGCGCGCCTGGCCGAGCGAGAGGCGCTGCTCGAGCGCCAGCAGGCGGAGTCGGCCGATCTCAGGGCGCGCGTCGCCGAGCTGGACACCCGCCTCGGGCAGGAGCGGGCGGCCGCGGCAGAGAAGCTCAGGCTGCTGGAGGATGCCCGCTCGCAGCTCGCCGAGTCCTTCCGGGCGCTGTCGGCCGAGGCGCTGGCGCGCAACAACCAGTCCTTCCTCGACCTGGCCAAACAAAGCCTGGCCGCGCAGCAGGAGGCGGCCAAGGGCGAGCTGGAGACGCGTCGCCAGGCGGTGGAGTCCCTCATCAAACCCCTGCACGAGGCCCTGGAGAAACTGGGTCTGCAGGCCCAGGAGATGGAGCGGGCGCGGGTGATCGCCTACGTCTCGCTCACCGAACAGGTCCGGGGCCTGCTCACCGTGCAGCAGGACCTCAAGACCGAGACCGGGCGGCTCGTCACCGCCCTGCGGCGGCCCGAGGTGCGCGGCCGCTGGGGCGAGATGCAGCTCAAGCGGGTGGTGGAGATGGCCGGCATGCAGGCCCATTGCGACTTCTACGAGCAGGAGACGGGGGATGCGCAGGGCCGCCGGCAGCGCCCGGACATGCTGGTGCGGCTGCCCGCCGGCAAGACCGTGGTGCTGGACGCCAAGGCCCCGGTGGCCGCCTTCCTCGAGGCCGTGGAGGCGGAGGACGAGGCCCACCGCCGCCACCATCTCGCCCGCTTCGCCCGCCACGTGCGCGAACACGTCCAGGCCCTCGGCGCCAAGGCCTATTGGGACCAGTTCCAGCCCGCGCCCGAGTTCGTGGTGCTGTTCCTGCCCGGCGAGGCCTTCTTCAGCGCCGCCCTCGAGCAGGACCCCGGCCTGCTGGAGTATGCCGTCGAGCACAAGGTGATCCTCGCCACCCCCACCACACTGATCGCCCTGCTCAAGGCCGTCTACTACGGCTGGCGCCAGGAATCCCTGGCGGAGAACGCGCGCGCCATCAGCGCGCTGGGCGCCCAGCTCTACGAGCGACTGGGCAAGCTGGCGGAGCACTGGGCCGCCGTGGGCCGCGGCCTCACCCTGGCCACCGAGGCCTACAACAAGGCCACCGGCTCGCTGGAGACACGCGTGCTGGTGACCGCGCGCCGCTTCGAGGCCCTGCATGCCGCGCCCACCGGCAGGGAGATCCCGACACCGGGGCTCGTGGAACAACAACCGCGCCGGTTGCAGGCCCCCGAGTTCGAACGGGACGACGCGCCGGCCGAAGTCCCCGATCCCTCCCCCCTCGCGCCGCCCCCCGCACCGGCTGAGCGGACATGAACTCGGGCTGGATGTTGCTGGCCGGGGCCAGCTTCGCCCTGATGGGTGTGTGGGTGAAGCTGGCGGCGCAGTGGTTCTCCAGCGTCGAGCTGGTGTTCTACCGCTCCCTGTTCGGCCTGCTCGCGGTGTTGGCCATGCTGACCCTCACGCGCGGGCCGCGGGCCATGTCGCGGGTGTTCGGCCCCCATCTCGGCTTGCACCTGCGCCGGGGCGTGGTGGGCTTCGCCGCCCTGGCCACCTTCTTCTACAGCCTGACCGTGCTGCCGATGTCGGTGGCCATCACCCTGAACTACACCTCCCCCTTGTTCCTCACCCTGCTGATGCCGTTGTGGCTGAAGGAGTCCATACGCCCGGCCCAGTATGCCGCCGTGGCCCTGGGCTTTGCCGGTGTGGTCCTGCTGTTGCGGCCCTGGGGGGCGCACGGCGACCTGCTGGCCGGACTGATCGGCCTCTTTTCCGGCCTCATGGCCGGCATCGCCTATGTCCACGTGCGTGCCCTGGGTCGGCTCCAGGAACCGGAATGGCGCACGGTGTTCTGGTTCGCCGCCGTGGCCAGCGCAGGGGGTGCCCTGTTCGCCAGCGTGCAGGGCTGGCACGGCGACATCCTGCCCCACCTGGAACTGCTGCTCCTGCTCGGGCTCACGGCCACGCTGGGGCAGCTGGCCATGACCCGCGCCTACCGCAGAGGCCAGACCGCGGTGGTGGCCGCCTTCGCCTACAGCACGGTGCTCTTCAGCAGCCTGCTGGATGTCATAATCTGGCAGGAGGCGCTCGCGGCGACGGCCTGGGCCGGCATGGCCATCACCGTGGTCGCCGGCGTCTGGGCCGCCATGCTCAACATCAGGACGGAGAACACGGCATGATCACCCTATCCACCCAGGGCAACCTGGTCAGCGCCTCGGTGCTGGGAGAGTTCACCCGCGCCGATTACGAGGACTTCGAACAACACGTGCGCTACACCCTGGAATTCCAGGGCGGCGTCAACCTGTTGCTCGACCTGCGCGACATGGTGAGCTACACCCTGGACGTGGCCTGGGAGGAGATCCGCTTCTCGCGCGAGCACCGCTACGACTTCCGCAAGATCGCCGTAGTCACCACCGACGAGTGGATGATCTGGATTGCCTGGTTGAACCGGCTGTTCGTCGACGCCGAGATCCAGGTCTTCGACGACCCCGGGCTGGCCCTGGAATGGCTGCAGACGGCGTGAGGCGATCCAACCCGGCCGTGGTACAAGCTGCGCGCGGTGAACCCGAAGCGTCCATCGTCTCGTAGGTCGGCCTTCAGGCAGAAGGGGTTGCTGCGGGGATTGATTGGCGTCGGCCAGTAGGCCGACCTTGAGGCGCCACCGTATTCAAGAGCCGGATGGATGAGGCCGGCTCAGGCCCGTCTCGCCGTGTGCGCGTTCATCGGCCGGAACGTGCCGCCCGTCAGCCCCGCGACGTGGGGCTCAAGTTTCGCCCGGTCCCGCCGTTATAGGTCCTGCACAGCATCGGATGACGGGTGTGGCGTCATCCGCGTGTCAGTGTCCCTCCTTCAGTGCCGGGCCTGCGCCCGGTTCTTTTTGCCCGGACGCAGGATCGCGCCCGCCGTCGTCGGCTCAGGTCGGCGACGCCTTGGGCGTTCTTTTGTGGAATTTCTTGAACGGTTTCTTGCCCTGACCGCCGCCGGCGGGTTTGGCCTGGGCCGGCTGGTGCTTGCGCTGGCTGCCCGGCATGGGGGCGTTCTCCCTGTTGCCCGGGGCGAGGGTGATCTCGAGTTCGATGATCTCGTCCCACTGCGCCTCGGTGCGCTGACTGTCAGGTATGGCCAGCAGGGCCTTCAGGCGCTGACGGGGGTTGCTCGGTTGCTGTGTGTTCATGACTGCATGTTATCCCGGAATGTCCAATCGAACATCGGCTCCAGACTGATCTAGGGGTCGTCGGTCGGCCACCGGGCCGACGCGTCGGGCTGCGGGCCGGTCCGCAGCCCTGCGGGTGATGCGTCATCATCGCAGCGTGTCCATTGGGACATCGACTGTCGCCTGACCGGGCGGCGGTGTTGGATCGGCCTTCGCGGCGATGGGGGGCAGACGCCGGTCGTCGTCCGAAGGCCGACCCGGGCCCGACCCGTGGTCCCATGGATGATGGGGGATTATGCCATCATCGCCGGCTGTTGCCTAAGGCCGGCGAGGCTACCCGATTGGGGGATATGACCTGCACCAGGAGGGGGCAGCCGGGCAACCGCCGTGTCGGGTGTACGATCTGGCCGGCCATGCGGTCAGGGTGTAACCCCGGCCCGGCGCGCCGGCCGGAAGCGGCGCGTCGCTTCGGCCAGAGCGGAGAGGGCGTGTGTGTCACCGGCATAGCGGGCGCGTTCGTACAAGCGGCTGATCTCCGTCACCGCCTGGGCCAGGTCCGGCCGGGCGACGGCCACCCGTCGGGCGAAGGCCTGCGGCCCCTCGGTGGCCCCGCGCGTAAGCCCCAACCGCGCCAGGCGGGCGGTGCATCGGGCGTAGAGCCGGGCCGCCTCGTCGCGCGTGCGTCCCTTGCCGCCGCGCCAGGCGATCCAGGCCATGAGGGCGAGTCCCGCCAGCAGGGCGGCGACGGTGATCTGCCAGGCACGCCCGGCCAGGTGAGGGCTGAGCGACGAGAGCAGGCGCAGCTGCCGCTCCAGGTTGTAGCCCAGCACCCACTGGTTCCAGCCGTTGTTGAGCGCCTCCCAGGCGTGCCGGATCTCCCTGAACCATGGCCGGTGCAGGCCGGCCAGGGCGGCGGGCACCTCGACCGCCGGCAGCGCCGCGGTGAGCCCCCGTTCCACCCGCGTCGGTGCGACGCTGGCGGTGGGGTCGACCTGCACCCAGCCGGCGTCGGCGAGCCAGACCTCGGCCCAGGCGTGGGCATCGGACTGGCGCACGACGACGTGGCCGTCCACCGGGTTGACCTCGCCGCCCAGATAGCCGGTGACCACCCGTGCCGGCACGCCGGCCGCGCGCATCAGGAAGACGAAGGCGCTGGCGTAGTGTTCGCAGAAGCCGCGCCGGGTGGTGAACAGGAACTCGTCCACGCTGTGCACCCCCAGTGGCGGCGGGTTCAGGGTATAGGCAAAGTCGCGCCGGAACAGCGCCAGCCCCTGCTCGAGCAGCCGCCGCGGGTCGGCAGACTCACGCCGCCATTGCGCCGCCAGGGCGCGGGCGTTGGGGTTGTAGCCGGGCGGCAGTGCCAGGGCCTCGCCGAGCTCCTGTTCGGTCGCCCCGAGACGGTAGCGGGGGTGACTGGTGAGCACATAGCGTCGTCGCTGTGTCAGCGGTTGCTGGCTCGTGAGCTGCATGCCGGCCAGCAGGCGTGTGCCGGCGGGAAGGCTGGCGGGCAGGCCCAGGCTGAACAGCCACACGCGGTCATGCGGCTCCACGGTCAGGGTATAGCGGATGGGCGCTCCCAGGCCCTCGGCCGCCGCGCGCAGTTCGCCCTGATCGGCCATCGTCCGCCAAGTGCGGCCATCGAAGCGGCTCAGGATGGGGCCGCGCCAATAGAGCGTCGCCGCATCGGGGGGCGGTCCGTCGAAACTGGCGCGAAAGGCGATCTCGCCGGAGAGGATCAGGCGGCTGAAATCCCCTGGCTGCATGCTGTCGGACAGCCCCGAGCGGGCGGCCTGCTCGCCGCTGGGCAGCAGCCACAGCGGCGCCTGCAGGCGGGGAAAGAACAGGAACAGGGCCAGCGCCAGCGGGGCGCCGGCGATCAGGAGCCGGCCGGCGGTCAGCAGATGCACCCTCAGGTCGACGCCGACCAGCGGCTGCAACTGGGCCAGCGCCGCGGTGGTGAGCCAGGCCACCGCCAGCAGATAGACGGCGATCGGCAGCGACTGGTCGTACAGGAACACGCTCAGGGCGACGAAGTAGCTGAGCAGCAGGGCGAAGCGCTGGTGCCGCTCGCCGTCGGATTCGAGCAGCTTGACGAACAAGAGCAGGAGGAGCAGCGGCACGCCGCCGTTGCGGCCGATGAACAGGCCGAACTGGGCGATCACCAGCGACACCGCCGCCAGGGCGAGCCCCACCCGCACCCAGGTGCCCGGCAGGGCCCGGCCGGCCAGGGCCAGGCCGAGCCGCCACAGCCAGAGCAGGCCGCAGGCGAGGGTGAGCCACAAGGGCAGGTGCGCCGCATGCGGCAGCCCGGCCAGCAGGGGCGGCAGCAGCCAGAAGCGTTCGGGGAGTCGGAGGTGAGAAAAGCGCCGGGCCGGGGGGGGCGCCATGCTCATGCGCCCTCCGTCCGCACCAGGGCCAGCGCGTTCAGACAGCGGTTGCGGTGGGCCGGACCCACGCCGGGTGGCAGGCGCTGGCCCGGCAGGTTGAGCCCGTAGGGCCGGCCGCTGCGCTCCGCCTCCAGTACCCAGCGGGCGAGCTGGGACAGACGGGCTTCGGGCGCGAGGCCACCGAGGTGATCCCAGTCGAGCCACAGCTCCAGGGCGAGGGGGGTGACGAAACCCTTGGCCAGCGGCTCCTCGTGCCGGGCCATGGATTTCCAGGCGATGCGGGCGGGGTTTTCCCCCCGCTCGTAGGCACGCAGACCGTCGAAGTCCTCCGCCCCGCGCCGGCGTGCGCCGCCCTCGCCGGCCGCGTGACCGGACAGCGGGGGCAGGGGATAGGGGCCGGTCGGACGGGGCCAGACCATGCCGGCGCAGTCCGGCTGCACCACGGCCCAGGCATGGAACAGACCGAGCGGGTACTCGCTGAAGACGCGCACGGGCCCAACCGGTTGCCGGCCACGGCGGCGCGCCGGGGTGCGCAGGGTGACACGCGCCTGACCCGCTGCGGGGATCTGCGTATAGGCCGGTCTTTCGCCGACCATGGCCACGCCGATGGCCTGTCGCGCCCGCCCCGGCGGGGCGGCCAGACGGAAGGCATGGCTCAGGCTGTCGCCGGCGAAGGCGGGCTCCGATTCCACCGCCTGCAGGACGACCCCTGTCAGGTTGCGCCAGGTTGCGAACAGCGTGGCGGTGAAGAGACCCAGCAGCAGGAAGGTGAACAGATAACCCATGGCCAGGGCGTAATTGACCGAGCCGAGCAGCATGCCGCCCAGCAGGGCGAGGAAGGCGAGTCCCGCGCGGGAGGGCAGGATGTAGACGCGCCGAGGAGTGAGTTCGACGGGCAGGGCATCCGCAGCTTGCAGACCGAACAGCCGCCGCGTGAGGCGGTTGCGGACCGGAAACCAAACAGTCTGCATGGCTGAAGTCAGCGGTGCACGCAGTAGCCTGTGACCCGAGACCTGATCACGGAATGACCACCGCGGCGAGCACCGCCCGCGCCGCCGCATCACCGCTGGTCAGCCCCTCCGCATCCTGCAGCCGGTGCCCGGCAACGGCAGGGAAGACCGCCTGCACGTCCTCGGGGATGACATAGTCCCGGTCATGCAGCCAGGCCCAGGCACGCGCCGCGCGTGCGAGCCCCAGGCCGGCACGCGGGGAGAGGCCGTGCACGAAGCGGCCGGCGCTGCGGGTGTGCTGGATGAGGGCCTGCAGATAGTCGAGCAGGGCCGGGGCCAGACGCGCCCGATCGACGGCGTCCTGGGCTTGCCTCAGGTCGGCCGGGGTCAGCACCGGTGCGAGGGCCTGCGGCCGGCGGTTTTCGCCCGCGAGCAGGGCGCGCTCGGCCGCCGGGTCCGGATAGCCCAGGGACAGGCGCATGAGGAAGCGGTCGAGTTGCGACTCGGGCAGGGGATACACCCCGGCCTGGGTGAACGGGTTTTGCGTGGCGAGGACGAAGAAGGGCTGCGGCAGTTGCCGTGTGACGCCCTCCAGGCTGACCTGCCCTTCCTCCATGGCCTCCAGCAGGGCGCTCTGGGCCTTGGGCGTGGCGCGGTTGATCTCGTCGGCCAGCACCACCTGGGCGAACACCGGCCCGGGGTGGAAGCGGAAGCCGCCGCTTTCCTTGTCGTAGACGGAAAAGCCGAGGATGTCGCCCGGCAGCAGGTCGCTGGTGAACTGGATGCGGTTGAACTCCAGCCCCAGGGTGTGCGCCAGGGCGTGCGCCAGGGTGGTCTTGCCGACGCCGGGCAGGTCCTCGATCAGCAGGTGGCCACGCGCTAGCAGGCAGGTCAGCGCGAGCCGGATCTGCTGGGGCTTGCCCAGGACGACAGTCTCCACCTGGGCGAGGACGCGGTCGAAGGGGGCGCGCAGCGGCTCGGTCGGCATGGCGGATGCCCGCGTCGGATTGGCCGTGGCTAGTCCCCCTGCCGCAGCAGCGGGAACAGGATCACGTCGCGGATGCTGGCACTGTCGGTGAGCAGCATCACCAACCGGTCGATGCCGATGCCGCAGCCGCCGGTGGGCGGCAGCCCATATTCGAGCACGCGGACGTAGTCGGCGTCGTAATACATGGCCTCCTCGTCGCCGGCCTCCTTGGCCCGCACCTGGGCCATGAAGCGCTCGGCCTGGTCCTCCGGGTCGTTCAGCTCGGAGAAGCCGTTGGCGATCTCGCGCCCGGCGATGTAGAGCTCGAAGCGCTCGGTGATGGCCGGGTTCGTGTCCGAGGCGCGCGCGAGCGGCGAGACCTCGGCCGGGTAATCGACGATGAAGGTGGGCTGGACGAGCTGGTGCTCGGTGGTCTCCTCGAACAGCGTCAGCTGCAGGCCGCCCAGGCCGTCGTTCGGCCGGTAGGCGATGCCGCGGCGCTTGAGCTCCGCGCGCAGGAAATCGGGGTCGTCGAGCGGCGCGTCCTCTAGGTCCTGGTTGTAAAGCCGCGTGGCCTCCAGGGCGGACATGCGGGCGAAGGGCTGCGCCAGGTTGATCACCTGCCCTTGGTAGGGCACCGCGGTGTGGCCGAGCACCTCGTGGCTGACGAAGCGCAGCATCTCCTCGACGAAGTCCATGAGATAGGTGTAGTCCCGGTAGGCCTCGTAGAACTCCATCATGGTGAACTCGGGATTGTGCCGGGTGGAGATGCCCTCGTTGCGGAAATTGCGGTTGATCTCGAACACCTTCTCGAAGCCGCCCACCACCAGGCGCTTCAAATACAGCTCCGGCGCGATGCGCAGGTAAAGCGGCATGTCCAGCGCGTTGTGATAGGTGACGAAGGGCCGCGCCGTGGCGCCACCCGGGATGGGCTGCATCATGGGCGTCTCCACCTCGAGGAAGCCCTTGCCGGTCATGAATTCGCGCAGCGTCTGCACGATCCTCGAGCGGCGGATGAAGGTCTGGCGCGTGACCTCGTTGGTGATCAGGTCGAGGTGGCGCTGGCGGTGCTTCTGCTCGGTGTCGGTCAGCCCGTGGAACTTCTCCGGCAGCGGGCGCAGGGATTTGGTCAGCAGGCGGACGCCGGTGGCGTGCACGGTGAGCTCGCCCACCTTGGTCTTGAACAGGGTGCCCGTCACGCCGACGATGTCGCCCAGGTCCCAGCGCTTGAACGCCTCGTGCGCCGCGGCGCCGACCCCGTCGTTGGAGACGTAGATCTGCAGCCGCCCGCTCATGTCCTGCAGGGTGGCGAAGCTCGCCTTGCCCATGACGCGCTTGAGCATCATACGCCCGGCGATCTGCACCGGGATGGCGGTGGCCTCCAACGCCTCCTTCGTCTTGTGGCCGTGGGCGGCGTGCAGCTCACCGGCCAGGTCGCGGCGCTCGAAGTCGTTCGGGAAGGCGGGGCCGTGGGCGCGAAGTTCGGCCAGCTTGGCGCGGCGATCGGCGATGATCTGGTTTTCGTCGACGGGCAGGGGCGTGGTCTGATCGGACATGAGAGCGGACTCAGTAAAAGGTGTGCGTGTTGAAGCCCAGGGCGCGGGCAGCCTCGGCCTGGTGACGATCGGCCGTGGCGAAGTCGCGCGCGCCGCATTGCCGCGCGTGGGCTAGGTGCAGGGCATCGAGGGGGCGCAACGCGATCTCCGGCACCAGATCGATGAGCTGGCGTGCCTCCTGATAAAGGCCGGACGATTCGGGCTGGATGAGCCAGTTGTGGGCGTGGAGATCGAGGTCGAATTCGGCCAGCGCGCTGCGCTCCAGGGGCGGGTCGATCTGCCCGGCCCGGCGGCGACGCGCGAGCAGGCAGCGGAATTCGACCAGGGTCCAGCCGCAGATGGCCACCGGCCCCGCGGCTTCTGCCCAGGCCAGCACCTCGAGCGAGCGCGGCTCGCGGATATAGCACTTGGCGAGGGCGCTGGTATCGATGTAGGCGCTCAACGGACTGCCCCCCGCGTGCTACGCGACCACCTCCCCGAGGGAGGATGAGCGCTCCCTTCGAGCGGTCGGGCGGGAGCGCTTGGGTGAGCCCTCCGGTCGCTACGCGACCACCTCCCCGAGGGAGGATGAGCGCTCCCTTCGAGCGGTCGGGCGGGAGCGCTTGGGTGAGCCCTCCGGTCGCTACGCGACCACCTCCCCGAGGGAGGATGAGCGCTCCCTTCGAGCGGTCGGGCGGGAGCGCTCAACCCCGCTCCTCGCGCTCTTCGGCCAGCAGCGCCTCGCTCGGCACGGTCTGCAGCGTCTGTGCTTCCAGAAAGGCCTTGAGCGCATTCAGGCGGCGTTGCGGCCTCACGGGCAGGATGCGGGCCACCGGCTGCCCGCGGCGCACGACGAGGATCTCGTCGGCGTCGGCGAACATCTGCTCCGGGTGGGACAGGCCCTCGCGTGCCTCGCGGATGGTCAATTCTTTCACGCTGAACTCGGGACGGGGATGATGTGACACAATTATAGCCGTGTGCCACATGTCGGGCCAGGATTGCGCATCATGACGGGAGGGGATTCGAGCGACGCCGATGCCCAGGCCGGGCAGGCCTGCGCGCTGCTCGGGCGAGTCTTCGGCTACCCGTCCTTCCGCGGCCGGCAGGCGGAGATCGTCGCGCACGTGGCGGGCGGTGGCGATGCCCTGGTGTTGATGCCCACCGGCGGCGGCAAGTCCATCTGCTACCAGCTCCCCGCCCTGCTGCGGGACGGCACCGGCGTCGTGGTCTCGCCGCTCATCGCCCTCATGCACGACCAGGTGGCGGCCTTGCGCGAGCTGGGCATCCGTGCCGCCTATCTCAACTCCAGCCTGGATGCCGAGGCGGCGCGGCGGGTGGAGCGCGCCCTCATCGCCGGCGAGCTCGATCTGCTCTATGTCGCGCCGGAGCGCCTGCTCACGCCCCGCTTCCTGGACCTCATCGCCCGCGTCCGGCTGGCGCTGTTCGCCATCGACGAGGCGCACTGCGTCTCGCAGTGGGGGCACGACTTCCGCCCCGAATACCTGGGGCTCAACGTCCTGCACGAACGCTTCCCCGCCGTGCCGCGCATTGCGCTCACCGCCACGGCCGACGCGCTCACCCGGCAGGAGATCATCGACCGGCTCGACCTGCATGCCGCGCGCGTCTTCGCCGAGAGTTTCGACCGCCCCAACATCCGCTACGGCATCGTCGAGAAGGCCGACAGCCGGCGCCAGCTGCAGGGCTTCCTGGCCGATCATGCGGGCGAGGCGGGCATCGTCTACTGCGCCACGCGCCGCCGCGTCGAGGAGGTGGCCGCCGCGCTCGCGGCCGAGGGCTACCGGGCGCTGCCCTACCACGCCGGGCTGGATGCCGATACACGCCGCCGGCACCAGGACCGCTTCCTGCGTGAGGAGGGCATCGTCATGGTCGCCACCATCGCCTTCGGCATGGGCATCGACAAGCCGGACGTGCGCTTCGTCGCCCACCTGGACCTACCCCGTTCCATCGAAGGTTACTACCAGGAGACCGGCCGCGCCGGGCGCGATGGCCTGCCTGCCGAGGCCTGGATGGCCTGGGGCCTGCAGGACGTGGCCACCCAGCGCCGCTTCATTGACGAATCCGAGGCGGCGCCGGCGCACAAGCGCATCGCCCATGCCAAGCTCGACGCCCTGCTCGGCCTGGTCGAGACCGCCGGTTGCCGGCGCCAGGCGCTGCTCGCCTACTTCGGCGAGGCGAGCGCGCCGTGCGGCAACTGCGACAACTGCCTCGACCCGCCCGCCCTGTGGGACGCCACCGAGGCCGCGCGCAAGGCCCTCTCGGCCGTGTATCGCACCGGGCAGCGTTTCGGCGCCGGACATGTGATCGACGTCCTGCTCGGCAAGGCCGGCGACAAGGTCGGCCAGTGGGGGCACGACCGTCTGAGCGTGTTCGGCATCGGCGGCGAGCTGGATGCGCGGCGCTGGCGCGGCGTCATCCGCCAGCTCGTGGTGCGGGGCCTGCTCGCGGTGGATCATGGCGCCTACGGCGCTCTGCGGCTGACCGAGGCCGCGCGCCCCGTGCTCAGGGGCGAGCAGCGGCTCATGCTCCGCGCACCGGCCGCGCCGCGCAGGAAGAAGGTAAGTCTTGCCGTGACCGCCAGCGGCGCGGACGCCGGCCTCTTCGAGCGGCTGCGCGCGTGGCGCAGACAGGTTGCCACCGACAAGGGCGTGCCGGCCTACGTCATCCTGCACGACGCCACGCTCAGGGAGATCGCCGCCAGCAGCCCGGCCAGCCTGGACGAGCTGGCGGCCATCCCCGGCATCGGCGCGCGCAAGCTGGAGGCCTACGGTCAGGCCATCCTGGCGGTGGTCGGCGCCGGCATGCGTCCCGCTGAGGGAACGAGGGGCTGAATCGGCAGCCCGCTACTGCTGGGTTGGGATGCGGGCTCAGCGATGTCGTGACCCGACCCGCGCATGGCTTGGGCGTCGTGAACCCGAGTAATCCTAAAAACCGCAGTTGAACGGGTCCGAAAGCCGGTCGGGAAAGGTGGCTGGCGCGAAGCGACGACGCCGCAGGGTCGGCGACTGCGTAACGCGGAGCAGGGGCCCCGCAGGGGATGCGACCGCGGAGCAGGATGCGGGCGCCCCCGGGGCAGTCGCCGGCATCCCCTCCGCTGTCCGATCCCCGCTCACGCGGGGCCCCTCGGACGACGCTATGGGGCGCCCCCGCAAGGAGGAGCAACGCAGCCAGACGCGCGCACAGACCCGAGCGCGGGCGCGTAGCGGCCTCACCTTCCGGGTGAGCGTGCTCGGAGGCGCAAACGTCAGGTTCCATGCGTCTTTGCGAAGGCCAAGGAGCGGTCAACTGAGGTTTTTAGGATAATTGGTGCCAGCGTAGGTTGGTCTTCAGGCCGACACCTATAAATCTAGACTACAACGCCGTCGAGCTTAAGCCCGAGCTACAAGGGGGCAGCACGAAAGTCCTCCTGCGCGGGCGCATCGCTGCGCTGCGCGGTGTTGGCTTCGGCCGCGTCTCGTCTGCCTGAAGGCCGACCGACGTCCCAAGCATCCGTCCGGCGTCGGTGGCCGCCAATCGAGGCTCGTCCGTCCTGCCCCGGTGGGCCTGCGGGGCCGGCAGGATGGCATCGGTTAGAATTGGCCACCTGTTGCGCCGCTGGATGACCTGATGTCCCTGATGTCCAACCTGCTCTACCTGCGGGGTGCCCCCGCCCTGTCCGAGTTCCGCCTCAACAAGCTGCTGGAGGTCCTGCAACCGCTGGGGGTGCGCGAGGCCGCGGCTGATTATCGCTATTTCGTCGAGCTGGAAGGGGCGCTGGCGGCGGCGGATAGCGCGTTTCTCGCCGGCTTGCTGCAGGCCGAGGTGCACGAGCCGGCCGAACGGGCCCTGCTGGTGACGCCGCGCTTGGGCACGGTGTCGCCCTGGTCGTCCAAGGCCACCGACATCGCCCGCAATTGCGGGCTCGGTGCCGTGCGGCGCATCGAGCGCGGCGTGGCCTGGCGCCTGCGCGGCCGGCGGGGGGCCAGGCTGGATGAGCAGACCCTGGCGGCGGTGCTGCCGCACCTGCACGACCGCATGACCGAGAGCGTGCTCTTCGACGAGCGCGAGGCGGCGCGGCTCTTCCACCACATCGCCCCGCCGCACCTGGCCACGGTGGACATCCTGCTGGGTGGCCGCGCGGCGCTGGAGCAGGCGAACGCCGAGTGGGGGCTGGCCTTGTCGCCGGACGAGATCGACTACCTCTACACCCACTTCGCCCGCATCGGGCGCAACCCCACCGATGTCGAGCTCATGATGTTCGCCCAGGCGAACTCCGAGCACTGCCGGCACAAGATCTTCAACGCCGCCTGGGTGATCGACGGGGTGCCGAAGGCGGAGAGCCTGTTCGCCATGATCCGCCACACCCACGCCCTGCGGCCGGAGGGGACGCTGTCGGCCTATGCCGACAACGCCGCCGTCATCGCCGGGCGCGAGATCGAGCGCTTCTATCCTGACGCCGACGGCATCTACCGCCTGCACCGGGAACCCACCCACATCCTGATGAAGGTGGAGACGCACAACCACCCCACCGCCATCTCGCCCTTTCCCGGCGCGGCCACCGGGGCGGGCGGCGAGATCCGCGACGAGGGGGCGACCGGGCGCGGTGCCAAGCCCAAGGTGGGGCTCACGGGCTTTTCCGTCTCCAACTTGCGCATCCCCGGCCGGGAGCAGCCCTGGGAAGCGGACCACGGCCGGCCGGGGCGTATCGTCTCGGCGCTACAGATCATGCTCGAAGGGCCGATCGGCGCGGCGGCCTTCAACAACGAGTTCGGCCGCCCCAACCTGGCGGGCTATTTCCGCAGCTTCGAGCAGCGCACGCCGGACGGCCAGGTGCGTGGCTATCACAAGCCCATCATGCTGGCCGGCGGCATCGGCAATATCCGCGAGGACCACATCCACAAGCGGCGATTCCCCGCCGGCACGCTGTTTGTACAGCTGGGCGGCCCCGGCCTGTTGATCGGCCTGGGCGGCGGCGCGGCCTCCAGCCTCACGGCGGGGGCCAATGCCGAAGCGCTGGACTTCGACTCGGTGCAGCGCGGCAACCCAGAGATGCAGCGACGTGCGCAGGAGGTGATCGACCGCTGCTGGCAGCTCGGGCCGGACAACCCCATCCTGTCCATCCACGACGTGGGGGCGGGCGGCCTATCCAATGCGCTGCCGGAGCTCGCGCACGGGGCGGGGCTGGGGGCGCGCTTCGAACTGCGCGACGTGCCGAGCGAGGAGCCGGGCATGAGCCCGCGCGAGATCTGGTGCAACGAGGCGCAGGAGCGCTATGTGCTCGCCATCGCGCCGCAGGACCTCGCGCGCTTCGCCGCCCTGTGCGCGCGCGAGCGCTGTCCCTACGCCGTGGTGGGGGTGGCCACCGACGACGGGCGGCTCGAGGTCACCGACCGCCACTTCGGCAACACGCCGGTGGACATGGAGATGGGCGTCCTGCTCGGCAAGCCGCCGCGGATGACGCGCGAGGCGATCCATGTGCGGCCGCGGCTTCGCCCCTTCAGCGCCGAGGGCCTGGATCTCAGGCAGGCGTGCTACCGCGTGCTGCGCCACCCGACGGTGGCCGCCAAGACCTTTCTCATCACCATAGCCGACCGCACGGTGGGCGGGTTCACGGCGCGCGACCAGATGGTGGGCCCCTGGCAGATGCCGGTGGCCGACTGCGCGGTCACCACCCTGGGTTATGACACCGAGGCGGGCGAGGCGATGGCCATGGGCGAGCGCACGCCGCTCGCCCTGATCGACCCGGTCGCCTCCGGCCGCATGGCCGTGGCCGAGGCGGTGATGAACCTTGCCGCAGCGCGCATCGAGCGCCTCGCGGACATCCGGCTCTCCGCCAACTGGATGGCGGCCGCCGGGCACCCCGGCGAGGACGCTGCGCTGTACGACACCGTGCGCGCGGTGACCAAGGAGTTCTGTCCCGCTTTGGGCATCAGTATCCCAGTGGGCAAGGACTCCATGTCCATGCGCACGACCTGGGTGGAAGACGGCGAGCAGAAGGCGGTGGTGGCGCCGCTGTCGCTCATCGTCTCGGCCTTCGCGCCGACGCCGGACGCGCGCGCGACCCTCACGCCGCAGCTCAGGACCGACTGCGGCGAGACCGACCTCGTCCTCATCGACCTGGGCGAGGGCAGGAACCGGCTCGGCGGCAGCATCCTGGCCCAGGTCTACGGTGAGCTGGGCGACGCCTGCCCCGACGTCGACGACCCCGAGCGGCTCAAGGCCTTCTTCGATACGCTCCAGCGCCTCAATGCCGAAGGGCGCATCCTCGCCTATCACGACCGCTCCGACGGCGGGCTCTTCGTCACCCTGTGCGAGATGGCCTTCGCCGGCCGCACCGGCATCGACGTGGACGTAGACGAATTGCGCTACCACCGCCTGCACGAGGACATCCGCCTCGACGTGGAGGATGCCCCCGACCCGCGCGAGCCCTACACCAGCCGCCTGTTCGGCATCCTGTTCAACGAGGAGCTGGGCGCGGTGCTGCAGGTGCGCCGCGCCGACACCGCGGTGGTCATGCAGGCCTGCATCGAGGCGGGGCTGCGCGACGAGTTCTTCGTCATCGGCACCCTGAACCGCAAGGACCGCATCCGCATCCGGCGCGAGGGCAGGCCGGTGCTGGACGAGGCGCGCGCGGACCTGCTCGCCGCCTGGTGGGAGACCTCTTGGCGCATGCAGCGGCTGCGCGACAACCCGGCCTGCGCCGACCAGGAATACGCCGCCTTGCGCGACAGCCGCGACCCGGGCCTGCACGCCCGCTCGAGCTTCGACCCGGCGGAGGACGTGGCGGCGCCTTACATCAAACGCGGCATCCGGCCGCGCGTGGCCATCCTGCGCGAGCAGGGTGTCAACGGCCAGGTGGAGATGGCGGCCGCCTTCCACCGTGCCGGCTTCGAGGCGCACGACGTGCACATGAGCGACATCCTCTCGGGGCGGGTGAGTCTCAGCGACTACAAGGGCCTGGTCGCCTGTGGCGGCTTCAGTTTCGGCGACGTGCTCGGCGCGGGCGGCGGCTGGGCCGCATCCATCCTGCACAGCGCGCGCGGCCGCGACGCGTTCGAGGCCTTCTTCAACCGCCGCGACACCTTCGCCCTCGGCGTGTGCAACGGCTGCCAGATGATGAGCCGCATCAAGGAGATCATCCCCGGCGCCGACGATTGGCCCCGCTTCGAGCGCAACCTGTCGGAGCAGTTCGAGGCGCGCTTCTGTATGGTGGAGGTGCCGGAGAACCCCTCCATCTTGTTCGCCGGCATGGCCGGCAGCCGGATGCCCATCGCCGTGGCGCATGGCGAGGGCCGGGTGGTGTTCGCGAGCCGGGCGCAGCAGCGGCGGGCACGCGTGTGCCTGCGCTATGTGGACAACCGCGGCCGCAGTACCGAGGCCTACCCGTACAACCCCAACGGATCGCCGCGCGGCATCAGCGGTCTCACCACCCCGGACGGGCGCTTCACCATCATGATGCCACACCCAGAGCGGGTCTTCCGCGCCATCCAGCATTCCTGGCGGCCGGAGGAATGGGGCGAGGACGGACCCTGGCTGCGGCTGTTCCGCAATGCGCGCGCCTGGGTGGGTTGAAACCGGGCTAACCCCCCAGCGGCACCAGGAACAGGGGCAGCAGCCACCAGGGCACGAGACGACGGACTTCCAGCGTCTGCGCCTGGCTGGGCGGGCTTTCCACGCCGTCTTCGCCGAGGGCCGTCACGCGCAGCCAGTACTGGCCCGGCTGCGGTTTCGGCAATCGGGCCTGCGGGCAGGGACTGTCGCTGCGGCTCGCGATCTGCCGGAAGGCGGGATCCGTGGCCACCTCGACCCGGTAGGCCTGGGTCTCGCCCTGCCATTGCAGCAGCAGGGCGTCGCCCGCGATGCGGGCCTCGAGGGCCGCGGGCGCCGCCGGGGCCAAGACGATGGGGCTGGCCGCGCTCCAGGCGCCGGCCTGACCGTCGGCCTCCAGGCCGCGCACCCGCCAGAAATACTTGCCGGGCTTGAGCGGCAGCGTGACGCGGGTGGCGGCGGACTGCTGCTGCGCCAGCGGTGCCGTGAGGTCGGCGGTCTTGCCCAGTTGGACTTCGTAGCGTTCGGCCCCGCCCACGGGCAGCCAGGCGAGGTGGACCTGGCCGGACTCGGCCCGCGTCTCGCCGACAGGGGGCGCGGCGGGCAGGGGCCGGACCTGGAAGGACTGCGGTGTGCCCCAGAGGTGGCGCTCACCCTTGTCGCTCAGGCTGGCCATGCGCCAGTACCAGGTCCCCGGCGGGAGTTGCACGGTGTGATGGGTAACCGTGCCGAGCCGGATCTCCTCCACGGCGCCCCCGAAGTGGCTGGTGGGGGAGATCTGGAGCACGAAACCATGCGCCTCCTCGGGCAGGCCCCAGGCGAGGGTCACGTTGCCGTCGTAGCTGCGCGCACCTTCCGCCGGGGCGGTGAGCGGAGGGGGGAGGGGGCGAAGGTCGAGCTCGAAGGGGTGATCGCGGTTGCTCCCCTCCAGGCCGTCCGCGTCCACGCCGCGCAGACGCAGGACATAACGGCCGTCGGGCAGCGCCGCGTCCCACTGCACTGCCGGCTGGTCGGTCAGCGCCTCCAGCAGCAGCCGGCTGAAGGCTGGATCGGCGGCGATCTGGGCACGCCAGGCGCGGGCCGCGTCGTCACGCAGCCAGCTGAAGCGGATGGGCAGCGCCCGGATACGGTTCGGCAGGGCGATCACCTCCGGCGCCGGCAACAGGGGACGGGCCGGCGCCGGGGGCTGGCCGGCCCGGGCGAGCGTGCCCTGGCCCGCCGGCACTACCACCTCCCGGCGCGCGGCCGTCACGCCCACCGCCCCTTCCAGGACCTCGCCGCGCAGGGTCTTGCCCTCGGCATCCAGGTTGAGGCGGAAAGCGGTGCCACGCAGGCCGGCCACGGCGATGGGGGTCTTGACCTGAAAACCGCCGCCTGGGGCGACCTGTCGGCTGGCGTTGGCCTCCAGGCGGCCATCCTGCAGGTCAAGCTCGGTGGCGACCATGCCGGTGTCGCCATAAGCCGCCAGCCGCCCGAACACCAGGCGGGTCAAGGGCTGCTGGTTGAGGACGGAGGCGTCCGCCAGCCTGAAACTGGCGAAGCTGCGCGGACCGGTGAGCACGGTCTCGCCGCCGGTGATGCGCTCGCCCACCTTGAGCGGACGATAGGGGCCGTCGGCCGGCTTCACGCGCACGTTGCCCACCACGTGCATGACTTCGGCCGGGGCGGGGTTCACGCGCATGAGTTCCACCGGGATGCGGATGCGGGTGTTGGCCGGCAACACCCGATCGTGCGGGATCTTGTTCAGGGGCATGATCTTGGGCCAGTCGCGCCAGTTCTTGAGGTATTTCACCCCGATCTGGCTCAGGGTGTCGCCCGGATAGGTCAGATACAGCCAGTCTGCGGCCGGGGCCAGGGCGGGGAGGAAGAGGGCGATACAGAGCAGGAGACGATGCATGCGGCACCTGATGCGATAGAAGTGGGGGGGCGGTCCGGGATGACCTTGCGCTGCATCATACCCTCTGGAGCCGCGCCCGGAGGGGGGCGGGACGCAATGGCACGGCCAGGACTGCATCCGTCACCGGGCAGGGGCGCGCGACATGCTAGAATCGCCGACTTTTTTTAAGTAGTTGCTAATATATGTCCCGACCGCTGCGCAACATTGCCATCATCGCCCACGTCGACCACGGCAAGACCACGCTGGTGGACAAGCTGCTGCAGCAGTCCGGCACCTTCGCCGCATACCAGCAGGTGTCCGAGCGGGTGATGGACTCGAACGACCTGGAAAAGGAACGGGGCATCACCATCCTGGCCAAGAACACCGCCATCGACTACCGCGGCACCCGCATCAATATCGTCGACACCCCGGGCCACGCCGACTTCGGCGGCGAGGTGGAGCGGGTGCTGGGCATGGTGGACGGCTGCCTGTTGCTGGTGGACGCGGTGGAAGGCCCCATGCCGCAGACCCGCTTCGTTACCCGCAAGGCGTTGCAACACGGTCTCAAGCCGATCGTCGTCATCAACAAGATCGACCGGCCCGGCGCGCGGCCGGACTGGGTCATCAACCAGACCTTCGACCTGTTCGACAAGCTCGGCGCCACCGAGGCGCAGCTCGACTTCCCGGTGATCTACGCCTCGGCGCTGCAGGGCTGGGCCAGCAAGGTGCCGGGCCGGGTCGCCGAAGACATGACCGACCTCTACGAGGCCATCCTCGAACACGTCGAGCCCCCCGCCGACGAGAGCGACGCGCCCCTGCAGATGCAGATCGCGGCGCTGGACTACTCCAACTACCTCGGCCGCCTGGGCGTCGGGCGCATCCGCCGCGGCCGCATGCGGCCCGGCCAGGAGGTCATGGTCCTGCAGGGCGAGACATTTCGGGAGAAGGCCCGGGTTACCCAGCTACTCGGTTTCCGGGGACTGGAGCGGGTGCCGGTGGAGGAGGCGCTGGCCGGCGACATCGTCATCATCTCCGGCGTCGAGCATGTCGCCATCGGCGCGACCATCGCCGACGCCGAGCGGCCCGAGGCCCTGCCCGAGATCCGCGTGGACGAACCGACGCTGACCATGAACTTCCAGGTCAACACCTCGCCCTTCGCCGGCCGCGAGGGCAAGTACGTCACCAGCCGCAACCTGCGCGACCGGTTGCAGAAGGAACTCAACACCAACGTCGCCTTGCGCGTGGAGGACACGGCGGACACGGACGTGTTCAAGGTCTCCGGGCGCGGCGAGCTGCACCTGACCATCCTCATCGAGAACATGCGCCGCGAGGGCTACGAGCTGGCCGTCTCGCGCCCCCAGGTGGTGACGCGGGAGATCGACGGCGAGCGCCAGGAGCCTTACGAACTGCTCACCCTGGACGTGGATGAGGCGCACCAGGGCGCGGTCATGGAGGAGCTCGGCGCGAGGCGCGGCGATCTGCTCGACATGGTGCCCGACGGCCACGGCCGCGTACGCCTGGAATACCGCATCCCGGCGCGCGGCCTGATCGGCTTTCAGGGCGAGTTCCTCACTCTGACCCGCGGCACGGGCCTGATGAGCCACGTCTTCGACGACTGGGGACCGATCCGACCGGACATGCCGGGGCGGCGCAACGGCGTGCTGATCTCGGCCGAGGACGGCGCCGCGGTCGCTTATGCCCTGTGGAAGCTGCAGGATCGCGGGCGCATGTTCGTCAAGCCCGGCGACCCGCTCTACGAGGGTATGATCATCGGCGTGCACAGCCGCGACAACGACCTGGTGGTGAACCCCGTGCGCACCAAGCAGCTCACCAATATCCGCGCCTCGGGCAAGGACGAGGCCATAGACCTCACCCCGCCCATCGAGCTCACCCTGGAACGGGCGGTGGAGTTCATCGAGGACGACGAGCTGGTGGAGATCACGCCCAAGTCCATCCGGTTGCGCAAGCGCTATCTCAAGGAACATGAGCGCAAGCGCGCGCAGCGCGGCTCTGCGAGTTTCGGCGAAGGCTGACATGAGCCCGGCGAATGTCAAGCCGCGAAGCGGCGGCCGAAGCCAACACGAGCGCAAGCGCGCGGCCAGGGCCGGTGAGGCGTGAACGCCATGGGCGGTTGGCTGAGCGCGCTGTTCGGCCGCGAGCCGCCGCGGCTCGACGAGGCGGCCTGGCAGGACGTGCTGGCGCTGCCGGTATTCGTCGGCCTCACCGCCGACGAGCAGGCCAGGCTGCGCGAGGAGGCCCTGGGCATCCTCGCCGACAAGGCCTTCTCCAGTGCCGGCGGGGCGGAGGTGGACGCCTACATGCGCACGGCCATCGCCGCGTTTGCCGCCCTGCCGGTGCTGACGCTTGGACACGCGGCCTACGGCGACTGGCGGGAGATCGTGGTCTATCCGGGGGAGTTCATCCACGAGGGCTTTGACACCGACGAGGCCGGCGTGGTGCACCACATCCGCCACGTGCGCGCCGGCGAGGCCATGGATGGCGGCCCGCTCATCCTGTCTTGGGACGACGTGGCCGCCTCGGGCGGGGGCGAGGGCTACAACGTGGTCATCCACGAATTCGCCCACAAGCTGGACATGGGCAACGGCAGCGTCGACGGCCTGCCCCCCCTGCATCGCGGCATGCGCGTTGCGGACTGGTCCGCCGCCTTCACGGCCGCGTACGAGGATTTCTGCCGCTGCGTCGATGCGGGCGAGGCGACCGACATCGACCCCTACGCGGCCGAGAGCCCGGCGGAATTCTTCGCCGTGCTGACGGAGTATTTCTTCGAGTGGCCCCAGGCGGTGCACGGGCGCTATCCGGCGGTGTACGACCAGCTGCGGCGGTATTTCCGGCAAGATCCTTTGCTACGACAGGAGCGCGAGCGAGCATGACCCTGCAACACCACGACCACCAGCACGAACGCCAGATCTGCGATCAGTGCATCTTCGACACCGACCTCTACCACTTCGAGCGCGATGTCATCGAGGCCTCGCACCGGCACATCGTCCTGGTCGATTTCTGGGCCGACTGGTGCGGCCCCTGCCATGCCCTGACACCGGTCCTCAAACGGGTGATTCCCAGCTACGACGGCCGCGTGCGGCTGGCCAAGGTGGAGGCCGACGAGGGCGAGAACATGAAACTTGCTGGCCGCTACGGCTGTCGCGGCTTTCCCACCGTGCTCCTGTTCAAGGACGGCGCCGAGCGCGCCCGCTTCCACAGCGCCCGGCCCGAGCACTTCGTGCGCGCGTTCATCGAGGCCCATCTCTGAGCGCAGCGGGCCTGCCGGCACCCCCCACAAGATGCCCTCCCGCCGCGCCGCCGAGATCGAACCCTTCCGCGTCATGGACATCCTGGCGCGCGCCCAAGCCTTGCAGGCGGCAGGCCGGGCGGTGATCCATCTCGAGGTGGGGGAGCCGGATTTCCCCACCCCCGCACCCATCATCGCGGCCGGGCTGCGCTCCCTGCAGGCGGGCCACACCCGCTACACGCCGGCCCTGGGGCTGCCGGCGCTGCGCGAGGCCATCGCCGACTACTACCGGGCGCGCCATGGGGTGCGAGTCGACCCCGGTCGCGTGATCGTCACGCCGGGGGCATCGGGGGCCCTACTGCTCGCCGTCGCCGCCCTGTTCGACGCCAATGATCAGCTCCTCATGGCCGACCCCGGCTACCCCTGCAACCGCCACTTCGCCCGCCTGCTGGAGGTGGAGGCGGTGGGCGTGCCGGTCGGCGCCGACAGCCGCTTCCAGCTCACCGCGGCCGCGGTCGAGCGGCATTGGCGGCCCGCCACCCGCGGCGTGCTGGTGGCCAACCCCGGCAACCCCACCGGCACCGTGCTCCCGCATGCGGAACTGGCGGCCATCCATGCCTGGGTGCGCGCGCGCGGCGGCTGGCTGCTGGTGGACGAGATCTACCACGAGCTCATCCAGGGGCGGGACGAGCCCAGCGCGCTCACCCTGGGCGAGGACGTGGTGGTGATCAACAGCTTCTCCAAGTACTGGTGCATGACCGGCTGGCGGCTCGGCTGGCTCATCGTGCCGGCGGATCTGGTGCCCGCGGTGGAGCGGCTGGCGCAAAACGTCTTCATCGCCGCGCCCACCCCGGCGCAGCACGCCGCCCTGGCCGCCTTCGCCCCCGAGACCCTGGACATCCTCGCCGGCTACAAGGCGGAGCTGCGCGCACGGCGCGACTTTCTGCTCCCGGCCCTGCGCGGGCTGGGCTTAGCGGTCGAGGCCGAGCCCGACGGCGCCTTCTACGTCTATGCCGGTGTCGGCGCCCTGGCGCCGGATGGCGCGACCCTGGCGGCCCGGCTGCTCGAGGAGGCCGGCGTGGCGATCACCCCCGGCATCGACTTCGGCCGGCACGGCACCGCCGGCCATGTGCGCTTCGCCTACACCACCTCACGCGACGAGCTGGCCCTGGCCGTCGAGCGCATCGGCGCCTGGCTGGCGGCGACGGCGTAGGACCAGCAACCCCGCGAGCCCGAGGGGCAGCAGGGCCAGCGTGGCCGGTTCGGGTACTTGTCCGGGCGGGTCGACGAAGATGCTGTCGTTGCCGCAATTCATGGTCCAGTGCACGTTGAAC